>DASZWK010000103.1:0-20431 GCA_035546235.1 Xanthobacteraceae bacterium | reverse complement strand
GCGCCGCACGCGCGTCATCAAGAAATTGTCCCAGTTGCGACGCGCCGTCGCCGACTTTCGCCAAGTGCAGAGGAAAGCGCGCGGCTCGCAGCAGACGATCGCGCTGGTGCCGACCATGGGCGCGCTGCATGACGGACATCTATCGCTCATTCGCCGCGCGCAAAGCCGCGCCGATCGTGTCATCGTCTCGATCTTCGTCAATCCAACGCAGTTTGCGCCGAACGAAGACTTTCGCAGCTATCCACGCACGTTTGCCGCCGACCTGGCGGCGCTACGCGCACTTCACGTCGATCTGGTCTGGGCGCCGCCGGTGGAAACGATGTATCCGCAAGGCTTTGCCACCAGGATCGTGCCGGAGGGGCCGGCGCTGGCCGGCCTTGAAGATGCGTTCCGGCCGCACTTTTTCGCGGGCGTAGCGACCGTCGTGGCGAAGCTTTTGACGCAATGCGAACCCGACATCGCCATCTTCGGCGACAAGGATTACCAGCAGCTCAAGGTGATCACACGGCTGGCGAGGGACCTCGATCTTAGGACTCGCATCCTCGGCGCGCCGATCGTGCGCGAGCGTGATGGCTTGGCGCGGTCGTCGCGGAATGTCTATCTCTCGCCGTCCGAACGGCAGACCGCGCCGACGCTCTATCGCGTGCTCAAGGAATGTGCGGCGGCGATCGCGGCCGGCAAACCGATGGCGGCGGTACTGGACGGAGGGCGCGCTGCGATCACAAGGGCGGGGTTCGCGCTGGATTACCTCGAAGCGCGCCACGCCGAGACGCTGGCGCCGGTGGGCTCACTCAAGGACGGGCCGGTCCGGCTCCTGGTCGCGGCAAGGATCGGCAAGACAAGGCTGATCGATAACGTGGGGGTGTAGCTCCCCTACTTCGCCGCCTTCATCGGGTCCTTCACGTTCGGATAGGTCTGGAATTCCGTGCTCCAGAGCTGCCCGTTCAGCTTTTCGACCTTGCGGATATAGATGTTGCTGACGATGTCGCGCGTCGCCGGATCGATCGAGATCGGGCCGCGCGGGCTCTCCCACGCCATGCCCTTCATGGCGGCGATCAGTGCGTCGCCGTCGGTATTGCCGTTCGTCTTCTTCAGCGCTTCGTAGATCAGGTGCATGCCGTCATAGCCGCCGAGCGAAACGAAATCGGGCCGGAAATGACCGGCCTGCTCCATGGCGGCGACGTAAGCCTTGTTGAGGGCGGAATCGTGCGAGGCGGAATACGGCCCGGCCGTGATCATGCCGAGCATCTGATCGCCCATGGCGTTGAGATCGTCGTCGTCGGTGAGATCGCCCGGACCGATGATCTTGATGCCGGATTTGCCGAGCCCGCGCTCGGCAAACTGCTTGGCGAAAATCGGCGCCTGGGTGCCCGGGAAATAGATGAACGCCGTATCGGGCTTGAGATCGCCGACGCGCTGCAGGAACGGCGCAAAGTCGGGATTGGCGAGCGGAATTCGGATCGACTGCATGATCTCGCCGCCGACCTGCTTGAACCGGGTGGTGAATGCGGTTTCCGCTTCGATCCCCGGCGCCCACTCATTGACCAGCGTGACGACGCGCTTCGAGCCGTTCTTGGCCGCCCATTCGGCCAGGATCCACGATTGCGGGCTGAGGATGAAGCCGGCGCGGACGAAATACGGCGATTTCGTCGTCGTGATCGACGCGCCCGAGCTGATGACGAGGGTGGCCTTCTTGGCCTGCGTAATCAGCGGCGCGACCGCCAGCGAGGTTGGCGTAATGCCGATGCCGACGATATCGACCTTATCATTGACGATCATGTCCTGGATGATGCGGTGCGCCATGTCGGCAACACCGCCATCGTCGCGAATGGTGAGCTGGATCTTGCGGCCGGCGACCGTATCGCCGTGCTGCTGCATGTAGAGCTTGATCGCGGTCGTCGCCTGCCGGCCGACCGCGGCAAAGCCGGCGCCGGTGAGCGGAATGCTGATGCCCATTTTCAGCGGCGTGTCGGCGGCCGCGCGGCGGACGAACAGGCCGGTCGCGGCCGTAGCGGCGACGCCCTTCAGTAGCGTTCTGCGACGCATGGTGTTCCCCCCTTTTCTATTCCGACCCGTCGGGCTTTTGCGCCACGGGCGGAACAAAGCTTACACCGCTTCCAGGTGCGGAATTTGCGGCCGCTCGCCCGCCGCCTTGCCGCGGATCGGCGGTCTCGGCAGGTTCGCCGCGCCGGGCTCCATGATGAAATCGTGCGTCAGCGAATACCATGGCGCCCCAGTCTCGCCCGCCGGCGTCGGTTCGGCTGCGGCGTGCTTGACGTATTTGCCGATCAGATGACGCGTGACGCCGAACTGCGCGTCGGTTTCAAGGTTCGGGTCTTCCGGGTCATAAAGCTGCGAAATCAGCGTCTTGAAGCCCGGTTTGTAAACCAGGAAATGAAGATGCGACGGCCGCATGTTGTGCCGTCCGGCGGCGCGCAACAAGTCGCCGACCGGCCCGTCGATCGGGACCGGATAACCGGCGGGCTTCACGCTGCGGAAATTGATGCGGCCCTCATTATCGGTCGTGAATTTGCCGCGCAAATTCATGTCGGCCTGGACCGGATCCTGGTTCTCGTAAAAACCTTCCGGCGATGACTGCCAGATATCAACCTCGGCGCCCACGACCGGCTTGCCGCTGGGTTCGCGGAACGTGGCATCGACAAACAGAGCGGGGCCCGGCGTCGGCGACCGTACGATCGTGCCGCCATTCGGAGTCGCCGGCGAATGCATCCGCCAGAACGGGCCGAGCGTATTGGCGTCGGTCTCGGTCTGGCCGTTGTCGCCGTTGTTGAGCAGGCAGATCAGCGGCGACAGGCCGAGCGACCCGGCCATCAGCACGGCTTCGTTATGGTTCTCGTTCGAGTTCTGGCCGATCGCCACAAGGTAGCCCATGGCGGTGTGAAACTCCTGCTCGGTCAGCCTCACCTCGCGGGCGAATTCATGGAGATGGCGGATCAGCGCGGACAGGATTTCCCGCAATCGCGGGTTCTTGGTGCGCGCATAGGCGGCTAGCACCGCTTTGGTGACGTCTTTTTCGTTTTCGATAATCATGCTGTCGCTCCGCAATGCAGCCGCGCCCATCCGCTTCGCCGATTTTACGTGATCGCGCGGGCCGGCGCCATGCAGCCGGCTCGGGACAAGCCGCCCCTTACATCAGGCCGAGTTCACGCAGTTCCCGCCGCATTTTTTCCGGCATCGCCGCCGCGCCAGGCGCCGCGCTGTCGAGGTCGCGCGGCGCGTCGGCCGGTTGCAGGTACCGCCAGCCCTGGAACGCGCGATATGGGCGTGGCGCCACCAAAACCACTTTGGGATCGAGCACAAGTCCGCAGCGCCCGACACCGTCCTTGTCGCGGAACGGCCGCACGGCGCGAATGGGTTGCCGGCACATGATCTCGCCGCGAATGACCCAGTAGAGCGAACCGCCGTCGGTCAATTCCTCGGCGCGCTTCGGCACCATGCGGGTGCGGTGGATGTGTTCGGGCTTTTCGCCGCGTTTGCGCTTGTCTTTGAGCTTTTGCCTGATCCAGCCCTCGAGATCACGGACGGAATCGCAGCCGACACACAGCTTGATGAGATGCAGGGACATGAGGCTACATTAACGCGCTTCCGCAGGCTCGATCACCATGATCTCTGCGCCTTCCACAACCTGCGCGCCTGACGCGACCGCGACCTGCCGTACGACGCCGGCAAACGGCGCATGTAGCGTGTGTTCCATCTTCATTGCCTCAATCACGGCGAGCGGCTGACCGCGCGTAACCGCTTCGCCCGCGCCGGCGAAAAGCTGCAGCACGCGGCCATGCATCGGCGCCCTGACGGTGCCATCGCCGCCCGCCATCCCTGCTGATGCCGCGGAAAAATCCCGCACGCGCACGCGCGTCTGGCGGCCATCGCGCAACACATAGGCGTCGCTGTCCGCAACAAACGCCGTCGCATCCGTGGCCGGTTCGACACCGCCGACCGCAACGCGCGCGCCATCCTTTGCGTAGGTGACGGTTGCCTCGATATCGTGGCCGTCGATCACAACCGGCAGCGACAGCGTGCGCGCACCGCCGAGCTGGAATCCGTCCACAGCGGCCCATAGAGAATCGGCACCGGAATCAGCGTGATCATCCGTCAAAACTGTTGTTTCGCGAGCCGCAAGCTCCTGCCGGACAAGCAGACGATCAAGGCCAAGCGCCGCAGCGCCATAATCGGGCTCGCGCGGCACCGCGCCGAGCGCGGCGAGATTGCGGTCGATGAACCCGGTATCGACTGTGCCACGCCGGAACTCATCCGAGCGGCATAGCTTAGCCAGAAACGCCGTATTGGTGCGCGGCCCGGCGATCATCGTGCGATCGAGCGCGTCGGTGAGACGGTCGAGTGCATCCTCGCGCGTTGCTCCATGGGCGATAAGCTTGGCGATCATCGCGTCGTAGAAAGGCGTGACTTCGCTGCCGGCCTCGACGCCGCTATCGACACGCACATTTGCGGGCCATTGCGCAGCGACGATCGTTCCGGTCGAAGGCAGAAAACCGTTCTCGGGGTCCTCGGCATAGATGCGCGCCTCGACGGCATGACCATCGAGCCGAATCTCATCCTGCGTCAGTGGTAAGCGTTCTCCGGCGGCAATGCGAAATTGCCACTCCACCAAATCAAGGCCAGTGATCGCTTCGGTCACCGGATGCTCGACCTGCAGCCGGGTATTCATCTCGATGAACCAGAACGCGCCTGATCGCAGACCCTGTGTGCCATCGGCGATAAACTCGACCGTGCCCGCCCCCGTGTAGCCGACCGCGCGGGCGGCCTCGACGGCGGCGGCGCCCATTTGGGCGCGCAGTTCCCAACTCATGCCGGGCGCGGGCGCCTCCTCGATGACCTTCTGGTGCCGGCGCTGCAGCGAACAGTCGCGCTCGCCGAGGTGGATGATGTGGCCATGGTGATCGGCGAACAACTGGATTTCGATGTGGCGGGGCGCGGCGATGTATTTTTCGAGCAGCACGCGGCCGGAGCCGAACGCCGCCTCGCTCTCACGGCTCGCCGATTCCAGTGCGGCCTCGAACTCGACGTGCCGTTCGACCAGGCGCAGCCCACGGCCACCGCCTCCCGCCGCCGGCTTGATCAGCACGGGATAGCCGGTCTCGTAGGCCTTCTCCTTGAGGAATTTCGCATCCTGACGTTCACCGTGATAGCCGGGCACGATGGGCACGCCGGCCTTCTGCATCAGCGCCTTAGCGCGATCCTTGAGGCCCATGGCGCGGATCGCGCTCGCCGGCGGCCCGATGAATGCGATGCCGGCCTGCGCACAGGCGTCGGCAAAATCGGCGTTCTCGGACAAAAAACCATAGCCGGGGTGGACGCATTCGGCGCGCGCACTCTGGGCGACCTCGATCAGCCGGGTGATCGAGAGGTAGCTGTCGCGCGCGTCGGCAGCGCCGAGCAAATGGGCTTCATCGCAGACGCGGCGATGCAGCGCGCCTGCGTCAGCGGCCGAATACACACCGATGGTTCGGATACCAAGCCGCTTGGCGGTGCGCGCGATGCGGCAGGCAATCTCGCCGCGATTGGCGATGAGTACGGAGCCGAACATCAGCACATCAGAGCCGGGCTGCGCGCCGCGAGCAATGGGGCAAAATGAATGGCCGTTCGAACCCGGCGGCCGGCGTCATTGCGCCGCCTGGCCGGGGGCCGCGGCGGACGGCCGCCAAACCGGCTGGACACTATCCTTCGGCTTTTCCGCACGTTTACGCGCCGCTTCGGCAGTTGCAGGCGTCGCCTTCGGCTCCGGATTCATGATGCTGATCGGAGGAATCGAGGCGGCGCTCGGGAAGTCGATGTTGACCGGGACCTTGCGCCTGCCCGGATCGGCCGTGCCGGTCGGGGAGATATCGGCCACCCCAATGGCCGGAAGCTCGGCCGCCCGAGCCCACACCTCGCGGTAGTGATCAACGTAATGTTGCAGGGTTTGAGCGATGATGTTGGTCCGCACGTGACTGGGGTCGTGGAGCAGCGCGAAAGCCTGGCAGCGCTCGCTGGTGCAGCCGTCGCGTCGCACCAGCACATGGGCAAGAAAGCCGAAGGGATCGGCCTCCAGCGCCCGGCGCAGCGGCACCAGGTCATCGCCGATGTCCGTACCACCCCGTCTGCTGAATGCCGACATGTCCGACAAAAGCCCGTACTGGGCCGCGACGTAAGCGACGGCACTCGCCACATTGGCGGGCGTGGCGAAAATCGTGCGCTCGCACGCCGCCTGCACTGTTTCGCCGGCGAGTGCATCGAGGCACGCCAGCGACGAACCCTGCGCCAGCGCTTGTGCGGTCAATTCCCCGGCCCGCCGCTGCAGCGCACTGCGCTGGGCATCGCGATCGCGCACCGCGCTGTTGTCAAGCAAGCCCCAGATCAGCGACGCGCTGAACCCGGCCGTCAGTATGACCAGGAAAAACCGCCCCACGCCTGCGAAAAATCCTTTGCGTGAGCGGCGAAGCACGAGGGCCCAAACCGTCAGAACGAGCAAAGCCGCAGACAGAGCCGCGATCCACACCGGCGAAATGCGCAAGACCAACGCCAGAACTTGCGGATCGACGCGGCCCATCACCATACCCTACCGACAGTGGAACATTCGGCGCGCCACCAAGTATGGCTTGGCATCCGCATTGACGCCAGCGCCGATCCATCCACGGACGGCGAACGTCACCGGCAAAGATTGGCGGCAAAGTGGCGCAAAGACGATTGCGCGGCGGAGCTCAGCCTTCGACGTCGAGCTGACTTTCCTTGGCGACCCGCTCGAATGCCTCGCCAGCGTGCTTGATCCGGTATTGGTAGTCTTCGCCATCGGACGGCAGCAGGCGCACAACCTTATAGCTCCCGCTCGCTCCGGGCCGGCTGATCGGGCTCGACGTATAGGATACCGTCTGGCCAACCTGGAACTTATGCGATCGCAACGCTTGGCCGATGGTCGCGACGGCGCTGATGCCGATGCTGAGCTGGCTGGTGCTGGCTTGGCTGACGCGCACCTGACTGACGCTGATGCTGGCGATGACGCTCGGGTTGACCTTGGGTACGCTCGCCTGGGTGACGCCTCGAACCGCCACTTTGCGGCCGTTGCGCGGCTCCTGCTTTTTGGCCGTGACGCGCGCGTGCGCCTTACGGGGAGAGGCCTTACGCGTCCCTGTACTCCGAGCCGACTTCGCCTGCCGTTTTTTTGCCCCTAAATGTTTGTTCATGATGCAACTATAGCACCCAAACTAATAGCCGAGCAAAAAATATAATGCGTCTGATAGGGCATTGCACGACGCCCTTAATGCGTCACTTTCAAGCAGTTAAAACTATTATTATTCAATAAGTTATGATCCACACCTGCGACAGAACTGAAACGCTGAGCTGTTATGCTTGGCGCTGCCAGCGGCCATTCTCGTCGGTGCGCCAATAAGTCACCTCAAAGCCGTCCTTTTTGGCGCTCGTCCAGCGTTCACGCGCGGTTTCCAGCGCTTCCGGATCGTCACCGTCGAACAGCAGGACGAGGCGTTGATACGCCGACGCGTCCGCCGGTACTGCGGCGCCATCGACCAGGAAGCGCACGGCTGCCCCGTTGGGATTCTCGGCATTGATTGTGAGGAGAACCGGCTGCTCCGCTGCCTCGGCCTCCCGCCAAGTTCCGTGCGGCAGGAACGCGTCATCGCGCCAGGTCCACAGGTGCGCATCAAGCGCCTCGACGCGTTCCTCCGAGGAGGCCTGCACTGCAACCCGCCAGCCGCGCTCAAGCGAGCGCGTGATCAGCGGCGGCAGAATCTGTTCAAGCTTTTGACCGTTGAGCTGGTAGAATAGGATTTCGGTCATCGCACGCGCGCCGCTCAGCGCTCGTAATAATCCTCGACCAACCGGTCGAGCAGCCGGACGCCCCACCCGGAGCTCCAGCTCCTGTTGATGTCGGTCTGCGGCGAGCCAAGCGCGGTTCCCGCGATATCGAGATGCGCCCACGGTGTCTTGTCAACGAAGCGCTGCAGCAATTGCGCCGCGGTGATTGAGCCGGCCCAGCGTCCGCCCGTATTCTTCATGTCGGCGAATTTCGAGTCGATCAGCTTGTCGTATTCGGGGCCGAGCGGCATGCGCCACACCCGCTCACCCGTCTCCTCGCCGGCCTTGGTCAGCCGCTCGACGAGCTTGTCGTTGTTGGAGAACATCCCGGCATATTCCTGCCCCAGTGCGACGATGATGGCGCCAGTGAGCGTCGCCAGATTGATCATGAATTTCGGTTTGAACCGCTTGTTGACGTAATGCAGCGCGTCGGCGAGCACGAGGCGACCCTCGGCGTCGGTATTGATGATCTCGATCGTCTGCCCCGACATGGTCTTGAGGATGTCGCCCGGCCGATACGCCTTGCCGTCCGGCATGTTCTCGACCAGCCCGATGGCGCCAACCGCGTTGACCTTGGCCTTGCGCGCAGCAAGCGCATGCATGAGGCCGACCACACAGGCGGCACCCGCCATGTCGCCTTTCATGTCCTCCATGCCCTGCCCCGGCTTAATCGAGATTCCGCCGGTATCGAAGCACACCCCCTTGCCGATGAAGGCTACCGGCTCTGCGCCGCGTTTACCGCCATTCCAGCGCATCACCACGAGCCGGGAATCGTGCATGGAGCCCTGGCCGACGCCGAGCAACGCCCCCATACCGAGCTTGCGCATGGCGGGCACGTCCAGCACGTCAACGCCGACGCCGAGCTTGGTCAGGGCTGACGCGCGGCGGGCAAACTCCACCGGATAGAGCACATTCGCCGGCTCATTGATGAGGTCGCGGGCGAGCACCACGCCGTCCGCGGTTCCGGCGACGCGCCCCCACGCCTTCTCGGCGGCGGCGGGATTGGCACAACCGAAATCGACGCGGACTTTCTCGGCGCGCTCGTCGCCTTCCTTGCGCTTGGTCTTGTAACGGTCGAACGCATACGCCCGCAGCCTGACGCCAAGCGCCAGATCGGCGATCTGCTCAGGCTTGAGAGCACCCGAGCCGAACTCGGCCAGGATCGTCGCCTCGGTCGCAGCCGATGGCACCCGTCCCATGGCGATGCCCCCTAGCTTGACGATATCGCGCGGCTTCAGCTCGCCATCCTTGCCGGTCCCGATCACCACCAGCCGCGGCGCGCTGAGGCCCTGCGGCGCGACGATATCGAGGGTCGCGCCGTTCTTGCCGGTAAATCGATCTGCCGCGGCGGCACGCCGAATGAGGTCTTCGGCCGGGGCCAGCGCCTTCCTGGTCGCGGCGCCGAATTTGAGGTTCTCGCCGCAGAACGCAACAAGAACTCCGCGGACACGGGTAAAGGGAGCAAAGCCTAGGGTAAGCACAGCGGGCATGAGGGGTCCTATGGGCCGTTGCGGCCGGATCGGAGGGCTGCAGCGCTGTTATGTACCGGACCGCGCATCGTGCAAAGCGCGTTGATCGCCTCGGACAGGGGCCCATCCGTCCCCCCGCCGGAGCCGCTCCTCGGACGATTTATGGCGACGGCATTGCCTTGGCGAGGCCATTTTGCGAAAGCATCACCCCTCCGTCGAGGTGCGAGCCGCCGAGCGCGGCGATTCGGCAGGCCAGTGCGATCTGAGTGATACGCCGGCCTTTGTCGGCGCAGGGAGAATCCGGTGGGATCGATCACTCGGTACATATTCCGCACCACGATGGTCGCGTTTCTGATCACGCTCATCACCTTGACCGTCGTGATCTGGTTCACCCAAGCGATGCGCGATTTCGACCTGATCACCAGCGAACGTCAGACGCTGTTCGTCTTTGTCGGCATTACCGGCATGATCGTGCCGCTGCTGGTCATGATCATCGCGCCGATCGCCCTGATGGTATCGGCGAGTCATGTGCTGAGCCGCCTCGGCTCGGATTCGGAAATCATCGTGATGAATGCCGCCGGCGTTTCGCCGTGGCGGTTGCTATGGCCGTTTCTGGTCGCCGGTGTCCTGGTTTCGATGCTGGTCTCGGCCATCGCCGTCTATGTCTCGCCGCGGGCGCTGCGCGAATTGCGCGACTGGTCCTCACAGGTGCGCGCCGACATTCTTACCAACATCGTTCAGCCAGGACGCTTCACCAGCGTCAGTGGCAACCTCACGTTCCACATTTCCGACCGCCGGCCGAATGGTTTGCTCCTCGGCATCTTCGTCGACGACAGGCGTGACCCTCACGAAGAAGCCACTTACCTCGCCGAACAGGGCGAGATCGTGAAAAACGCCAACGGCTCGTTCCTCGTCCTCGAACACGGCAGCATCCAACGGCTGGAAGCGGGCCGGCCCGACCCGCGCATTGTGACGTTCGACCGCTACGCGTTCGATCTGTCGAAATTTACCGGCGGCCCTCAGAACACGATGTACACGGTGCGCGAAAAATACCTTTGGGAGCTGATATGGCCGTCGGCGAAGGATACGCTCTACGTCACACAGGCGGACCAGTACCGCTCTGAGATGTACGACCGCTTGGCCACGCCGTTCTATCCCCTGGCCTTCGTGATCCTGACATACATGTTTCTCGGACCGCCGCAGACCACCCGGCAAAGCCGGACGTTGGCGATGCTTGGGCTGATTGGGACGGCGACCGCACTCCGGCTTATCGGCTTCGTCAGCGTGATCGTCGGCGTCCGCCTTCCCGCGATGCTATCGCTGCAATTCATTGCGCTCGGCGTCGCCATCGTCGGCGGCCTGATCCAGATTGGGCGCGGCAAAACGATCGAACACGCCGCGGTGACGACCCGCATCGCCGGCGCGATCACCGAGCGGATCGTGCGAGCCACGGCGTGAGGATTTGACCGATGATGATCGGTACCATGTCGCGCTACTTCGGCTCGCGCTTTCTCAGCTCGGTCATGGCGACATTCGTCGGCATCGTCGTGCTCGCCGGCATGATCGACTATTTCGAATTGATGCGCCGCGGCGCCGATTGGCCGAAGGCGACGGCCTGGATACTGGCCGAGATTTCGATCTTCCGCATTCCCCAACTGACCGAACACATCATGCCGTTCGCGATCCTGGTCGGGGCGATGTCTTGCTATCTGACGCTGTCGCGCCGGCTCGAACTGGTGATCGCGCGATCGGCCGGCATCTCCGCCTGGCAATTCGTGGCACCGGCGCTGCTCGTCGCTTTCCTGTTCGGCACGATCGCGACCACGGCCTACAATCCGGTCGCCGCCTTGATGCACGAGCGTTCCAAGCGCCTCGAAGAACTCATGCTCGACGAGTCGCCGTCGGCGCTGCAAGCCAGCAGCAGCGGCTTCTGGGTCCGACAGAAAAGCCCCGATGGGGCGGCCATCATCAACGCCCAAACCAGTCGCGAGCAGGGATCGAGCCTCGGCACCGTCACCGTGTACACCTTCGACAAGGAAGGCCTATTCGAGGAGCGGATTGAGGCGCGCACCGCGGAGCTCAAGAACGGCTACTGGCAGCTCGACGATACGCACATCTACTCGCCGATCAAACCGCCACAAGCCATGGACACCTATCGGCTCAACACCAACCTGACGCTCGCACAGGTCCGGGAGAGCTTTGCCACGCCGGAGACCGTGCCGTTCTGGGACCTGCCGAGCTACATCCAGATGGCGGACCGGGCGGGCCTCGCCGCTGCCGGCTACCGCCTGCAATACAATGAGCTTCTGGCAAGGCCGTTTCTGCTCTGCGCCATGGTGCTGTTGGCGGCAGCCGTGAGTCTGCGGTTCTTCCGCTTCGGCGGCGTGCAAAAGATGGTGCTAAGCGGCATTTCGGCCGGCTTCATGCTCTTTGTGCTGCAAAAAATCACCGAGGACATGAGCAAGGCGGAACTGATGTCCCCAATGACCGCCGCGTGGGTACCAGTCCTGGTGGGCGGTCTCACGGGGTTCGTTGCGCTGCTGTACCTGGAGGATGGCTAATGCGCTGCCGCGACAGCCAACCTCAGGTTAAGACCGCCAATTGCGGGCAGGCAATCGGCCGCACCCTGTTTGCAGCCTCTTCCAAAATTTTGCCGCGAGGATACGGCAGGGACCGGTGCTGGCGGGGTGGACTTGTGGCAGCCAACCCCTTGGCGAGGAGAGCAACAAGCGATGTTGCGCATTGACTTAGGCAAATACAAACTTCGCGCCCGCCTGGCGGGGGCGGTGCTGGCGGTGGCGATGACGTTTGCCGGCGGCGCGGTAGCCCGCGCCCAGGAGATCGCCGCGTTGGTCAATGGCATACCGATCACGCAGCTCGACATCACACAGCGCCAAAAGCTCGAACAACTGAGCACCCAGAAACTGCCGCCGCGCCAGCAGGTGCTCAACACGCTGGTCGACGAGTTGCTCGAAATTCACGAGGCCAAGAACTTCAGCATCGACGTTCCCAAGACCGAAGTCGAGCAATCCTATGGCAGCGTCGCCCAGCACATGGGTATCGACGCCGATAAACTGACCGCCATCCTGGTGCATGCCGGATCGAGCGCCGCGGCGCTCAAGCACCGGATCGAGGCGCAGATGGCGTGGAATGCGCTGATCCGCGGCCGCTACAAGGCGAGCCTTGAAATCGCCGACACCGACGTCGAAGCGCAACTGCACCTGCACCCGACCGACGAGAAGGATGCCAACGTCGGATACGAGTATACGCTGCGTCCGATCGTCTTTATCGTCCAGTCTGGTGCGGCCGACTCATTCTACGAATCGCGCAAGCGCGAAGCCGAGGCGTTGCGCGGCCGCTTCGCCGACTGTGCCGGGGGAATCGCCTTCGCCCGCGCGCTCAACGAAGTGGCGGTGCGCGACCAGGTCCTCAAATTTTCAGCCGACCTGCCCAAGCCGTCGCGCGATATTCTCGACAACACTGAAGTCGGGCACCTGACGCCGCCCGAGCGCACGGCCGAAGGCTTCCAGATGTTCGCCGTTTGCGGCAAGCGGCAGACCAAGAACGATACGCCCGAGGCAAAGAAGGTTCACGATGAGATGTTTCAAAAGAAATTCGAAGCCCGGGCCGCCATCTATCTGAAGAAGTTGCGGCGCGAGGCCTTGATCGAATACAAATAAGCGCAGCATCGCGAACCGGATCAAACCAAGACCGTGCAACCGCTGGCATTGACGCTCGGCGAGCCGGCCGGGATCGGCCCCGACCTTGCGCTTGCCGTCTGGCATCGGCGTGTCGAACTCAACGTGCCGCCGTTTTACGTTGCCGCCGATCCGCAATTCCTCGGCCGACGGGCGGTTCGGCTCGGTCTCGATGTCCCGCTGACGCAGGTCAAACCCGAAGCGGCCGTTGCCGCATTTCGCACGGCGCTGCCGGTCGTTGCCCTGGATGTCGCGGCGAGCGCCGAGCCCGGCCGGCCGGACCGGTCGAGTGCGCCCGCGGCGCTCGCCTCGATCCGGCGCGCGGTCGCCGATGTGATGCGCGGGGCGGCCGCGGCGGTAGTGACCAATCCGGTGGCGAAGAACGTGCTCTACAAGTCGGGTTTCGCCGAGCCCGGCCACACCGAGTTTCTGGCCAAGCTGGTCCAGGAAGCCACCGGCCAGTTGCTGCGCCCGGTGATGCTGCTGTGGTCGCCGGAACTGGCCGTTGTGCCGGTGACCATTCATCTGCCTCTGAGGGACATCTTCAAAGAGCTCACCACCGCCCTGATCGTCGAAACCGGACGCATCGTGGCGCATGATCTGCGCGTACGGTTTCAGTTGGCGCGGCCGCGGCTCGCAATCGCCGGGCTCAACCCGCATGCCGGCGAAGACGGCACGTTAGGCGAGGAAGACCGCGCCATCGTCGCGCCGGCGGTCGAGCAGCTCGCCGCCGAAGGCATCGCGGTGCATGGTCCGCTGCCGGCGGACTCGATGTTTCATGAAGCGGCGCGCAAGAGTTACGACGTGGCGCTGTGCATGTATCACGATCAGGCGCTGATCCCGATCAAGACGCTGGCCTTCGATCACGCGGTCAACGCCACGCTCGGCTTGCCGTTCGTACGCACGTCGCCCGACCACGGCACGGCCTTCGACATCGCCGGCACCGGCAGGGCCGATCCGGCGAGCCTCATCGCGGCATTGCGGTTGGCGTCACGGCTCGCGGGCGCGGAACGAGCGGCGTTCGCGCCGGCAACGTGAGCGAGGCGTCCGCCACACCGGACGGCCTGCCGCCGCTGCGCGAGGTCATTCGCCGCCACGGCCTCGCTGCCCGAAAATCGCTCGGCCAGAATTTTTTGTTGGACTTGAATCTGGCTGCTCGGATAGCACGCGCGGCGGGGCCGCTCGAAGGCGCCACCGTGTTCGAGGTCGGGCCAGGACCGGGCGGCCTTACCCGCGCCCTGCTAACGCTCGGTGCGGCGCGCGTCCTCGCGGTCGAACGCGACGATCGCGCCATCGCGGCGCTCAACGAGATCGGCGCGCACTATCCGGGCCGCCTCGACATCGTTGCAGCCGACGCGCTGACATTCGATCCGCGGCCGAGGTTGCCGGGCGGCCCGGTGCGGATCGTCGCCAACCTGCCCTACAACATCGCCACGGCACTGCTCGTGTCGTGGCTCACCGTCGAGCCGTGGCCGCCGTGGTTCGACAGCGCCGTCCTGATGTTTCAGCGCGAGGTAGCCGAACGCATCGTGGCGGCGCCGCATTCCAAAAGCTACGGACGCTTGTCGGTGCTGGCACAGTGGCGCTGCGAGCCGCGCATCCTGTTCGACATCAACGCCTCGGCGTTCGTGCCGCCCCCCAAGGTCAAATCCTCACTCGTACGCCTGGTGCCGCGACCCGAGCCGCTCCCGTGCGAGCGTAGGCTGCTGGAGCGCACGACTCAGGCGGCATTCGGCCAGCGACGCAAAATGCTGCGCCAAAGCCTGCGCTCGCTCGGCGTCGAGGTCCCGGCCTTGCTCGCGACGGCCGGGCTCGATGCCACCGCCCGCGCCGAGGACCTTGCGGTCGGCGATTTCGTCTCGCTGGCGCGTGCCCTCGCGGCGGCGCCACCATTGAGGCATGATGTTGCCGACAAGCCCACGGATTAAGAGCGCACGCACCATGAGCCGCATGCATCGTCAATCGCTCGTCGCCTACGGGCAGCCGCTCTGCGAAACCGTGGTCGACTGCCCCGCGCCGCAAGGCACCGAGGTGCTGGTACGGGTCGAACGCTGCGGCGTTTGCCACTCCGACCTGCATTTGCAGGACGGCTATTTCGAACTCGGCGGCGATCGCAAGCTCGACATCACCAAGGATCGCGCCCTGCCCTTCACGCTCGGGCACGAAATTGCCGGCGTGATCGAGAGTGCCGGTGAAGCAGCCGATGGCGCGCAGCCCGGAAGACGTGTTGCGATCTATCCCTGGATCGGCTGCGGAAAATGCGCCGCCTGCTTGGCGGGGGACGAAAATCTGTGCTCGGCACATCGCCATCTCGGCATCAGCGTCGACGGCGGCTACGCCTCGCACGTTCTTGTTCCACATCCGCGCTATCTGCTCGATTACGCACCGCTGTCGCCCGACTTTGCCGGGCCGTTGATGTGTTCGGGGCTGACCGCCTATGCGGCGCTCAAACGGCTGGCGGAGCGCGCCAACCGCGGCGCCGTGCTGCTCGTCGGCCTCGGTGGCGTCGGCATGATGGGATTGTCGATCGCGCGGGCGCTGTTCTCCGCGCCGCCGATCGTCGCCGACATCGATGCCGAGAAGCGCAAGACGGCGCTCGCGGCAGGCGCGGCCGCAGCCTACGATCCGGCCGATCCCCAGGCGCGGCGCGCAATCCTGTCGGCAACCGGCGGCGTGCTTGGGGTCTGCGACTTCGTCGGTTCCGACAAGTCGCTGCAATTTGCGACCGGCGTTCTCGCGCGCGGCGGCAAGGTTGTCGTTACCGGGCTCCTTGGCGGCACGTTTTCGATTGCGACGGCAATGTTCGCCATCAAGGCGATGACCATCGAAGGCACGCTGACCGGCACGCTCGCCGAGGCGCGTGACCTGCTGGCGCTGGCGCGCGAGGGCAAGCTCACGCCAATTCCGACGCGCGAGCGTCCGTTCAACGAGGCGCAGGCCGCGCTTGACGATCTTCGCGCCGGCCGGGTGGTTGGGCGAACGGTGTTGTCCGTGTGACGCTCGCCGCGGCCACCGGCGTCACAGTTTCTCCTGCAGCCCGCGCACAAAATCAGACAATCCGATTTGGCGTTCGCGCTTGAGCCGTTCGGCCGCGAGGATGGCGCGTATTTCGGCGAACGCCCGCGCCTTGTCGCTGTTGACGATGACGTAGTCGTATTCCGGCCAATGACTCATTTCGCCCGCGGCTTTGGCCATGCGCCCGAGGATGATGTCGTGGGGATCCAGGGCGCGGCTGTGCAGCCGGCGCTCCAGTTCGTTGACGGTCGGCGGCAGAATGAAGACGCTGACCAGATCGTCGCGCGCCTTTTCCCGCAGTTGCTGCGTGCCCTGCCAGTCGATGTCGAACAGCACGTCGCGGCCGGCGCCCAACGCCTGCTCCACCGGGCGGCGGGGCGTGCCGTAGCGATGATCGAACACCTCCGCCCATTCCAGAAGCTCGCCGGACTTCACCATCGTGGTGAAGCGACCGGGATCGATGAAATGATAATCGCGCCCGTTGACCTCGCCGCGCCGCTTCGGCCGCGTCGTCACCGACACCGACAGCGCGATGTTGCGATCCGCTTTCAACAGCATGCGCGACAGCGTCGTCTTGCCCGCGCCCGAAGGCGACGACAGCACAAACATCAAGCCACGGCGCGCGATCTTCCTGTGGTTTTGTCGCCCGCTTCGCTTTCCGACCGCGCGCGCCATGGTCTATTCCACGTTCTGCACCTGCTCGCGGAATTGCTCGACCGCGGCTTTCAGCTCCATACCGATATTGGTCAGTTCCAGATCGTTGGCTTTGGCGCACAGCGTATTGGCTTCGCGATTGAGCTCCTGGGCGAGAAAATCGAGCCGGCGGCCGATCGGCCCGCCCTGCTCGATCAACCCCTTCGCCTGCGCCACATGCGCCGCGAGCCGGTCGAGCTCCTCGCGCACGTCTGCCTTGGTGGCGATCAGGATCGCTTCTTGATGCAACCGGTCGGGATCGAAGCGTTCGGACTGCGCCAAGAGCGTTGCGATCTGCTCGGCAAGCCGCGCCCGGACGGCTTCCGGACGCCGGCCCGGCGCCAATTCGGCGCGCTGAGTGAGCGCTGAGATTTCGTCGAGCCGCGATCCCAGCACGCGCGCCAGCGCCGCGCCTTCGTGGCGACGCATGTCGGCGAGCGCAGCGAGCGCTTCGGCGAAGCCCGCCTTTACCGCTTCCTCGGCGCCGCGACGCTCCTCCTCATTCTCGGTGGCTTCGCCGATATCGATCACGCCTTTAAGGCCGAGCAATCCGTCAAGCGTTGGCGGCGACGCCTCGATCCGGCGCGCCAGCTGGCGGGCCGCCGTCACCAGGGCTTCGACCACAGCCGTGTTGACCTGCACCGCGGGTACGACGCCGTGACGCTCGACCGTGAGGCTTGTCTGGATTGAACCTCGGGCCAGCGTTTCAGCGGCGCGCGACCGCAGGCCGGCTTCGATCGCGTCCCAGCCCGGCGGCAAGCGCAGCCGAATGTCCAGGCCCTTGCCGTTGACCGATTTGATCTCCCACGCCCAGGCATAAGATCCACACACGCCATGGCGGCGAGCAAATCCCGTCATGCTCGACAGCGCCATGAACAAGAATCCCCCGGCGGAGCAAAAAATCGCGCCGACCTTAGCGACGGCGTATTGCCGTCACAAGGGCTATCACTGCGCCGGATGTCACTGCGCGGGTTTGGCGCGGCGTTTACGCTTGGGATGATGTGCCGGCGGCGGTGGCGCCGGCGGCGGCGATGTTGTGTCCGCCGCGTGAGCGGGAGTCTCGGCGGCTGGCTTGTAAACGGTCGTATCCTTCGCGTTTTCGACTTGTCTTAAGTGCGCGACGTTTTTCTGATGCTGCTCGTAGGTTTCGGCGAAGACGTGGCCCCCGGTGCCGTCGGCAACGAAATAGAGGTCTCGGGTGCGGGCCGGATTGGCGGCGGCTTCAAGCGCCGCGCGACCGGGATTCGTTATCGGTCCGGGCGGCAGTCCGTCGATCTGGTAGGTGTTGTAAGCGGTCGGCTGATCGATCTCGCTCTTCATGATCGGGCGCCCGAGCGTGCCCTTGCCGCCCACCAGGCCGTAGATGATGGTCGGGTCCGATTGCAGCCGCATCCTTTGCTTGAGCCGATTGACGAACACGGCGGCGATCCGCGTACGCTCGTCCGGCTTGCCAGTTTCTTTTTCGATCAGCGAGGCCAGGATCACGAGCTGTTCGGGCGTTTTGATCGGCAGGTCGGCCGCCCGCCGGGCCCAGATCTCCTTCACCAGACGCTGCTGCGCCTGCTGCATGTGCTGGATCAACTGCGCGCGCGTCATGCCGCGCGAAAAATTGTAGGTGTCGGGCAGCAAGCTGCCTTCGGCCGGCACTTCGTCGATGTTGCCGGTCAGCACATCGTTGTCCATCAGGCGGGCCACGACCTGCTCCGATGTCAGCCCTTCCGGGATGCCGATCTGGTGGATCACCACCTTGCCGTCGCTCAGCGTGGTCACGACGTCGTTCAAGCTGGAATGCGCCTTGAACTGGTATTCGCCGGCTTTGAGACCCTCGTGAGCCTTGAGGACAAGCACACCACCGATGAAGACCCAGGGCTGGTCAATGACGCCGTCCTTCGTCAGCAGATCCGCGATGTCGCGAATACCGGAGCCGCGCGGAATGGCGACGACCTTGTCCTCTTGCAGCGGCCCCGCTGCATCGAAACGCTGCTTACCGATGTAGAGCAGATAACCAGCCGCAACAGCCACGATCAGGAACAGCGTGATGATCGCATTGCCGGCGATCACCAGCGGATGCCGTGCGCGCTTGGATCGGCGACGCTCCGGCGGCAATTCGATTCTGTCTGGTTCAAGCGCGTCGCGTGCGCTGCGCGGTGCCGCTCGCCTGGGCTCGGGCCGTTTCGGCAGAGCTTGCACGGCGGCAACGCCGTTGACCACCCGCTCCGACAATGGCGGGTAAGGGTCTCCCCCGGCCGGCACGATTTTGGGCGGTGGAACGCTGCGCATCGGCACCGCTTGCGGCTGGGCCGGTACCCGTGGCGGCACTTGACTGTTGGCGGCCACGGCACGCGGTACTGCATTCGCAATGGGAGGCGGTTTCACCAAGCTCGCCGCTTGCTGGGATTGCGCGGCAGGCTGCTTCGGACGCTCGCGCAGCGCCGAGTCCGGCTGACCGGCGGCACGAGGCGGCGTCGGACGCAAACGCGACGCTGCGCGGTCGCTGCCATCCGGCGGGGTGCTGGAGTCCGTCACCGCCGATTACCCTCTTCGGTCAAATGCATTGGCAATGCAGATGAGCCCTTTCCCGCACCGAATGGTCGCACATTCCATCGGCGCTGCCCAGTGAAACAGCAAAAGCGTCCTGGCTTTGTGAATTGCAGGCCAGTGCGGAGCAAATATGGCGAAAGGGTGGTTTGGCGCTAACCCGCGTGCCGCGTGAACACCAGACTGGCATTGGTCCCACCAAAACCGAATGAATTCGAGAGCGCCACATTGACCGGCCGCTTGCGCGCCTGGTGCGGCACAAGGTCAATCGCGGTGGCGACCGATGGGTTGTCGAGGTTGATGGTGGGCGGCACAACCTGATCGCGCATGGCGAGGATGCAGAAGATGGCCTCGACGGCCCCTGCCGCGCCAAGCAGATGCCCGATCGAGGATTTGGTCGACGACATGGAAATGCGCCCGGCCGCGCTACCGACCAATCCTTCCACGGCCTTCAACTCGATCTCGTCGCCCAGCGGCGTCGAGGTACCATGGGCGTTGATGTAGTCGATCTGCTCCGCCGAGATGCCGGCGCGGCGGATTGCCGCTCGCATGCAGCGTAACGCGCCGTCGCCATCTTCCGCCGGTGCCGTAATGTGATGGGCATCGCCGGAGAGCCCATAGCCTGTAAGCTCCGCGTAGATGCGAGCGCCGCGGCGCAGCGCGTGCTCATATTCTTCGAGCACGACGATGCCCGAACCTTCGCCGAGCACAAATCCGTCGCGGTCGCGATCGTAAGGTCGCGACGCGCGCTCTGGCGTACTGTTGAATCCGGTCGACAACGCTCGGCACGCCGCGAAACCAGCGACTGAAATGCGGTTGACCGGCGATTCGGTGCCGCCCGCCACCATGACGTCGGCATCGCCGAGCGCGATCAGCCGGCCGGCATCGCCGATGGCGTGCGCCCCGGTTGAACAGGCAGTGACCACAGCGTGGTTGGGGCCCTTCAGCCCGTGCGCAATCGATACGTAACCCGAAGAAAGATTGATGATCCTGCCGGGGATGAAGAACGGCGACACGCGGCGCGGGCCGCGGTCGCGCAGCACGAGTGCCGTCTCAGCGATACCCTCAACGCCGCCGATGCCGGAGCCGATCATGACGCCGCTGACGATTTGATCGTCATACGCGCGCGGATGCCAACCGGCATCATCGAGCGCGAGCTTGGCTGCGCACATCGCGTAGAGGATGAAA
>DASZWK010000102.1:0-4635 GCA_035546235.1 Xanthobacteraceae bacterium | reverse complement strand
TTCGAGCCGATCTTCTTTTTCGGCTATCCGGTGCCGAAGATCGCGCTGTTTCCGATCTTCACCTACATTTTCGGCATCGGTTCGCCGTCCAAGGTCGCGTTTGCGTTTCTCGAATGTCTCTACCCGATCGTGGTCACGGCGTATCTCGGCTTTCGCGCCATTCCGCTTCCGCTGATCTGGACCGCCGAGAACATGGGCGCGCGTCGCGCCACCCTGCTTCGCCGCGTCGTCTTACCGGCGGCGTTGCCTTCAATCTTTACTGGACTGCGCATCGCGCTGCCGATCTCGATCATCGTCATCGTGCTGACCGAGATGATCGGGGACTTTCGCGGGCTCGGCTATTACATCTCTGTCTCCAGCACGCGCTTCGAATTTGCCGATGTCTATGCCGCCATCCTGGTGATTGGTGCCTGCGGCTTTGTGTTCGACCGCGCCATGCTGTGGCTGCGCCACACCGTGTTGCACTGGGACCCCGACGACGAGACCGGCGCAGCGTCGTGAACGCCTTCATCCGGCCATCCGCGGAGCCGCAGCAGGCTCTTCAAATCCGTATAATCGCCCGCGCGAGGCGCCGTGCGTAATGCAACGGCGCCAAGCCGCCTGAACGCAGCCTGTTATTACTGGATGAGATCGCAGAAGGCGACGACGTAGGGAGCCGCCCAAAACGTGATGGAAGCCAAGGCGATCCAACCGACGATTTGGTATTTCATGACACCCTCCGTCCTTATCGCGTCGGCCGGTCACCCGCGGCCGTCTCTGCCGGGCAACGGCCTGGCAATTTGTTAGACGCGCGGAGGCGCCAAAAGGTTCGATTAACCTTAACGTCGGCGCGCCCAAGTGAATTCTCCTTTAGAAATAGCCACTTAGCTAGTCTCCCCCTGGACCCAAGAGCCCAAAATGGTTGCGGCCGGCTCTCGGGGAAGAGCCGGCCGCTACGCGCTGACCCGATAGGGGGGTGTCGGGGGGATTGGGGGATCGAGCCGGCAGTTATTCGTTAGTCGCGCCAGGTCCGCGGAAGGTTCAAAGCCCGGCAAAAATAATCGGCTGGACGCCAAAACCAGCGGCGCCCCACTCGGCCGAGCCATCGCCTTTCCTCCCGCGTGGAGCGATAGCGACCCGCCCTACTCCGCAGCGAGCTTGCCGAGCGCACCGCCGTGGTCATAACCGGCCATCAGATCGTCGACGAGCTTGTTGAAGTCCGCCCAATCGGTCTCGCGGAAGGTGTGATTGCGCACGATGAAGGAGGCGCCGGCGTAGAACTTTTCGTATTGCAGATGACGGCCGGCGAATTCCGAGCCAACCATGTCCCAGGCGAGCTTGAACAGCTTCATGCGGGTGATGGCGTCGTTCTGCGGCGTCTGCCAGAAGGTCTGGAAGTCGCGGGCGAGGTCTTCGTTGTGCAGCACCGAAATATTCGCCGGCATCTGAAACACGCCGCCGCCCATCAGTTCGCGCAGTTCGTCGACAAATTTGGTGTAGTTCTGCGTGCACCATTCGAGCGCGCCGTACATCATGCGGCGGTTGAAGCACACATAGCCGTTCCCCGGCCAATTCTCGAACGCGTTGATCTGGCCGTTGACCATGCCGGCGATCTGCGCCTCATAAGCCGATACCCGGCCGAGTGTCTCGCGCACCGCCGGCACCTGATCGGCGCCGGTCGCGCCCGCGATCTTGCTGCACAGCCCGACCAGAAGCCGCATCTTCGCCCAGTACCGCACATTCGACTGATGATTGCCGAAGCAATGGCTCGGCGTCTTGACGTAGATATCGCGCGACAGCAGCGCGTCGCCATGCACGAATACGCGTTCCCACGGCACCTTGACCTCGTTGCAGATCAGCATGCAGTCGGTTTCGTCGTAGCGGTACGCAAGCGGCGAATCGAATTCCGATGTGCAGCCGAGTCCGAACGGCTGGCGCGACCACAATTGCAGGCCAGGCGCGTTGCAGGCAATGGCGCAGGTGATGGCCTCGTTCTTCTGGTCGGGCGCCAGCGGAATGACGTTACCGATCCAGATCTCGTTGGCGAAGGCGGCGCCGGTCGCCAGCATCTTCATGCCGGAAATGACCACACCGGCATCGTCCTCGCGCACGACCCGCAAGGTCGGCACCGGAATGTTCTGCCGCTGATAGAATTCCGGATTGCGCGCGGCCTGCGGCGGCACCACCGCGTAGACGACATAGAGATCGTTGTCGCGGGCGTAGCGGTAATAGGAAAGGAGATTGTCAGCGTGGGCGTGCGGCGCCTTCAGCTCGTCGGGCTTCATCGCCATGCCGGTGATGAAGGACGCGACGTGGTCGGGCGAGCGGCCGAACAAGCCGTGGGTAAAATCGGCGATGCGGCGATGGCCTTCCATACGCCGCTGCAGGTCGTCCCGCGAGCGCGCGCGCAGGAAATAGATCGCGTGCCGGCCCCCATCCTCCTCGTAAGTCAGCGCGTCGCGGTTGGCCGGGTCGGCCTTGAGATCGTAGAGGCCGGCCACGGTCGCCGCGGCGTTGCGAAACGCCGGATGGATCGTGACGTCGTCGACGCGCTCGCCGCCGATATAGATGGCACGGCCATCGCGCAACGATTCGAAATGCTCTTTTCCCGTACGCAGCATGACGCTATGACAATCTTCGAATTGCTTCGGCGCCGCCCTTGCGTTCGCCTCGCAATGACGGGATTCAGTGCGGGCGTTCCACGCGTGAGTCAAGGCCGATCAGGGATTTGCGAATGAGAAATTCGCGGCCGTATAGTCTGAAAAATTCGTTCGCATGAGCCGCGCGCGCGCCGCCTACGACGACGTCGTGGTCACCTGCCCCGTGACCGTGCCGTACGTGCGCTATTCGATCCGCGGCGCGCACTGGTTTCTCGCCGGCGCCCTGGCGCAGCTTCTGAAAACCGCAGGGCTGGCCAAGGACAAGCTCGACGGCCTGTGCATCTCGAGCTTCACGCTGGCGCCCGACAGCGCGGTCGGCCTGACGCAGCATCTCGGGCTGACGTTGCGCTGGCTCGATCACATTCCGATGGGCGGCGCCTGCGGCGTCGTCGCGCTGCGCCGCGCGGCGCGCGCGGTGCAGGCGGGCGACGCCGACGCAGTCGCCTGCATCGCCGGCGACACCAATCACACCAACTCGTTCCGGCTCAATCTCGCGACCTTCAGTCAGTTCGCCCGCGACGCGGTCTATCCGTATGGCTCGGGCGGCGCGAATGCGAGCTTTGCTTTCCTCACCGCTTATTACATGCGTACTTACGGCGTGACGCGCGAGGATTTCGGCAAAATCTGCGTGGCGCAGCGCGCCAACGCGCTCAAGTTTCCGCTGGCGCTGATGAAGAAGCCGCTGACGCTCGCCGAGTATCTCGACGCGCGCACGATTGCCGATCCGCTGCGGCTTTACGACTGCGTCATGCCGTGCGCGGGCGCCGACGCGTTTCTAGTCCTGCGCCGCAGCGAGGCGGAAAGACGAGGCCTGCCCTACGCGCGCATCCTGGCGACGATCGAGCGGCACAATGCCTTTCCGGATGATGCTATCCAGTACCGCGGCGGCTGGGCGCTCGATCGCGACGAGCTTTACGCGCAGGCCGGAGTCGGGCCCGAAGACATCGACGTGCTTTCGACCTACGACGACTATCCGGTCATCACGCTGATGCAGATCGAGGATCTCGGCTTCTGCAACAAGGGCGAGGGCGCCGATTTTGTGCGCCGCGAGACCTTAACGGCAGATGGCTCGTTTCCGCTCAACACCTCAGGCGGGCAATTATCGGTCGGCCAGGCGGGCGCAGCGGGCGGCTTTCTCGGTTTGGTCGAGGTCATCCGACAGGTCACCGGGCAGCCGCTCGGCGCCAAGGTGGCGGATGCGCGGCTTGGTCTCGCGAGCGGCTTCGGTATGATCAATTACGATCGCGGCCTGTGCAGCGGCGCCGCCATTCTGGCAGCGGGGAACCAAAGATGACACGCCCCTTGGTGCGACCGCCGCGCAAAAATCCGGTGCTGCGCACGCGCCTGCCGAATTTGCCGCCGGGGATGCGCAGCCGCGTCGCGCTGGGCCTGACGGCAGCGGCAGCGCGCGGCCGCTTCGAGCTGCAAGTCTGCCGCGACTGCGGCACCGTGCAATATCCGCCGCGCGAGGCCTGCCGTGTCTGCCTGTCGCACCGGCTAGACTGGCGGGCGCAGGATGGCGCGGGCGAGCTTGTATCCGAAACGCTGCTCCATCACAGCAACGAGCTGTTCTATCGCGAGCGGATGCCGTGGCGGCTCGGCCTCATAAAGCTCGATTGCGGACCGCTGATCGTGGCGCATCTGCACGGCGATTGCGCGGCGGCGCCGACGCGGGTGCGTGTCTCGCTTCATCTCGATCGCGCCGGCCAGGCGGCGCTCGTCGCGCTTCCGGAAAAGGACACCCCGAACATGGCCGACGATCGGCAGCTTCGCGAAATGACCTGCGATCCGAAATTCCGCAAAATCCTAATCACCGACGCCAAGACGCCGCTCGGTCAGTCGCTAGTCGAGGCGGTCGTCGCCGCGGGCGCCGATCTGGTATGGGCCGGACACGCCGAGCCGTGGAAGAAGCCGCCGGACTTCGACCGACTGGCGTCGATCCCGCAGGTTTCGCTGGTGCCGCTGGACCTTACCAATTCGCGCGCAGTCAAAGACC
>DASZWK010000101.1:0-5304 GCA_035546235.1 Xanthobacteraceae bacterium | reverse complement strand
CCGGTCCTCACCGGAGACGACGATACTGGCGAGGCGGCCGAACGGCGGATACTGCGTCTTCTCGCGCAGCTCGATCTCGGCCGAGTAGAACGCCTCGCGGTCCTGCGCAATCAGCGCGCGGATCACCGGATGCTCGGGCTGATGCGTCTGGAGATAGCCATGACCCGTGCCTGCTTCGCGCCCGGCGCGGCCGATTACCTGATGCAGCAGCTGGAAGGTACGTTCGGCGGCACGCGGGTCGCCGTTGGCGAGCCCGATATCCGCGTCGATGACGCCGACCAGATTGAGCATCGGGAAATGGTGGCCTTTGGCGACGAGTTGCGTGCCGATGACGATGTCGAAGCGGCCGGCGGCGATGTCGGCGAACTCCTCGCGCATGCGCTCGACCGAGGCGATGAGGTCGCTTGACAGCACCAGCACGCGCGCGCCCGGAAACAATTCCCGCACCTCTTCGTCGAGGCGCTCGACGCCCGGGCCGATCGGCACGAACGAGTTGACCGCCTGGCATTGCGGGCAATTCGCCGGATGCGGCATCGCGTAGCCGCAATGGTGACAGACGAGCGCGCGCCGGAAGCGGTGATCGACCAGCCAAGCGTCGCAGTTCGGGCACGAGAAGCGAAAGCCGCAGGCCCGGCATAGCGTCAACGGCGCGTAGCCGCGGCGATTGAGAAACAACAACGCCTGCTCGTCGCGCTCCAGCGATGTTTTGATCGCGCCGGCCAGCACCGGCGAAATGAAATGGCGCGGCGGCGGTGGCGCAACGCGCAAATCGATGGCCTCGATCGACGGCAGCCGCGCACCGCCGAAGCGCTCCGGCAACGCGAGCCGCGCGTAGCGGCCGCGCCGCGCGTTGACTTCGGTTTCGACCGACGGCGTTGCCGATGACAGCACCACCGGAATGCGCGCGATGTGGCCGCGCACCACCGCCATGTCGCGCGCGTGATAGCGCACGCCGTCTTCCTGCTTGTAGGCCGGGTCGTGCTCTTCATCGACGACGATCAGGCCGAGATCGGCGTAAGGCAGGAACAGCGCCGAGCGCGCGCCGACCACGACTGAAACTTCGCCGTCGGCCACCGCCCGCCACGTGCGGGCGCGGCGGCGCGGCGTGAGTTGCGAATGCCATTCGGCCGGCTTGTGGCCGAAGCGCGCGGCGAAGCGGTCCAAAAACTGCGCGGTGAGCGCGATTTCCGGCATCAGGATCAGGCTCTGCCGGTGGCTCCGGATCGCGTCCGCCACCGCCTCGAAATAAACCTCGGTCTTGCCAGAGCCCGTGACGCCGTCGAGCAGCGTGACCGAATAGCCGCCCTTGGCGAGCGTTGCTTTCAGCGCCGCGGCGGCGGCGTGCTGCGCCGGCGAAAAATCGGTCTGCGCAAAGTCCGGATCGGGTTTTTCCGCCACCGGCTCGGGGGGCAGCACCACGGTCTCCAGCGTGCCTTCGTCGATCAACCCGTCGACGACGCCGGCGGAGACGCCCGCCTCGCGCGCCGCCTCGCTCTTGCCGCGTACCATGCCGTCGGCAAGCAGTTCGAGCACGCGGGCCCGTGGCGGGGTCATGCGCTGAGGCGGCGCGCCGGCGAGCCGCACGCCGACGCGCTCGCGCTCGGCGCCCAGATGCTCGCCCATGCGCAGGCACATGCGCAGCACCATGCCGCGCGAGCTGAGCGTGTAGTTCGACACCCAATCGACGAAGCTGCGCAGTTCGGGGCGCAGCGGCGGCACGTCGATTTTCTCTTCTATGTCCTTGAGCCGGTTATCGAGCCGCGGGTTGGGCTTCGGGTTTTCCGCCCACACCACCGCGGTCGCCTCGCGCGCGCCAAGCGGCACCGACACGACGTCGCCGGGCGCGACCACAAGCGCCTCCGGCACACGATAAGAATAGGGCTTATCGAGCGCGACCGGGACGAGGACATCGACGACGCGGCGGGGCATGGGGCGATTCTGGGCCGATTCCGGGAGGTTTAGGAAGCGGAAACAGCCCGGACTTATTATCCGCTCATTCCCGCGTCAGCGGGAATCCAGTATCTGGGGCCGCGCTTTCGCGGGGACGAGCGAGCCGTAATGGAAGCACGCACCAAACCCGACTTCGTCGCCCCCAAGGTCGCTGCCGAGATCGAAAGCTGGCTCAGCTATCTCGGCGCGGAGCGGCGCATGTCGGGAAAGACGGTCGAGGCCTACCGGCGCGACGTGCTGCAATTCTTGGGCTTTCTTGCCGAACACCTCGGCGGCGCGCCATCGCTGCGCGACCTCGCCGCGCTGACGCCTGCCGACGTCCGCGCCTTTCTGGCATCGCGCCGCGCGGTCGGCATCGGCAGCCGCTCGCTGATGCGCACGCTTGCCGGCACGCGCGCCTTCGCCCGGTATCTCGAGCGCAACGGCAAGGGTCAGGTCGGCGCGCTCGCGGCGGTGCGGGCGCCGAAGATCGGCAAAACCTTGCCGCGGCCGCTGCCGGCGGCCGACGCCAAGCGCATGGCGGATGCCGATTTGCCGGCCGGCGACGGCCACGAGCCATGGATTCACGCGCGCGACGCCGCCGTGCTCGGCCTGCTCTACGGCGCAGGGCTGCGCATCTCCGAAGCGCTGGGGCTCAAACGCGGCAACATTGGAGCGGCCGACGCCGTCACCGTGACCGGCAAAGGCCGCAAGCAACGCATGGTCCCGGTGTTGCCGCAGGTACAGAAACTCATTGCCGATTACGTCGCGCTTTGCCCTTACGATCTGCCCGATGACGGTCCGCTGTTCGTCGGCGCCAAAGGCGGGCCGCTGTCGCCGCGTGTCGTGCAACTCGCCATGGCGCGGTTGCGCGGCGCGCTCGGCCTGCCCGAGACGGCGACGCCGCACGCGCTGCGTCACTCGTTCGCCACGCATCTTCTGGCCCGCGGCGGCGATCTACGCTCGATCCAGGAGTTGCTCGGCCACGCCTCGCTGTCGACCACGCAAATCTACACTCAGGTCGACGCCGAGCGCCTGATCGAGGCCTATCGCAGCGCCCATCCGCGCGCGTGACGCGGATTTGTGCTAACCGTCATTCGGGGGCCGAGCGAAGCGAGGAGCCCGGAATCCATAACCCAGAGCAGGGCGTATGGAGTCCGGACTCGCCGCTTCGCGGCGCTCCGGAATGACGAGGAGGGGCGGCACCATGCCGGACGCACACGAACATCTCGAACACGCCGAACATGAGCAGCATGCCGAGAACAAGAAGATCGCGTTGTTGATCGCGATCCTCGCGCTGTTTCTGTCGTTCTCGGAGACTTTGGGAAAAAGCGCGCAGACCGAGGCGATCGACGCCAACGTCAAATCGTCCGACACCTGGAATTTCTTCCAGGCCAAGGACGTTCGCAAAACCACGCTGCTCGCCGCCGCCGACCAGACCAAGCTGCTGACCGCCGGCATCACCGATCCTGCCGCCAAGGCCGCGATCGACAAGCAGATCGACACCTGGCGCAAGACCGCGGCGCGCTACGAGTCCGATCCGAAAACCGGCACCGGGCGCAAGGAGCTTGGCGAACAGGCCAAGGAGCAGGAGGGGGAACGCGATCTGGCGATGGCGAAATATCACCACTATGAGATCGCGTCGGCGGCGTTCCAGGTCGGCATCGTGCTCGCCTCGGCGACGGTGATCACCGGCATAGTGGCGCTCGCCTGGATTGCCGGCGGGCTCGGCATCATCGGGCTGGCGCTGCTCGCCCTCGGCCTATTCGCGCCTTACGCGGTTCATCTGGTCTAGCGCCCGCACTCACACCGAAGGCGGCGGCAGCCCGGCCTGCATGCAGGCCGCGCGCAGCGTGTTGACCAGGAGGCACACGATCGTCACCGGGCCGACGCCGCCCGGCACCCGCGTGATGGCGCCCGCGACCTCGACGGCTTCGGCGAAATTGACGTCGCCGACGACGCGGGATTTGCCGCCGTCGATGATGCGGTTGATGCCGATGTCGATGACGGTCGCGCCCGGCTTGATCCAGTCGCCGCGAATGAATTGCGCGCAGCCGATGGCGACGCACAGCAGCTCGGCCCGCCGGCACAAGTCCGGCAGGTGCTGCGTGCGCGTGTGCGCGATGGTGACGGTCGCGTTTTCGGCCAGCAGAATCTGCGCCAGCGGATTGCCGACGATGTGCGAGCGGCCGATCATCAGCGCGTCCATGCCGGCGACCGAGGCATGCACGCTCTTGATCAGCTTCAAACAGGCGACCGGCGTGCATGGCACCAGCGCCGGCAGGCCGGTCATCAGCCGTCCGGCATTGATCGGGTGAAAGCCGTCGACATCCTTGTCCGGGTTGATGCTGGCGAAGATGCGCGCCGGATTGATCTGCGGCGGCAGCGGCAGCTGCACCAGAATGCCGCTCACGGCCGTATCGGCATTGAGCTTGGCGATCAGGTCAAGCAGTTCCGCCTCGCTGGTCGACACCGGCAAATGATAATCGAACGGCCGCATGCCGACGTCGACCAGACCGCGCGATTTGCTGCCCACATAGGTCTTGCTTGCCGGGTCGTCGCCGACGAGAACGACGGCGAGCCCCGGCTGCAGGCCGTGCGCGGCCACAAGGCGGCGCACCTCTTCGGCCACGGCGGCGCGCAGATCAGCCGCGATCGCTCTGCCGTCGATGATCTTTGCGCTCATCCGTCGCCTTTGCGGCCCCGCTCACGACACGTGTGCGTGCCGCGGCGAGATGCATCGCCTGCGCTGGCTAAAAGAACAGACGCACATACAGGTAGTGGACGAGCTGCTGAAGAAACAGCAAGGCAATGATCAATATCACGGGAGAAATATCGATCCCGCCGAGATTGGGCAGCATCTGCCTTATCGGCCGCAGCGCCGGCTCGGTCACGTGATAGAAAAAGTTTGCCACCGAGGCCACGAAGTTATTGCGTGTGTTGACGACGTTGAAGGCAATCAGCCACGACAGAATCGCGGCCGCGATCAAAATCCAGATGTAAAGCTGGATCAGCGTGTCAAAAAGCCAGAGCAAGGGATTTTCCATCACGGTCTCCGCGCTGCCGCGGCCGCGGCGCGACAGACGAATAGCCGCTTGCGAGCCTGCCGAAAAGGGGCGTCCGGAGGGGACCCGCCGCCCGCTATCGCGCCATTGCCGGATCGGCGGTCTGTTGTCTTGGGAGCATCCTTGACATGCCCCTTGGCGGACCCTAAATGGCCCGAACTCGCCAAAAGCTGGTTCAGCCTTGCAGTCGGCAGCCTTGCCGGCGACGCTTGGACCCGGCTTGCAGCCCACGGCGGGGCCGTAGCTCAGTTGGGAGAGCGCCGCAATCGCACTGCGGAGGTCAGGGGTTCAAATCCCCTCGGCTCCACCA
>DASZWK010000100.1:0-16297 GCA_035546235.1 Xanthobacteraceae bacterium | reverse complement strand
GACGCGGTCAGTGAGTCACGAACAGGAATCGCTGATATAGTTGTCCGGAAATGGCGCAAAAGGGACTTGCGAAACACCATGAAGACGAGCACGAGCGCGGCGACGAAAGCAAAGGCGGGCACCTCCCCTTCCCGGCTGATCGATGCGCGGATCAAGGAGCTTGGCGATTGGCGCGGCGCGACGCTCGCCGCGGTTCGAAAGCTGATCAAAGAAGCCTGTCCCGACGTGGTCGAGGAATGGAAATGGCGCGGCGTCCCGGTGTGGGAGCACTCAGGCATCATCTGCACCGGCGAGACCTACAAGGCTGCCGTGAAGCTGACCTTCGCCAAGGGCGCCGCGCTCCCCGACCCCGCGGGCCTGTTCAACGCGAGCCTCGAAGGCAACGTGCGGCGCGCCATCGACATTCACGAGGGCGAGACGATCAACGAAAAGGCGTTCAAAGCGCTGGTCCGCGCCGCCGCGGAGCTGAATGCGGCGAAGGCCAAGCGGTAGCGCACCGTCATTGCGAGCGAAGCGAAGCAATCCAGCGCTGAGATGCCGCACTGGATTGCTTCGTCGCCCTTCGGGCTCCTCGCAATGACGGCAGCGCGCTAAGCTAAAGCCCCAACAGCTTCCTGGCGTTGCCGCCGGCCAGGGCCGCGACGGTCGCGGCGTCGAAGCCCTCGACGCCGGCGATGTGCGCCAGCGGATCGAATTCGGCCATGTCGTACGGATAGTCGGTGCCCATCAGCACATGATCGGCGCCGAACGTGCGCACAAGCGCCGCCAGCTGATCCGGCGTGAACACCACGGTGTCGACATAGACGCGCTTGAGATACTCGGTCGGCGGCTTCGGCAGCGCGCCGTGGCTGTCGGAGCGCGCGCCCCAGGCGTGGTCGATGCGGCCCGGATAGGCGCCGAGATAGCCGCCGCCATGCACGGCGAGGATTTTCAGTTTGGGGTGGCGTTCGAGCACGCCGTCGAAAATCAGATAATGCAGCGCGATCGTCGTCTCCAGCGGATTGCCGAGCACGTTGTTGAAATAGAACCGCGACAGCCGCGACGCCTCGGTGAAGCCGTTGGGATGGATCATCACCAGCACGCCGAGCTGCTCGGCCTTTTGCCAGAACGGTGCGAAGGCCGGGTCGGACAATTCCTTGCCGGCCACGTTGGTCAAAACCTCGACGCCGGTGAAACCGAGTTGCCTGACGCAGCGTTCCAGTTCCTTCGCCGCCTCGTTGCCGTCGGTCATCGGCACCGAGCCGAACGGCTTGAAGCGGTCGGGCTTCTTGGCGCAGAACGCGGCGAGGCCGTCGTTGACGAGCTGCGTCGCCTTCACGGCGATGTCGAGCGGCACCGTGTAGTAGCATTGCGGCGGCGGCGGCGCGATCATCTGGATGTCGACGCCCATGGCATCGAGATCGGCGAGCCGCCGGTCGACGCCCGCGGTGGCGCGGATGTCGGCCTCCTGCTTCGCCGACAGCGCCTTGGTCTCGGCGCTGGCAAAATGGGCGAGCGGGACGGTCGACCAGTCGAGATGCGGCTCGACGAATTTCGCCGCCTCCGGGATGCCGACATGGGCATGGACGTCGACCGTCACGCTCCGCGGCCGCAGCTCGCGCCCCGGCTTGCCGTGGCGGCGCGCCGCGGTGCGTTCGTATTTATTCCATTGCTCGGGCATGAGACGATGTCGCTTCTGACGTGGAGATGACGGATGATGGATGACGCGCGGCGGATGGCGGCCTAAAACCGCTCATGTTTTTTCGTCCGCCATCCGCGTCCTGTTAGCGCACATTGAATGGGAAACGCAATGAAGCTGCCGGCCCGGATCATCGACCTGTCGTCGCCCCTGGAAAACGAGACGGTCTACGACCCGCCGTTCATGCGGCCGAAGATCGAGTATCACGGCAACGCCGAGACCGCGCCGCTCCTCTGCGAGCTGTTTCCTGGCCTGCGCCCGCAGGACCTGCCCGACGGCGAAGGCTGGGCGATCGAGCAGGTGCAGTTGACGACGCACAACGGCACCCACATGGACGCGCCGATCCATTTCCAGTCGCACACCATCGACGGGCAGCCGATGATGACCATCGACCAGGTGCCGCTCGACTGGTTCTTTCATCCCGGCGTCAAGCTCGATTTCCGCAAGGTGCCCGACGGCCATGTGGTGACCGCATCCGAGGTCGAGGCGGAGCTCAAACGTATCGGCCACGCGCTGAAGCCGTTCGACATCGTGCTGGTCAACACGCGCGCCAGCGAGTGCATCGGCAGCGAGGAGTATCTGACCGCGGGCTGCGGCATGGGCCGCGAGGCGACGCTCTATCTGACGTCGCGCGGCGTGCGCGTGACCGGCATCGACGCCTGGGGCTGGGACGTGCCGTTCATGCACATGCGCAAGCGCTGGCTGGAGACGCGCGATCCGTCGATCATCTGGGAAGGCCACAAGGCCGGCCGCGAGATTCCGTATTGCCACATGGAGAAGCTGTGCAATCTGGAAAAACTGCCGGGCGACGGTTTCACGGTGGCATGCTTTCCATCGAAGCTGAAAAACGGTTCGGCCGGCTGGACGCGCGCGGTCGCGCTGTTCGATTAGCAATGTCACCTCTCCCCGCGCGCGGGGAGAGGTCGGATTGCGAGCGCAGCGAAGCCATCCGGGTGAGGGGGCGCGGCCGCGATTCTGAGCGCGCCGGCGACGCCCCCTCACCCAGACCCTCGCCCCGCAGGCGGAGAGAGGGAGAGCCGCCGCGCCATGACGAACGGCGTAGCGCCGACCAGAAGGCTGAGTATTCCGGCAAGCGTCGTCACTTCCGCCAGCGGCAAGACCGTGCCGTCGGCGAGCAGGCCATAGAGCTGCGCGAACAGCGCGCCGGCGAAATTCTGCATGAACACGCCGATTCCGGCCGCGGTGCCGGCAAGTTTCGGATTGGTTTCGAGCGCGCCGGCCTGGGCGTAAGGCAGCGAAATGCCCTGCGCAAAGGAGAGGAAAAAGCCGGGCGTAAATAACGTGAGCGGGGTCACGTAGCCGGACAACTGCACACACGCCTGCGCCAACACCGTGATCAGCACCACGACCGATCCGGCCAGCACCATGGTTTCGTTGGCGTTGCGGGTGCCGATGCGGCTCGTCACGAAATTGCCGGACAGAAAACCGAACGGGAACAGGAGGAAATAAAGTCCGAACTCGGCCGAGGGACGATGCAGCATCTCCTTCATCAGGCTCGAGGCCGCGGTCGCCGTCACCAGAAACGACGCGGTACAAAAGCCGCTCTGCAGCACAAAGCATGTAAACGTCGGGTGGCGGAACAGCGCGACGTAATCGCCCAGCACGCTGCGCCCGGCTCGGCTCGGCCGCGATTTGGACGGCGGCCGCGATTCGAACACCGCGAGATAGGCGTTGACCGATATCAGCGCGCCGGCGCCAAGCGCAAAAAAGAACACGCTGCGCCAGCCGAACGCATCGATCAGGATGCCGCCGACGAGCGGCGCCACCATCGGACCGATGGTGTAGGCCATCGTCAGATAGGCGATCGCCTTCACCAGGTTGCGGCCATAGACGTCCTGCGCGATGGCGCGCACCAGCGTGACGCCGCAGCCGGCGCCGACCGCCTGAATGAGCCGGCCGACGACCAGTGTCGTCACTGAATCCGCAAACGCCGAAATTCCGCTGCCGATCAGGAACAGGCAAAGCCCGGAGAGCAATACCGGACGCCGGCCGTAGCGGTCGGACAGCGAGCCGTAGACCAGGGTGGCGAACGCCATCACGAACAGCGCGATGCTGAAGGTGAGCTGCGCGTACGCCTCGGACAATCCGAGCGCGACGCGCACCGCGGGGATGACGGGCATGAACAAATGAATCGCCAGCGGCCCGATCAGCGAGATCGAGGCGAGCGCCAGCGCGAACAGCGGCCCGGGCACAGACGTCATCGGCTATTCCAGCGCACCCCGGGCGGGATCGCGCGGGAAGATCGCATGATAGCCAGTTTCGCGACACGTCACACTTCGATCTGCCGGCTGATCTGCACGAAGTTCTGCGCCGGCAGATTGAAGCGGTCGGCGGGATGGATCGAGTTGCGGTACAGGAACGAGAACAGCTTCCGCCGCCACGCAGCCATGCGGGGCTTGCGTTTGCGCCCGGTGACGCGGTCGTGCTCGCTGAAATAGGTGGCGTTGTCGAGGTCCGCGGGACACTTTGCTTTTTCCTGGTGCAGCACCCGCGGCAGGTCGGGCACCTCCATGAAGCCAAACCGCACGGTGAGGTGCCAAAAACCTTCGCCGAGCTTTTCGCCCCGCACATGGGTCCCGGGCCGCAGCCGCGGCCGCGGGGCGAAACGCACGGTCAACGCGATCGTGTCTTCCGGCAACGATCCCATCTGCCGCACATGCGCGGCGATCAGCGGTGGAATGTATTCGCGCAGCCGCGTGAGAAAGATCGCCTTGCCGGGGCTGCGCTCGACCTTGCGGTCGCGCAGCTTGCGCAGGAATTGCGCGACGCTCTCGGCTTCACGATCGTAGATGCGGTGCATGGCATCCATCCCGGCGTGCCAGGTCGTCATCACCGTAAAGATGACGCCGCCGATGACGAGGGGAATCCAGCCGCCGTCGGCGATCTTCGTCAGGTTGGCGACGAAGAACGCGATATCGACGGCGAGGAAGAGCGAGAATACCGCGAGCGCGACCGCGGTGCGCCAGCGCCAGATCACCAGCATGACGCGATAGAGAATGGCCGTCGTCATCAGCATGGTGGTGGACACGGCGGCGCCGTAGGCGCCGGCCAATCGGTCCGATCGGGCAAACGTCACCGTCAGCAGCACCGTGCCCGCCATCGTCAGCCAGTTCACGAACGGCACGTAGATCTGGCCGTACTGCTCCGACGACGTCTGGTCGATGCGCATGCCGGGCAGCCAGCCGAGCTGCATGGCCTGCCGCGTGAGCGAGAACGATCCGGTGATGATCGCCTGGCTGGCAATGATGGTGGCGAGCGTCGCCAGCACGACCAGCGGATAGAGCATCCAGGACGGCGCAAGCCGGAAAAGCAGGCCCTCGCCTGCCACGGGACCCTGCAGGGCGAGTGCGGTCTGTCCGGCATAGTTGAGCAATAGCGCCGGCAGCACGATGGCGGTCCAGGCGATGCGGATCGGCGTTCGGCCGAGATGCCCCATGTCGGCATACATGGCCTCGGCGCCGGTCACGCACAAAAACACGCCGCCCAGGATGGCGAGGCTCGTGATGCCGTTGTGAAAAAGGAATTCGACGCCATAGCGCGGGTCGATCGCCGCCAGCACGCGCGGCGCCCGGATAATGCCGATCGCACCGAGCACCGCGATGCAAACGAACCAGACGAACATCAGCGGACCGAACGCGCGGCCGACCGCGGCGGTGCCGAAGCGCTGCACCACACACAGCAGCACCAGCACGACGGCGGCGATCGGCATTGTGTAGGGGGCGAAATCGCGGCTCGCGACTTTGAGGCCTTCCACGGCGCTGAGCACCGAGATCGCCGGCGTGATCATGCCGTCGCCATAGAGCAGGGCCGCGCCGATCAGCCCGCAGACGATGAGATAGCGATTGCGTCCGCGCCAGCTCGTGCGCGTCAGCGACATCAGCGCCAGAATGCCGCCCTCGCCGTGATTGTCGGCGCGCATCACCACGAAACTGTATTTGATCGTGACGACAACGATGAGCGTCCAGACGATCAGCGAGAGACTGCCCAGCGCGCTGGCTGCGTCCAAGCGGCCGCCCTGGGTCTGCGCAATGGCTTGAAATACGTAGAGCGGGCTGGTGCCGATATCGCCATAGACGACGCCGAGCGCCGTCAGAATCAGGACCGGCTTGAAAGTCTGAGGATTTTGGGGGCGAACCTGCTCGGCATCGCCGGCAACGGAAGACAAGGGCAGCTCCTGCCGCGGGGGCGCCTTGATAACGCCGACAGGCCGCGGCGGTTCAACGCCGCCGCGTGCAAAACGGCCATTCCTCAAATGCTTAAAACACCCCGAGGTGCTGGCGCAGATCGATGCCGCCGTCCCTGAGCGCCGCGGCAGCCGAAACCACGGCGACGCGGCCCGAATTAAGAATAACCACGTCGTCGGCGATGTCGAACACGAGCTTCGGGCTCTGCTCGACCAGCACGATGGAAAGCCCGCTCTCCTTGAGCTTGCGGATGGTCGCCATCACCTCGGCGACGATCTGCGGCGCCAGGCCTTCGGACGGCTCGTCCATCAACAACACGCGCGGATTACCCATCATCGCGCGGCCGATGGCGAGCATCTGCTGTTCGCCGCCCGAGAGATGGCCGGCCAACTGGCTCGACCGCTCCGCGAGCCGCGGAAACATCGCAAACACGGTCTGCGCCGTCCATGGCGCGTGGCGCGCGGCCGCGCTGACGCCGCGCGCCGCGACCATCAGGTTCTCGCGCACCGTGAGGCTCTTGAAGATACGGCGGCCCTGCGGCACCAGCGCGACGCCGCGCGACGAGATCACCTCCGGCGGCAGCCGGGTGACGGAGGCGCCGAACAATTCGACAGTACCGGCGCGCGGCGGCAACAGCCCGACGCTGACATTCATGCAGGTCGATTTGCCGGCGCCGTTACGGCCGAGCAGGCCGAGGAGCCTGCCCTCGCCAAGATCGAACGAGACCTTCTGCAGCACATGGCTGTCGCCGTAGAACGCGTCGACGTCGCGGAGGCTGAGCGCGCTATTCGCCAAGATAGACCTCCCGCGTGCGCGGATCGGCGACCACCTCGGCGCGCGTGCCCTCGACCACCACCTCGCCGAAATGCAGGAGCGTGATGCGGTCGGCAAATTCGAGCGCAATGTCCATGTCGTGCTCGATCATCACGACGGTGACGTCGCGCGGAATGGCCTTGAGCAATTCGCGGACATCGCGCCGTTCGTCGATCGACAACCCGGCGAACGGTTCGTCGAGCAACAGCACGCGGGGCTCCTGCGCCAGCGCCATGGCGATCTCGACGCGCCGCTTTTCACCGTAGGAGGTTTCCGCCAGCGACCGCTCCGCCATATGGTCCAGGCCGACGCGCTTGAGCGCCTCGCGCGCGCGCTTAAGGACGTCGTGCTGGCGGTGCAGCGTCAGCCACGCATTCCAGCGCAACGGCGACAGGCCGAGCAGCGCGAGCGTGGCATTGTGCAAAATGGTGTCGCGCGGAAACAGCGTGATGATCTGATAGGTACGCGCCATGCCCAGGTGCGCGCGCTTGCGGGTCGCGGTACGGGTAATGTCGCGGTCGAACAGCAGCACGGCGCCGGAATCCGGCGCGATCTCGCCGGTACTGAGATTGAACAAGGTGGTCTTGCCGGCGCCGTTCGGTCCGATGATCAGGCGGCGCTCGCCCGGTTCGACGGCAAGCGTGACATTAGTGGTAACGCGCAGGCCGCCGAACGACTTGCACAGATTGCGCACCGCGAGCGCGCTCATGGCTTTGGCTCCGCGATCGGAGCCGGCGCCGAAGCCGGGCGGGCGGTTCTGTTCCGACGTGCCGAACGCCACCCTGAGCGCGCCAGCCGCACGGTGCCGGGCACCAGGCCCTCGGGCATCAGCACCACGATGGCGACAAAGATCGCGCCAAGCATGAAATTCCAGCGCGCGATGTAGGCGCTGACCACGTTCTTGACGATGACGACGAGCGCCGCGCCGACGACCGGTCCGAGCAGGGTAGCCGCGCCGCCGGAGATCACCATCAACAGGCCTTCGGCGGACGCGGTCAGCGCCAGCGCCTGCGGGCTGATGAATTGATTGTAGTACACGAACAGCACGCCGGAGACCGCGCTCAAGAGCCCCGACAGCATGAAGGCCCAGAACCGGATCATCCAGACATGGTAGCCGAGCGCAGTCATGCGCCGCGGCTGATCGCGCGTGCCAGCAAGCGCGGCGCCGAACGGCGAATTGACGACGACGGCGCAGCCCGCGATGGCGAGCAGAAAGACGAGGAGCGTCGCATTGTAAAAGCTCACCGCCGATGTCAGCGGCAGCCCGAACGGCGCCGGGCGCGTGTTGACGGTGATGCCGTTATCGCCGTTGGTGATGCTGATCCATCGGTAGGCCAGCCCCCAGATGATCTCGCCAAGCGCCAGCGTGATCATGATGAAGCTGATGCCGCTGGCGCGAAGCGCCAGCGCGGCAAAGCCCGCGGACACGACAAGGCCGGCGCCAAGGCCGCCCGCAATGGCGACCGTGTGGCCATAGCCGGCGGCAAGCAAATAAGCGACCCCGTACGCCGCGACGCCGGAGAGTCCGGCGTGCCCGAGCGACACCAGCCCGCCGTAACCAACCAGAATGTTGAGGCCGAGCGCGAACACGGCGTAGAGCAGGATCTGGCTCGCAATGTTGACGTAATACGGCTCGGTGACGACGAAGGGCAGCGCGACCAGCGCCAGCACTGCGACCCCTACTGCGACCGGCTGGTACTTCACAGAACCTGCCCCCCGAACAGGCCCTGCGGGCGCAGCACGAGCACCAGCACCATCGGCAGGAAGAGCACGAAATAGGCCAGCTCCGGCAGCAGTGCCTGGCCGAAATTGTAGATGAAGCCGACGATGATGCTGCCGACAAATGAGCCGAGCAGACTGCCGGTCCCACCGAGAATGACGACAACAAGTGCGAGCGGCAGCATGTCCTGGTCGAGGCCCGGATAGACTGAAAGAATCGGTCCACCAATCATGCCGGCGAAACCGGCGAGCCCGGCGCCAAGTCCGAACACGATGGTGAAGAGCTGCGAGACGCGGATGCCGACGACGCGCGCCATTTGCGGATCGTCGACGCCGGCGCGGATCATGGCACCGAGGCGGGTGCGTTCGAGCATCAGCCACAACGCGATGGCGAACACCACCGCGATGCCGATCACCGCCATGCGGTAGAGCGGAAAGACGGCGGGGCCGATGCGCACAAAGCCGCCGAGCCCTTCCGGCGTCGTCACTGAAATCGGATCGCCGCCCCAGCCCATCAGGCACAGATCGGCGACCATGAATGAGACGCCGAGCGTCACCAGCACCTGCGCCAGTTGCTGCCCAGCGAGGCGGCGCAGCAAGAGCCGCTCCATCAGCGCACCAAGGACAGCGACTTCCAGCGCGCCAAGGATGGCCGCAGCCCAGAAGTCCAGCGTGAAGCCGAGCGCGCCGGAAAGGAACGAGGTGCCGAGATAAGCGCCGACCATGAACATCGAACCGTGCGTCAGGTTGGGGATCCGCATCAGCCCGAAGATCAGGGAAAAGCCCGCCGAAAGCAGGAACAACAGACCGCCGAACGTGATGCTGTTGACGGTCAACAGCAGCCAGAAACTCATTTACGCCGTCCTCCCGATTTCCCGGCTGCTACGTTAACGCCTATCGTAACCGGGATCGCGCCGCGCGCAATCCGGGGTTTTGTGATCAGATCATCCCTCGGGGATGATGACAGATTCGCATCAGCACCTGGTCAGCGGCGGATAGTCGCGCGAATACACCGGATGGGCGAGAAATTCCTTCTCCGGCCAGGTCCAGAATTGGCTGACATTCTCGTATGTGTGGATGGTCTTATTCCACAGCTTCAGTCCGTATTTGGCGCCTTCCTTGACGAGACGCCGGATATAAATCGTGCCGATGACGTTGTTGAGGTGGTCGAACTTGATCGGCCCACGCGGCGTATCGGTGAGGCTGACTGATTTAAGCGCCGCCATCAATTTATCGCGGTCGCTTGAATCGCCGCCCGCCGCCGTCAGGCCCGCATCCAGCACTTGGCAATTGCCATAGAGCAGGGCTGCGTACTGACCCGGGATGGCGTCATAATTCTTCAGCATACCATCGACGAAACGCTGGTTGGCTTCGGTCTCCAGATCGAGCGTATAGGGTGCGGCGCTGACCAGACCGACCGCCTCGTCGCCGAAGCTCTTGAGCAGGAAGTCGTCTGCGCCAGCCTCGCCCGCCACCACTTGGTACTTGAGACCGGCCGTGGCGTATTGCTTCATAAACCGGATCGGATTTGACCCGGCAAAACCCTGGCAGACGGCATCGCAATCGCCGATCTGCGCCAAGTACGGCGTGTAGTCAGGCGTCACCAGGGGCGGCCACAGTTTCTTGACGACACAGCCACCGTCCTTGGCGAACGCGGCCTGGAAGCCGCCCATCTGCTCATAGCCGAACGCAAAGTCCTCGGAGATGGTGACGACGCGTTTGAGCTTGAGTTCGGTCGCAGCGTAATGCCCCATCGGCTGCATCGCCTGCGACGACGTCGCCGATGCGCGCAAGAGAAACGGATTGGGCGTTCGCTGAGTCAGATTGTCAGCCGCGGCCAGGCTGAGCGTCGGCATCTTCTTTTCAATGACGTAGGCGTTGATGGCGTACAGTTCGAACGCGGCGAGCGGACCAAGGATCACGTCCACCTGATCGCGTTCAACCAGCTGCTGGGCCTTGGTCTTGGCGCCTGCCGGATTGCCGCCGGTATCGGCGGAAATGAAATCGACCTTACGGCCGCCCAACGTAAAGTTCTTTTCCTTCAGGTAAGTGAGAACGCCCTGCTCCATCAGGACGCCGCCGGCGGCGAGCGGTCCGGTCTTGACCGTGAGCAGGCCGAGTTTGAACGGCTTACCCTGCGCGACGGCAGGCGCGGGAAAGCGGGTTAAAGCAACCGCTGCGCCCGCCGCGGCGCTGCCAAGCAGCCCGCGGCGAGTTGTTTTGCGAGACATCGTGCACTCCTCCCATCAACCGCCATGCTGCGCGAAAGCGGAACATGCGGCAGTCACGGTCTCTCGGTGTCGGCATCCACGACTATTGGATTTTTTTAAACGTGGATGACCGAGCCGCTCCTCAGCACTTGGTCAGTGGCGGATAACTGCGCGAATAGACCGGGTGCGCGAGGAAGTCCTTCTCGGGCCAAGTCCAGAACTGACTGACGTTCTCATAAGTGTGAATCGTCTTGTTCCAAAGCTTGAGGCCGTATTTGGCGCCCTCTTTGCCGATACGCCGGATGTAGAAATTGCCAATCACGTTGTTGAGGTGATCGAACTTGATCGGTCCGCGCGGCGTATCGGTAAGGCTCACCGACTTGAGCGCCGCCATGAATTTCTGCTTGTCGCTGGAGTCGCCACCCGCAGCTTTCAGTCCGGCATCGACCACCTGGCAATTGACGTACAGCCCGGCGGCGTAGAACCCCGGAATGACATTGTAGTCTTTCATGATGTTCGTGACGAAACGCTGGTTCGGCTCGATCGGATTATCGAGCGTGTAGGGGCAGCAGGACACGAGCCCTAGCGCCTCGTCGCCGAAGCTCTTGAGCAGAGCGTCGTCGGCTCCGGTTTCGCCGGTTACCACCGGATATTTGAGTCCGGCGGTGGCGTACTGTTTCATGAAACGCAACGGATTGGAGCCGGCAAAACCCTCACAGACGCCGTCGCAGTCACTGATCTGCGCGATATAGGGCGTGTAATCTGGCGTGACGATCGGCGGCCACAATTTCTTGGTGACGCAGCCGCCGTCTTTCTGGAACGCCGCCTGGAAGCCACCCATCTGCTCGTAGCCGAAGGCGAAATCCTCTGTGACGCAGACCACGCGCTTGAGCTTGAGCTCGGTCGCCGCGTAGTGCCCCATCGGTTGCATCGCCTGCGAAGAGGTCGCCGAGGCGCGCAGCAGATAAGGGTTCGGCGTGCGCTGGGTGAGATTGTCAGCCGCCGCGAGGCTCAGCGTCGGCATCTTCACCTGCTGGACATATTCGTTGACGGCATAAAGCTCGAAGGCGGCGAGCGGGCCGAGGATAACGTCGACTTTATCGCGCTCGACCAGTTCCTGCGCCTTGGTCTTGGCGCCGGCCGGATTGCCGCCGGTATCGGCGGAGATGAAATCCACCTTGCGGCCGCCGAGCGTATAATTTTTTTCTTTCAGATAGGTCAGGACGCCCTGCTCCATCTGAATGCCGCCCTGGGCGAGCGGGCCGGTCTTTACCGTGAGCAGGCCCAGCTTGAATGGTGTGGCCTGGGCGATCGCTGGCGCCGGGAACTGGGTTAGCGCCGCCGCCGCACCGGCGGCGGTTCCGGCCAACAGCGTACGCCGGGTGATTTTATCTGACTTACGCGACATTGAAGTCCTCCCTCTGGCACTCGGACGGTCGCCCCGGCGCCAATCGTTAATTACCACTCACCGCAGCGTCCCACCGCAACGGCTTTCAAGCCATCATCCGACATGCCGTTTCGTCCGTAAAGACCGCTATTGTCGCGGCTTGCGCTATTATGAATGTTTATTTTCTCTTTGCCGGGATTATGGGTAGCAACAGAGAGGGCCGTGCCGTACCGCCGAAATGCAGGCTGGTGACGCCGCCGAATATTTCGGGCGGCCGGTCGCGCGGATCGTTGTGCAGAAACGGCCCGCAGCCGGTCAGCTCGTTCTTGAAATTCGACTGCCGGCCGCCGCTGCCGCCGGGATAGACGTAGTCCTTGCCGCGCACGGTCACCCCCACCCGGCAACCGGCCGGCACGACAATCGAGGTCGGCCAGATTTCGATATCGAGCGGCACGACCTGCCCGGGCTGCAACGGCTGTTTGCGGGTATGGGTGTGATAGGGCCGGTAGGGTCTTGACAGCTTTTTGTCGAGCGCCCGGTGCGAGGCGCGGAGCCACCCCTGCCCGACCGGCGTGTGCGGGTCGATCGCGCCCTGGAAGACGATCTCCTTGAGATCGGAAGAGAACACCCGCAGCACGACAAAGATGTCGGCATCGGACGTTGAAGACGACACATAAAGCTTGAGCGCGCTCGGGCCGGTGATCTCGGTTTCGTGCGTGAGCGGCGGTGTCAGGAACGTGATGCCGTCTCCCATGGCGTCAAACCGCAGCACCTTCTTCGCCGCGGCCGTTTTGACGCCGAGCGAACAATCCGCGGGGTTCAGGTAGAAGCGCGTCCACTTGGTGGCTTTGAGCGGCCATGCGGATTCCGCGCGTTCGACGAAGCGGTCGAAGTGGCGGATCTGCAGCTGCACCGGCGACTGCTTGTCCCAGCCGTTCTTCTTGCCGTGCAGAAAATAGTCGAAGAAGCGCAGCTGCAGCTCGCGCCCATAGTCGGTATAAAAATGCGTCCAGTGTTCGATGCCGTGGGCTTCGAGCCATTTCTGTTTGGATGCTGCGCGAACGTAGCCCTCGAAATTACCCCGCGGGTGTAGTCCCTGGCCGCCCCAATTGGCGGCAGTCAGAAACGGCACCTTGATCTTCGACCACACCGGCGAACGCGCGCGGTGATAAGCATCGTCGAGCGGGTGGGCGGCGATGTCGACACCAAAATTGCTGCGGTTCTTTGCGAGTTCGGCATCGGACAGAATTTCCGGCCCGCACACCAGTTCGCCATGCACGCGGCTCCTCTTGCCGCGCTCGCCCGCGCCGTATTGCACGGTCTTGACCTGCATGTCGTACCAATTGTCCCAGAACGTGGAGAGAATGCCGCCGTGGTGCGTCATGTCGCGATACCAGTCGGCGGCGCCCTCCCAGATGCACATTGCGGCCAGATGCGGCGGCTGCAGGCTCGCAACGTGCCACTGATTGATGCCGTAATACGAGATACCGTTGAGCCCCACCTTGCCGTTCGACCACGGCTGTACGCCGGCCCATTCGATGCAATCGTAAAAGTCCTTGGTCTCGCGCGGCGAGAAATGATCGATGAAGCCAGGCGAACAGCCGGCGCCGCGTGAGTCGACACGAACGCAGGCGTAACCGTGCGGCACCCACTTTTCCGGATCGACCACTTCCCAGCTCTGGGAGAGGTTGCTTGAACCGGCGACAACGTCGGGGTGCTTTCTGGCCATTGTCTCCCAGGCGCTTGGATAACCATCCTGGAAGGCGAGCCCCTTGGCATAAGGACCGTAGCTCAGGATCACCGGATAACGGCCTTCCGCGATCGGGCGAAACACGTCGGCGCGCAGCACATGGCCGTCGTCCACCGTGATCGCGGTGTCCCAGTCGATGCGCATGCCGTCGCGGGTTTCGCTGCGTGGCTGGTGGGTTTTGCGATCCCCCGCGGCCTGCGCCATGCGCGCTTCGCCTTCAAGCGATGACATCGTTTCCTCCGAGCGCAGCTCTTCAGACCACTAAGCACTGGCAGAGGACATCATGCAAAGACGATGCTAGGCTAGCAAGAGCCGATGACGCTCTGCCGTTTTGAGCGGAGGGAGGAGCACATGCCCGCAATTTCGAGAGTGACCATCTTGGTAGCCGCGTCTGTGGCGGCAATGGCGCTCAGTCCCGGTGCCCCGGCGCGCGCCGCCGACGTGATCGACGAATGGTCATCCATTCAGATGCCGCCTGTGCCGGCGCTGAAAGCGGTCACGGTCGATCCCAAGACCACTGCGCTTTTCCTGTTCGACTTCATGACTGAGAATTGCGGGCAGCGTCCGCGTTGCGTCGCGGCCGTACCGACGCTCAAAGCCATTCACGACAAAGCGCGCGCCGCCAACATGCTTGTCGCCTACACACTGCCGGGCGGCGGCAAAATCATCGACCCGGCCATCGCGCCGCGTCCCGGCGAAGTGGTCGAGCAAAAGGCGGGCGGCCCCGACAAGTTCATTGGCGACGACCTCGACCAGCGGCTCAAGGCGCACGGTATCAAGACCGTGATCCTGTGCGGCACGTCTGCGCAGGGCGTCGGCCTTGGCACCGGCGCAGGCGCGGCACAGCGCGGCTACGCCGTGATCTATCCGGTGGATTGCATGCCGTCGGAAAGCGCCTTCCGCGAGGCTTATGCGGCCTGGCATATGGCGGGGGGCGGACCACCGGTGACGACCAAACACGTTACCGTAACCCGCATCAGCATGATCACCTTCGCGACCGCCAACAAATAGCCGGAAATCATGGCATGAGCCTCGCCCGGCAACAACGGACTGGACACATGTAAGGCATTGCCTTACAATCGACCTCGTGATCCGATCATTCCGCAGCAGGGGCTTGCGACGCTTTGCGGAACACGGCGATCCGTCGAAATTGAGCGTCCAGAGCCCAGGTCGCATTCGACGTATTTTGCTAACCCTCGATGCAGCCAAAATGCCGGAGGGAATGAATTTGCCGGGCTTTCGCTTTCACGCCTTGAAGGGCCAGCAGCGAGGAAGGTATGCCGTCGACGCGAGCGGGAATTGGCGTGTGACGTTCGGTTGGGACGGCGAGGATGCCGTCGATGTGGATTTGGAGGACTATCACTAATGAGCAGGAATCGTCTCACGCGCGGCCTCAAGCCGATGCATCCTGGCGAAATGCTGCGCCAGGATGTTTTGCCGGCAATCGGCAAATCAAAAAGCGAGATCGCCCGGCTGCTTGGCATTTCGCGGCAGACACTCTACGACATTCTTGACGAAAAGCAGCCTGTCACGCCCGCAATGGCTTTGCGTTTGGGAAAGCTCCTCGGCAACGGTCCCGATGTATGGATCAATCTGCAGCGCACCTATGACCTCGCCGTGGCCGAGCGTGAGCTCGCCGGGGAAATCAGAAAAATACCGACGCTCTCGGCCGCTTAGTGCTGTAGCCGTGGCAGGATCGGCGGTTTACACACGGAGGATGAAATGAGCGAGCGCCACAAACTTTCCTTCAGCCATGTCGGCGTATTCGTGCATGACCTGCCGAAGATGGTCGATTTCTATACACGGGTGCTTGGGCTGGTGGTCAGTGATCGCGCGGTGCGCGGCGACGGCAGCGAGATCGCCTTCATGACGCTTGACCCGCGCGAACACCATCAGGTGGTGTTCGCCACCGGCCGGCCGGCCGACCTGCCCTACAACATGATCCAGCAACTGTCGTTTCGCGCTCCAAGCCTCGCCGCGCTCCGGGAGATGTATGCGGCGCTCAAGCGCGAGCCGATCGTTGAACTCGGTCCGTTGTCCCACGGCAACGCGATCTCGGCGTATTTCCGCGATCCGGAAGGCAACCGCCTGGAAGTGTTCATCGACACCAAATGGCACGTGCCGCAGCCCTGCGCCGCGCCGCTCGATCTCACCAAGTCCGAGGCCGAGATCATGGCCTTTGTCGAGAAGCAGGTCGCCGCGCTTGAGGGCGTGCGCCAGCGCTCGGACTGGGAGCGCGAGCGGACCGCGCAGTTCTGACGCGATACGCTAAGGACGCTTTCCGGGAGACCGGTCAACGATGACGTCGCGGCGCACTCCCGTCGGCGCGGAATGAACGCTTCGAAGCAACGCATGCGTCGAAGGAGGCTAGCCTAGGCCGTTCGCCCTTTGGCTTTCTTTGCCTTGCCGCGCTTTACGCCCGCCATCTGCTCCAGCACCGCGCACACCGCGGCGGTATCTTCGTCGTCATGGCCGCTCTTGCGCGCCTTGGTGTAGATCGCCGCGCTGGCGTCGAACATCGGCGTCGGTACGCCG
>DASZWK010000099.1:0-12558 GCA_035546235.1 Xanthobacteraceae bacterium | reverse complement strand
GACGGCCCGGCTTCTCGATCACCGCGACATAGAAGTCGCCCTTCTTGTCGGGCTGCACCTTGGCTTCGTTGATCGACTTGAGCCCCGCCGCCTTGAGGAAACCCGCAATGGCATTGTCAGGGGCGCCGACGCGCGGACCCTTCTTCTCCTCGCGGACGTCGGGCTGGCGGACCGGCACGCCGTGTACCGAGAGCGCCAGCCGGCGCGGCGTCACGAACGCCTTGGCGCCGTCATAAACGAGCCCGGCCGCGACCAGCCGGTCGGTGACGGCTTTGCGCAAATCCTCCGCCGCCCGCGCCTGCATCCGCGCCGGGATTTCCTCGGAGAACAATTCGAGCAGAAGTTCGGGCATGATGGCGCCTGCCTAGCAAGACGCGCGTCCACTGTCACCACGCCGCGCTACCAGCCACCACCACCGCCGCCCCCTCCGCCGCCGCCGGAACCGCCTCCGCCGCCGGAGAAACCCGATGAGCCGGATGACACCGGCACCGCCGCGGCGAACGCGCCGCTGACGCTGCCGACCGTCGAGGCCATGGCGCTGTCGAAGCTGCCGCTCGACCAGCTGCCGCCGCCGTACCAGGCTGGCCGATAACTGCGCATCGGGTCGGCGTCTTCAGGATGCGCCCGCCGCAACGCCGATTCGAAGGCGTGCGACCACGGCTTTTCCACATCGAGCGCCACCGCGTAGGGCAGCAGCGCCTCGAAGCGGTCCGCGGTGATCTCGGGCGCGCCGCTGTAGTTGAGCCGGTCGGATTCCGCGGTTTCGAGATAAAGCCGCAAGCCGTCGAGCTGATCCATCACCTTGCGGCCGAGTTCGGTTGGCGCCTTCATCAAATAGAGAAAGATGCCATTGAGCGCCGCGAATGCCGTGATCAGGACGAAGGAAAACGGATAGCCCTCGACGAACGCGGTGACCGTTGGCAGGCTTTCACGCAGTCCGGCGAGCAGCACCGAGCCGGCAACGTTGACCACGAGCGAGAAGAAGATCACGGCGATCGAGAAAAAAATCGCAAGTCCGACCAGGATCCCAACCTTTGGGCCCTGGCCGACCAGAGCCTGCAGGATCGGCAGCAGAAACATCCCGCCGAATATGCCCCCGAAGCCGAACAGGGCCAGAATGGAGATATCGGTGTCCTGCAGGCCGCCGAATGCGACGATGGCGGCGATCACCGCCGCCGTCATCATCAGCCCGAAGATGACGTAGCCGAGATTGCGCCGGAAGAAGCGATTGCGGTTCAGCGTGACGACAGCGCTGGTGAATTTGGTGGCGAGGTCGGCGACGGTCGTTGAATGCGCGCGATCGATAACGATCGTCCCGCCGGTCACCGCGAGCTTGGTGACGATGGCGCGCTCTTCGGCCGATAGCGGCGCGGCGCCGGCCGGATTGTTTCCCGTCGCCTTGAGCGTGAGCCCGCCGCCCGAACGGTCGAGACTGATGAGGCCCCGCACGGCGAGCGACAGCGACGCCGCCGTGAACGCGCGCCATTTCTCGCGCGTAAGACCCCATTTGTGAATGTAGTTGGCGAGCGCCGGCGAGATGCCGTCCGGCGGATGGAACAGCGGAATGATGGGGCCGCCCTTGGGGTCGCGTCCGAAGGCTTCCCAGGCGGCGAAATAGTAGATGAAGATCGTGAGGAAGCCGATGCCGCCGATGATCCATTGGCGGTTGTCGAACAGCCGATACCACAGCAGCGTTTCCGCGCTCGGCGGGTCGACCGCGGTCGTCGGCAGCGCGGCCACGACGGTCAGCCCTTCGCCCGGCGCGAGCCGCCGAGTGGTCGACACCGTGAGCGTGCCGTCGCCGCCGATGTCGCCGCGCCAATTGGTGCCGCGCGCGCCGACACGTCCGGTGAACGCCGTCCAGCGCAACGGCGCGGCGCCGTCGACGAGATGCAGATGATACGTCGCCGCTTCGATCGGGAAGCGCCAGAAATTGGCGGTGTCGTTCCAGTTCAATTCGGGCCTGGCGTCGAAGAAGCGCACCTGGCGGCCGGTGCGGTACTCGAACATGTAGGTGTATTCGCCGGGCTGGATCCGCGTGTTTTTGTCACCGGCATAGATGCGGAGGACGCCGTTGGTGCGCTCGGTGTGATAGGGCTCGAGATGGCCGTCGCGCCGGACGGCAATGATGCTGAAGGTCACTTCGCGCAGGCTGCCGCCCGCGTCGCGAAACGTCAGCGGGAAATCGCGGTAGATGCCGTGCCGCATCGCATTGCCTTCGGCGCGCACGCGCAGCGTCTCGGTGACGGTGAGTTCGCCGTCCTTGGCGACTTGGACGTCCGAATCAAAGGAATGGATGACTTCGGCGGCAGACGCTTTGCCCGCAATGGTAAGCGCGGCGATCAGGGCGGCGATGCGCCAGAGCCTGTTCATGACGGCGATGGATTGAACTGGACCTGCGGCGCGTTGCGCTCGCCTGCGTCCGCCAGTTCGAAAAAGCCGCGCGCCGCAAACCCGCCAACGCCGGCGATGACGTTGCTCGGAAACGCCTGGACCTCGACATTGAGATTGCGCACCGCACCGTTGTAGTAGCGCCGCGCCATTTGCAGATCATCCTCCAGAGCGCTGAGCTGTTTCTGCAATTCGAGAAAATTTCCGCTCGCCTTGAGATCCGGATAGGCTTCGGCAAGCGCGAGCAGCCTGCCGATCCCGGCCGACAGCGCACTTTCCGCCTTGGCGCGCCCCTCAACATCCGCGTCCGGCATGGCGCGCGCGGCGCCGCGCAAGGCCGTCACCTCGTCCAGGGTCGAGCGCTCATGCGCGGCGTAGCCTTTGACCGCTTCGACCAAATTAGGAACGAGATCGGAGCGCCGCTTGAGCTGGACGTCGATGCCGCTCCACGCCTCGTTCGCCATCTGGCGAAGCCGCACCAGCCTGTTGAAGACGATGATGGCGTAGATCGCTATCGCCGCCGCAGCCGCTATGATGATCCAGATCAGCATGGGTGGGATCTTCTTCACCCTCCCCTTCAGGGGAGGGTTTTATGCGAGCCGTCGCAGAGCGGCTGGTGCTGCGAGCGCTTGCAGGCGCAGAACCAGACTTCCTCGTTCGCCGTGGCCTTCCATTCCTGCGGCCGGAATTCGGTGCCCTTATGCGAGCCGTCGCAGAATGGCTGCGACTTCGATCGGCCGCAGGCACACCACCAATAGCTCTCGCCGGCGACCACGTTGATTGGCAGCGGCCGCCGGCCGCCGATTTGAGGTTCACTCATGCGCTTTTCCCTCCGCCCTCTGTTGCCAGCCACGCCTCGCCGCAGGCCTTGGCGAGTTCGCGCACTCGCAGAATATAGCTTTGCCGCTCAGTCACGGAAATCACACCGCGCGCGTCGAGCAGATTGAACACGTGGCTCGCCTTGATGCACTGGTCGTAGGCGGGCAGCGCCATCAGGTGGCGTGCCTGATTGCTGGCGCGGTCGCCCTGCCATCCGGCGTCCAGGTATTTCTTGCAGGCGGCTTCCGCCATGCGGAATTGTTCGAACAGCATGTCGGTGTCGGCGTATTCGAAATTGTGCCGTGAATATTCCTGCTCGGCCTGCAGAAAGATATCGCCGTAGGTGACCTTCTGCGCGCCGTCGCGGCCGTTGAAATTCAGCTCATAGACGTTCTCGACGCCCTGCACATACATCGCCAACCGCTCAAGGCCGTAGGTCAGTTCACCCGCCACCGGCGCGCATTCGAAACCCGCGACCTGTTGAAAGTATGTGAACTGCGACACCTCCATGCCGTCGCACCAGCACTCCCAGCCGAGTCCCCACGCGCCGAGCGTCGGGCTCTCCCAGTCATCCTCGACGAAACGAATGTCGTGCAGCTTCGGATCGATGCCGATGGCGTAAAGCGATTTCAGATAAAGATCCTGCAAATCGTCCGGTGACGGTTTGAGGATCACCTGCATCTGATAATAGTGCTGCAACCGGTTCGGATTTTCGCCGTAGCGGCCGTCCTTGGGCCGGCGCGACGGCTGCACGTAGGCGGCATTCCAGGGCTTGGGGCCGAGCGCACGCAGCGTCGTCGCCGGGTGAAATGTGCCGGCGCCGACCTCCATGTCGTAGGGCTGCAAAATGACGCAGCCCCAGTCCGCCCAATAACGCTGCAATGCCAGGATCAGCCCCTGGAAGGAGCGCTGCGGGCGCATATACGGCGGCAAATCGTCGGCCATGGCCGACGTTGTTGGTGGAAGGACCGGCGCAGGTCAAGTGACCGCGGGCGGCGGCCGTCAGGGATCGGCCCTTGATGGCCGTTCGCCGATGGCCGATACCTTGCCGCTGGCCGCCAATGCCTCAAACCGGCGCCTGATACGGGAGGAAACTGTGCACAAGATTCGCGTGATCCTGGGCGGCTTGGCCGCGCTATTGCTTGCGCTCGCGCCGCAGTTCGCCAAGGCGCAGGACTTTCCGACCCGGCCGGTCCGGATCGTCGTCGCCTTTCCGCCGGGCGGTCCCACCGATTTCGTCGGCCGCCTGGTCGCCGACAAGATGACGAGCATTCTGGGCCAGCGCGTCTATATCGATAACAAACCGGGCGCCAACGGCACGCTCGGCGGTGGCGACGTCGCCAAATCCGACCCCGACGGCTACTCGCTGTTTCTCACCACGTCGGGTGCGGTGACGGTATCGCCGCACATGATGGCGAACATGCCGTTCGACACGTTCCGCGATTTCGCGCCGGTCGCGCTGGTCACGACCGTCCACGAGGTGTTTGTGGTGTCGCCGAAGCTCGGCGTCAAAAACATCAAGGACCTGGTGGCGCTCGCCAAGCAGAAGCCCGGCGCGGTCACCTTCGCGTCAACCGGCGTCGGGTCGCCGCCGCACCTCGCCCAGTTGCTGCTCGCTGCCGCGGCGGGCGTGAAATTCCTGCACGTGCCCTATCGCGGCGCCGCGCCGGCGCTGACCGATCTCCTTGGCGGTCAGGTGCAGGTGGTCGCGCTCGACATTCCGGTTGTCATCTCGCAAATCCAGGCCGGCAATCTGGTGCCGATCGGCATCGCCGGCGACAAGCGCGATGCAGTGCTGCCAAACGTGCCGACACTCGCCGAACAAGGCTATCCCAATACCGACGCGTCGAATTGGTATGCGCTCTTGGCGCCGGCGAAAACACCAGCTGCGGTCATCGCCAAACTCAACAAGGCGGTCGACGCCGCGCTCGCGGAGCCTACGGTGCATGAGAAGCTGGTCAAGACCGGCGCCACACCGGTTGGCGGGACGCCGGAAGCGCTCGGCACTTTCATGAAAGCGCAATACGACAAGTGGGGGCGCGTGATTAAGGCCAACGGGATCAAGATGGAATGATCTTGTCATTCCGGATTACCGCGAAGCGGTAAGTCCGGAATCCATATTCGCTGACCTGTGATTATGGATTCCGGGCTCCTCGCTTCGCTCGGCCCCGGAATGACAGCTACCCCGGCCGGTATTCGCCGGTTCGGGGATCGCGCCGCAAGGTCGGCAGTCCGTTACGATCAATCGGTTCCACCCGCGAGGTGGCGCGAATGCCGTCAAGCTCGGCGTTGACGCGTTGCATTTCCTTGACGCACCAGCGCGCCAGTGCCGCTACGCCCATCAATCCCAGAGTTACCGCGATTACCGGAGGCATCGCCGATCTCCCAGTTCCTACAATCCATAACGGGCCCATAGCGCACGGGCCTCCAACGTCGAAATCACATCCTCGGCAAGTCCGGCCGCAAGGCCAGCGTGCGACAGGTTACCGCGTCCCAATCCGACGCCAAGCACACGCCGGCCAAGCCAGCCGCGCTCGGCGCTGATCAGGGGAGTAACGACCTTGTCGCCAAATCGTTCGCGCAGCACGGCGCGCAAATCGCCGATCGAGTCGACAAGGCCGAGTTCCAAGGCACGCTGTCCGGCCCAATATTCACCCGAGAACAAATCATCGTCCGAGCCATTGAGCTTGGCTCCGCGCCGCGATTTCACCAGCGCGATGAAACTGTCGTGGATCTCCCGCTGCAGCTTTTTCAGCCGCGCCACGTCTTCCGGATTCTCCGGCAAGAACGGATCGAGCGTGGCTTTGTGCTCGCCCGCCGTATAAAGCCGCCGCTCGATGCCGATCTTGGCGATGGCCTTGTCGAAGCCGAATGAACCGCCGACCACGCCGATCGAGCCGACGATGGAATGTGGATCGGCGATGATCTCATCCGCCGCGCAGGCGATCATGTAGCCGCCGGACGCCGCCGCATCTTCGACGAAGGCGATGACGCGCCGGTTCTTCTCCGCCGCCAATTCACGAATGCGGCGGAAGATCAGATGCGACTGCACCGGCGATCCGCCCGGCGAGTTGATCGCAAGCGCTACTGCGGGCGCGTTACGGATGGCAAACGCGCGGTCGAGCGAGCGGGCGATACCGGCAAGCGTCAATCCGGGCCGCAGCGGCGACGAGATGCCGATGACACCGGCAAGACGCACCACCGGCACGCGCGGCCGATCGGAGCGGAAGCGACGGGGCACAAGCCAGCGCACAGGGGCCAGAACCCAGCGGCTAAGATCACGGACGCGTGCGCCAGTCCCGGGCTCGGTCATGCCGTTGACATAGGATGCGCCCATCGGGGGCTCAAGTGACTTTGCGGCAGGGTCAGCATAACGGCAGCGTCGCGCCATGGCGCAATACCGCTTCGGCCGCCTCGGTCGGCCTGCCCTTCGCGTCGGCGAGCAGCAGGCCGGGAGAGAGCGTCAGCGGCGCGCGGCTGCCCTTGATGGCACGCGCGATAATGCGGATCGCGGGCGCACCCGGCTTGCCGTGGACCGGCAGCAGCGCCACCGCGCCGAAATCGGGCACCAGGGCGCCCAGCACCTCGGCGAGACCGTCAGCGCGCCAGATCAGCGTCAGCGTGCCCGCCGGACGAAGCAGTCGCGCCGCGGTGCGCACCCATTGCCTGACCGCGTTGCCCGGTGTGGTGTGCGCCCGGCGGCGGTCCGGTTCGGGCGACGGATTATCAGCCGCATTGAAGGGCGGATTCATCAGCACGCAATCCGCCGCCTCCGCCGCAAGGCCGGCGGCAGCAAACGCCGCGGCAGGCGCCGCAACGTCGAGACAGACTACGCGGACGAATGCGGCGAGCCCGTTGCGTTCCGCATTGCCGAGAGCGAGCTCGGTCAGCGCCGGGTCGACGTCCACAAGCGTGACGGCGAGACCTGCGACGCGCTGCGCCAGCGCGAGGCCGGCAGCGCCGACGCCGGAACCGAGCTCGACGGCGCGGCCACCCGCCGGGGCGGAGACGGCCGCCGCCAGCAAAATAGCATCGTGGCCGAAGCGATGGCCGCGCAACGGCTGGCGCAGTACGAGCCGGCCGCCCAGCACGGCGTCTTCGCTCGTTTCCATCGCGATGCTCTGGTAGCCTGTGCGTGCGTTCATTCTATAAGGTTCAACTCTACACTCCATTGCCGCTCTAGTGGAGCTGATCGCGAGGGAATTGCGCAAGCCATGACCGGATTATCGCGTCTTACGCAGATGATCAGGCTGCGCGATACCAAAGAACCGTTCGATCGGCTGGTGAAATTCACCTGGCGCGACCAGTTCATCTTCCTATTTGCGATCATGCTGGCGTCTTTTCTCATCGCCGGTTTCTGGTACCCGTATTGGCGCGTCGCCGACATGGATTTTCCCATCGTCTACAACGCGCTCTTGCTCAACGATCATCTGCCGCAGGAGCTGTTCGATCATCCCGGATATCTGCCGATCCTGCTGTTGAGCTATTGGCTTCGGACGCTGCACGGCATTGGCCTGATCCGCGTCGACGCGCTGTCCGGTCTGCCGCCGGTGAGCGATGGGCCAGCCTTCAACGCCGTCTGGATGACTCTCACCCAGTCCGGGCGCGTGCTCTCGCTGCTGCTCGCGATGGGCCTCGTCGCAGCGTTCACCTATCTGCTTCGCGCCCTCGTGCGTGACTGGCGCATTGCTGCACTGGGCGGCTTTCTGTTTGCCTTCTCGGGCGGCATGGCGATGCAGATGCGGACCCTGCGCACGGAGCTCTTGTCCGCCGGATTGTTCACGATCGCTCTCCTTATGCTGCTGGTATCGGCCAGACGCGGATCGTGGTCGTGGCGGCCCGCGGTCGCCGGCCTCGCCGGCGCGCTGATCGCGCTCGGGATGCAGAGCAAGGTCCAGGTGTTCTTTTTGATCGCTGCCCTGCCCGTGCTGTTGCTGCCATTCGGTCCGGACCGGGCGCCGGCCTCTGACGGATTTTGGCAAAAACCGCGGCGGGCATGGCCCGCCCTGGCGGCTGCGGCAGCGATTGCACTAGTGACGGCCTATCTCGCCCGAGACGTCATCATCGTCGGGCTGACCGCGGCGCACGCCAGCGTGCCACTGAAATCGCTCGGCATCAGCGCCACGACGTATTGGAGCATCCTTGCTGTCTGGCTTGCGCTCGGCATGATCGCCTACGCGATGGTATGGCGGGTCGCCGCCCTTGAGGCGCTGACCGCCATGTTCGCCGTGTTTGCCGGATGCATGATCGGGTTATTGGTGCTCGACATTCGCTTTGAGCCGAACGATGCGATCGTCGTGCTCCATCCGCTGGAGACGATGTATGCGTGGGCGGCGGCGGCCAATCCGCAGCTATCGGCTGGCGGACCGCTGTTCAGTGCCGCAAGCGTCGAGTTTCTGCTGCAGGCGATCGGCGGCGTGATCGCGCGGCGAACCTTTGTCCTGCAGTCGTCCGCGCGTCCGGGCATTTTTCTCGAATGGTTTGCCATCGCGGCGTTCGTGATCGCGGTCCGGCGCCGCGAGTGGCGCCTCGTCATCGAGGTCGCCGCGCTGATGCTGACGGATTGGGGCATCGACCTGCTCGGCATGGGACGCCACCTCGAACAGGCCTATTTCCTCTACACCGATCCGCTTGCGATCGTCGCCGCAGGCTTGTTGATCGCGCGGCTGACCGATCTGCAGCAGCATCGCTTCACCTATCCGCTCGGCATCGCGCTGATCGCGGCGACCATCGTCGTGAGTCAGGCGGAGCCGGTCAAACACGTGTTCAAGAAGGCTGGGCCCGAAGCGCTCTGCCAGGGAGGGCTGCAGTACTATTATCGCCGGCTCGGCGTGCTCCCGTTCTGCCAACAGCACCCGGCGCCGCAACAATAATCGCCCCTCAGCGATCGTCTTGCCGAAGCTCCTTTTCGAAGCCGGCATCCGTCAAAAGGCGCCGCGCCGCGGGCACTTCGTCCTCGCCGACCAGAATGCGGCGCGGGAATATCCCGATGGAGCCTTCCAGCACGCTCATGTTCTGATCGACGATCAAATGCTCGATACCTGCGCCGCGGAGCAGCGCCTCGATCGCCGAGATCAGGACCGCATCGTTGGTCCGCACCAATTCGCGCAAGGTTGGCTCCGCCGCCACTGTCATCGACATGCAGCGCTGGAGACCCAGCCTGCCGCCCGTGCCGGAAGCCTATAGCACAATTCCGGGCTGCCCAATTGCGCCGGACTTGCATGGGACAGTGCCGCCCGGCGATAGTCGGCGCGGGCCCAGCATTTCAGGTTTATGCGATGCTCTATCGCCGTCTCGGGCGCACCAATTTGCGCATTTCGGAAATCGGGCTTGGCTGCGCGAGCTTCTGGGGCAAAAGGATTTTCAGCGAGGCGGATGCCATTCGCCTGGTGCATGCGGCCGCCGACAGGGGCGTGACCTTCTTCGATACCGGATCGAGCTACAGCGGCGGCAATGCGGAGCCGCGGCTCGGCCGCGCGATTGCGGGGCTGAAAAACAAACACGATCTCATCGTCGCCACCAAAGCTGGAACCCGGCTCGGCACCTCGGGCAGGCTCTACAAGGATTGGTCGCCCGGCTCGGTACGGCGCAGTGTCGACGAGAGCCTGCGGCACCTGCAACTCGATGCGATACCGCTCCTTCAACTCCACGGTCCGCAGATCGAACACCTGACCGACGAGCTGCTCGACACGCTGTTGCGCATCAAGCAGCAGGGCAAAATCCGCCATCTCGGCGTCAACAGCTTCGACATGCCCGTGGTTGAACGTGTCATGACGCTGCCGGCATTCGAAACGGTGATGATCGACTACAATATTTTGCGGCCCGAGCGCGCCCCGATCATCAAAAAATTGGCCGGGCATGATTTGGGAATCCTCGCCGGGATGGCGCTCGCCGGCGGGCTCTATGGCCGGTCGCCTTTCGGCAATTTCGGCCTGCGCGATCTCTGGTATGCGGCCCGCGCGTGGAAAAATCATCGCGGCAACGTCGCGCGCAGCCGGCATTTTCAGTTTCTCAACGAGCAGAGCGGCTGGACCGCAGGTACAATCGCGCTGGCCTGGGTTTTGGCCAATCCTCACGTTAGCTGTGCCGTATTCGGAACGACCCGTCTGCCGCACTTGCTCGCTGCCGTCGAGGCTTCAGGCAGAAACCTCGACAGCAGATTGATCGCCAGAATCGGACAGGCGGCCGCAATGCCGGCCTCAGGCCAGTGTTCACACAAATGAATCAGCCCCGCCGCCGCTCCTCGCCTGGCGCGCGCAGCGCCAGATAGGCGATCAGCTTCGCTTCACGCCGCCCCCGCGTGACCGTATCGAGGATAAGGCCGCAGGCGGTCGACAGGAACGCGAGCAGCATCAGGCCCGTGGAGAGAACGGCGGTGGGCAGCCGTGGCACCAGCCCCTCATGCAGGTAGGTGATGAAAATCGGTATGGCGAGACCGATCGACATGATGGCGAGCGCAATGCCGAACGCGCCGAACAGCGACAGCGGCCGTTCGGCGCGATAGAGCTTCAATACCGTCCACAGAATGCGAAAGCCGTCGTGCCAGGTCGAAAGCTTCGAGGCCGAACCGCTCGGCCGCGAATAATACGGCGTCGCCACTTCGCCAACCGGCAATTCGAGTTCGAGCGCATGGACGGTCAATTCCGTTTCGATTTCGAAGCCGCCCGAAAGGATCGGAAACGATTTCACGAAACGCCGCGAGAACACCCGGTAGCCGGACAGAATATCGCTAAAAGCGTGGCCAAAGATGTGAGCGACGAAGCCGGTCAGGAGCAGGTTGCCGGTGCGGTGACCGCGGCGGTAGGCGGCGACCTCGTGGTCCACGCGGCTCGCCACCACCATGTCGAGCCGGTCGGCCAGGAGCCTGGCGACCATCTTGGGCGCGCTCGGTGCATCGTAGGTCGCGTCGCCGTCGACCAGGATGTAGATGTCGGCTTCGATGTCGTTGAACATCCGCCGCACCACGTAGCCCTTGCCCTGGTGGCCCTCGCGGCGCACCACGGCGCCGGCGGCCGTCGCGGCGGCGACGGTGCCGTCAGTTGAATTGTTGTCGTAGACGTAGATTGTCGCCTCAGGCAGCGCGGCGCGGAAATCGGCCACGACCTTGGTGATGGCGCGCTCCTCGTTGTAGCAGGGGACCAGTACCGCCACATCGTGCCGGCCGGCGGGCACGCCCCCGACGAGATTCTCGTTGCTTGACATTGCCTCTCTCCGCCGCCACGTCCATAGCGTGATCGGCAGGCCCTCGCGATAAGCGATCCTTATCCACGTCGATAGTACACTTGCCGCCTCACCAGAGCGTTTCTATGCTCGCCGTTTCCTGTGGAGAAAGCTTAAGTGGCCGTTATCCTGCCGTTTGAGAGCCCGCACGAGCCGTCGATCGATCCCCTGGTCAATCTGGTCTCGGGCGACATGGCGCGCGTCAACGCCACGATCCTGGCGCGCACCGGCTCCGAAGTGGCCATGATTCCCGAAGTCGCCAAGCACCTGATCGATTCGGGCGGCAAGCGGCTGCGGCCGATGCTGACGCTCGCTCTGGCGCAGCTCGCCGGTTATGCGAGCGACGGCCACATCAAGCTCGCGGCCGCGGTGGAGTTCATGCACACCGCAACGCTGTTGCACGACGACGTCGTCGACGAGAGCGAGATGCGGCGCGGGCGGCTCGCGGCGCGCATGGTGTGGGGCAACGAGGCGAGCGTCCTGGTCGGCGATTTCCTGCTCGGCCAAGCATTCAAGATGATGGTCGAAGTCGGCAGCCTCAAGGCGCTGGAGATTCTCTCGTCCGCGGCCGCCGTCATCGCCGAGGGCGAAGTGATGCAGCTTGCCGCCGCCAAGAATACGGCGACGACCGAGGACGAATACCTCGCCGTGATCCGGGCCAAGACCGCGGAGCTGTTCGGCGCCGCTTGCGAAGTCGGTCCCGCGCTCGCCGGCCGCAACAAGGCCGAACAGGCCGCTTGCCGTTCGTTCGGCATGAATCTCGGCGTGGCGTTCCAGCTGGTCGACGACGCGCTCGATTATGGCGGCACCGCGCAAAAGCTCGGCAAGAATGTCGGCGACGATTTTCGCGAGGGCAAGATCACGCTGCCGGTCGTGCTCGCCTTCCGCCGCGGCGGCGACGCCGAGCGCGAATTCTGGCGCCGCACGCTGGAACGCGGCGAAGCCACCGACACCGACCTCGAACACGCCATTGGGCTGATGACCAAGCACCGCGCGCTCGAAGACACGCTCGGCCGCGCCCAGCACTACGGCGCCATCGCGCGCGACGCACTCGCGCTGTTTCCCGACTCGCCGATGAAGGCAGCGCTCACCGGCACGGTCGATTTCTGCATCGCGCGCACGCACTGA
>DASZWK010000098.1:0-1881 GCA_035546235.1 Xanthobacteraceae bacterium | reverse complement strand
AATGCCAATACGCAAAGCACAGCCCCACGCCGGTCAGCGCTTGCGACCTGTAGCCGGGCATGTAGGCGATCCAGTCGAGGTTGAGGTGCTGCACGGCGCCCGCGGTCGCGATCCAGTTTCTGATCTCGGATGAACCGCTGACGAGTTTGTTGAGCGGGAGCGCTTTCAGCGCGGCATAATCTTTCTGTTGCAAGGCTTTCACCACGGCATGGTCAAGCGCCTCATTGACGAGGAAGTGGCTCAAGCCCCCCGAGGCCAGAATGCCGACGCGGATGTTCTGCGGATACGCTTCGATCAGTTCGCGGATCGCTGCGCCGAGTTCGAAACAACGCCGCGGGCTCGGCTGATTGGGCGGATAATAGGTGTTCAGGATCACCGGTACGATCGGGATCGGACCCTTGCCCATGAAGCGCCGGTGGATGAACGAATAGGCATGGCCTTCGAACTGGTCGCCCGAGAGCGCCTTCATCGCCGTGATGTCAAAGTCGTGCGTCACCAGGCCTTCGATGAGGTGCGTTGCCAGCGCCGGGTGGCACGGATAGTGCCGATCCTTGCCCTCCTCCATCCGCTTGCGCTGGTCCTGCAGATACCAGTCGGCGGCCGGCTCCGCCGGTGCGGCGGCGTTGCGAATGGTGTCGCCGTAGTAAATGGCGATCGCCGGACGAAACGCGTCCTTGAACAATTCGCGCTGATCGTCGCCGATGATCACCAGCACGTCGATGCCCGACGCAGCGATGTCGCGCTCAAGCCGGTCCATGGCATCCATCGTCGCGCGGTGCCGCTCGGCCTGCGCACCGGCGGTGACTTTTGCCGCGGCGTCCGCCGGCAGCGACTTCAGCAATTCATCGAAGGTGCGGGGAACGCCGTCGAAATCGTTGATCGGCGCGCGCCGGTCGACGCGGTCGAACATCTCCTGCCAGTGCTCGACCGAAGACACCAGCATCGTCGAATGCGACGAGCCGAACGCCGCCACCACCTGCGCCATTGGGGCTTTCACTCCGTGTTTTGCCGGGATGGTATGGGTGGGACGCAGACAGCGTCAACCGCGTCCTGTAATCCGTCATCCTGAGGCGCGAGCGCAGCGAACCTCGAAGGATGCCGGCCGAGGCAGCGACGCAGCACGGGCCGTCGCCCTTCGAGGCGCGCCTTCGGCGCGCACCTCAGGGTGACGGGGCAAACTACACCGGCAAGTTATCGTGCTTCCTGCCCGGCATCTCGACGGTCTTGCCGCGCAGCATGGCGAGGGCGCGGGCGATACGCGGGCGCGTGGCGTGCGGCATGATCACGTCGTCGATATAGCCGCGCTCGGCGGCGATGAACGGCGACAGGAAACGCTCCTCGTACTCCTTGGTGCGCGCGGCGATCTTGTCCGGGTCGCCGATGTCGGCGCGGAAAATAATCTCGACCGCGCCCTTGGCGCCCATCACCGCGATCTGCGCGGTCGGCCACGCGTAATTAAGGTCGCCGCCGATGTGTTTTGACGCCATCACGTCGTAGGCGCCGCCGAACGCCTTGCGCGTGATCACCGTGACGAGCGGGACGGTGGCCTGCGAATAGGCGAATAAGAGCTTGGCGCCGTGCTTGATCAGGCCGCCATATTCCTGCGCGGTGCCGGGCAGGAAACCCGGCACGTCAACGAAGGTGACGATCGGAATATTGAAGGCGTCGCAGAAGCGCACGAAGCGCGCCGCCTTGCGGCTGGCGTCGCTGTCGAGCACGCCGGCCAGCACCATCGGCTGGTTGGCGACGAAGCCCACGGTGCGGCCTGAGATGCGGCCGAAGCCGATGACGATGTTGCGCGCGTAGGTTTCCGACAGTTCGAAGAAATCGCCCTCGTCCACGACTTTGAGGATCAGTTCCTTGATGTCGTAAGGCTTGTTG
>DASZWK010000097.1:0-6890 GCA_035546235.1 Xanthobacteraceae bacterium | reverse complement strand
CTGATCGTGCACTCAACGTGGTCATTACGGGCCGCGGCAAAAAGAATTGCCTCGGCGTCCGGACCCAAAGGCTGGGCTGCGCCCGACAGCAGCACATGGCGGATGATTTCAGCGCCGGGCGAGCCGCCGGGCTCGCGGGTGAGCAGCACGCCGATGCCGAGCGCCTCGAGGCGGAGCGCCAGCATTGCGGCCTGGGTTGATTTACCGGTGCCTTCACCGCCCTCAAAGGTGATGAATTCGCCGCGCCGCGACAACGGCTGCCGAGCCTCACTTTCGAGCGCTTTCAGGTCAGCGTTGTCCACCCGCAGGTCCATGTCTATCAATAGCTTACAGACAGATATGCACGCGTGGCTTGAATGTTAGCAGAATCGTGAAAGACCCGCGTTTGATGCGCATGGCAATCTCCCGACGCACGGTCATAGCCGACCGAAACCCGCGCGAACCAACCCAATCACCAGTTCCGCAGCCCCGTCCATCGCGCGCCGGGACATACTACCCCGCCCGACATCCTCGGCGGCCTGCAACGGTACTTCAAGTGCGAGATTATCGCCGCGCCAGACCTTCAGAGTACCGATCGGCTGCCCCTTGCTGATCGGCGCCGCCACGGGGCCGGTATAATCGATCCGCGCCGTAAGCTGCTGTTCGCTGTTGCGTGGGACGAGCAACGAAATGACGCTCGGCGCCGCCAGCGGAACGTAACCGGCGGTGCCGCCGAACACCTTGGCGGAGCCGATGTTCTGGCCCTCAGCGAACAAAATGCGCGTCTGAAAGTCATGAAAGCCCCAGTCCAGTATTTTGCGGGCTTCGTCGGCGCGTTCCTTGTCCGACTTTGCACCGGCGAGCACGATGATGAGCCGCCGGTCGTCCTGAACGGCCGATCCGACCAGGCCGAAGCCCGCCTCTTTGGTTTCACCGGTCTTCAGCCCGTCGGCATCCAATCCCATGCCGAAAAGCGGATTGCGGTTTAGCTGATGAATCTTGTTCCAGGTGAAATCGTGCTGCGCGAAATAGGGGTAGAACTGCGGATAGGTCTTGATGATGAAGCGCGCAAGCTCAGCGAGATCGCGCACCGTGACGCGCAGGCCGGGATCGGAATATCCCGTCGAGTTGGTGAAAGTCGAATGTTGCAGGCCGATCTCACGCGCCCGCTTGGTCAGCATTTGACCGAACGTTGTTTCGTTGCCCGCCAGAGCTTCGGCAATGGCAATACAGGCGTCGTTGGCGGAGTCGACAATGATGCCGTGGATCAGGTCTTCAAGATCGACTTTGCTGTGAATCGCGGCGAACATCGTCGAGCCGTGCGACGGCGCACCGCCCTTGCGCCAGGCGTTTTCGCTGATCGTGATCTCATCGGTGAGTTTGAGTCGGCCATGGACGATTTCGTTGAACACGTATTCCAGCGTCATCAGCTTGGCGAGGCTTGCCGGTTCGACGGGTTGATCGGCGTTCTTTTCAAATAGAATGCTGTCGGTCTTGGGCTCGATCAGGATCGCGTTGGGTATGCCGGTCTGGAAAGTGTCGTCCTTTTTGCTGGCGGCATTCGGCGCTGCACACAGTATGCCGCTACCGCAGGCAAGGAACGCCAACGCCGCCGCGGCAGCCACAAGCACCACTCGGGCGCCGAGCTTGCCGCCCGTCGATCCGCTCCCCTGCCGTGTCGTTACCACCCTAGGCACCGAGATGCTCAATCCGCGCAATGCGCAACCGCCGCCACAACATCTGGCGCGAAATAGCACGTGCGGGAAGCCCGAAGGTCAATTGGCTCACGCGAAAATGTCGCGATTATGAACAGGGCGTTCTGACAGCGCGCGCCCGTTCAATAAAGTCCGCGGCCGTTGAGATACTGCGAGGTGCCATCCATGTTCGGCGGATTGGCGAAAGACATTGAGCCACGATCCGCGCCCGCGGTGTAGCGCGGTTCCGCGGCTTCGGAGGCCTGCGACTGCGCAAAATCCGGCGGAACGCTCGCCAGAACGCGGCGCGACGACGGCGGTGGCGGCGTCGGCGGAAACATGGGTCCGCGGGCGATGCGAACCATGCTCGGTATCGGCGCGGGCCCGTTGTCGCGTAACGTCGCTTCCAGCAGATGGTCGTCGGAGCCCTGCAGCGGCGCAGGGCCGACATATTCGACCCGAACCGTGGTGGTGCCGCGGCGGTAAAAATCCAGCAATTTGGCTGCTCGCACCGAAAGGTCGATAACTCGGTTATGCGCGTAGGGCCCGCGATCGTTGACGCGCACGATGATGGAATGGCCGTTGGCCAAGTTGGTGACGCGCGCATAGCTTGGCAGCGGCATCGTTGGGTGCGCCGCCGAAATGCCGTCGAGGTCAAAGACTTCACCGTTGGCAGTATAGCGGCCGTGGAAGTCTTCGCCATACCACGAGGCAAGACCGACGGCGGTATAATGCGGATCGTATTGCGGTACGTACATGCGGCCGCCGACGAAATAGGGCGAGCCCACACGATAGGTGCCGCCGCCCTTGGGAATTGGTTCGCCCGGGTCGATCACCCGCGGGCTAGCGGAGACACCATAGTGGGAATCGATATGCGAGCTGGAGCACTGGGCAAGCAAAAGCGCAATCACGGCGCAGGCCCCGACTGGCGCCCATCGCCGCAACTCCGCACAACGCCAAAGATTAGCGCTGGACCGCCGCCGCATCGTCCCCCGACCCTGCCCCGGCAGACGTATCAGATTCTAGCGTGGTTACATTGTGGCGGAAATGCGCAACGAGCTTTCCATAGTGAACAGGCGGTTGCGGCCGGAATCGGGAGCCCCATCGCGGATCAGGACGATGTCCCGGTCCGCGCTGTACTGCCTGATCAGACGACGGCGGCCTGCTATTCGTAGATCGGCTTTGCCTGTGCGACGATATTAGCCGGCACCTTCATCAGCTCGCCCACGGTTTTCTCGGCATCCTGACCGCTGATCGGATGCACCGGGAGCTCTTGCTTGGCCATATCGGCGAGGAAGCCTTGATCCTTCATGGTGTCGTCAAACGCCTTGCGGACGATCGCGAGATGATCAGCAGGCACCTGTTTCGACATGATGAAAGGCCGGCCGACCTCGTCGCCGCCGTTGAGCAGGCGCAACAGCTGGCGCTGCTCGTCGCTGGTGGCAAAACTGCCAATAAACGCCGCGTTCTGCGGAATCTCCGGCGGGCGATTATCGATGAATCGAACGAACGTGTGCGCCAAGCCTTTCTTGATCCAGTCGATCGGAATCGAGCTGTAGGAACCGCAGTCGCCGTCAAGCTCGCCCTGCTCTATCGCCAGCCGCTGTTCGGCACTGCCGGGAAATCCGAGTACTTGCTTGACCGGGGCATGAAACACGATGCGCAGCGTCGCGCCGTTGATGTAATTGCCGGAGCCCTTGCCGGTCGATCCAATGATGAACTGCTTGCCGCCATGCATCATCTGGTCCCAGCTCTTGATGCCGTTCGGACCGTAGCCGTAACACACGCGGTAATCGGGCGTGACAATGCCGACCCAGGCAAACTTGCGGAAATCAAGCCGCACGCGATCCGGCTCAACGATGGACTGCGTGATCAGGCCCGGATTGAAAATGGTCATCGCGGTGCCGTCCTTGGGCGCCGTCAAATCGAGATAGCGGACCGAAGTAAGGCTTCCGGCGCCGGGCATGTTCTGCACAATGATGGTCGGATGCCCGGGAATGTATTTGCCGATGTAACGGGCCAAGACCCGCGCGTAACTGTCGTAACCGCCGGCCGGCGAAAAGCCGACCACAATGGTGAAAGTTTTGCCCTTGAAATAATCGTCGGCTCGCGCCGCGGGAACAAGCGCCGCAATACCCAACAGCGCTAATGCAAGAGTACAAGCTCGCTTCCTGAACATCATTCTCCCCAACGACAAAGGATGCTGCGGTTTAGCAGCCGTAATCGGCGCACCGCAATACCGGCCGGCACGCAGGATAACGCCTTTCCCGGGCACTTTGCCGCGGCAAAATCGCTTCGATTTGATCGCGATCCCAACGTGCCTGACCCTCGTTCGTTCAGCATCGGTTCATCCGCGGGGCGATTAGCTCCCCCCGTTGGGGGACCAGCGAAAACGAGGTCGCCAATGAGAGCCATATTCATCGTGCTGACCACGGTGGTCGTTGTCGCTACCGGCAGCGCTTTGGCCGTGATGAATAACGCCTGCAAAAGCGGACAGCATGCCTGGTGCGCTCCCGGTTCGGGTTTCAGGCACCATGTGACGGGCGTGTCCGAAGGCCCAGGCCCTGCCGGCTAGCCCAGGCTCAAAAGTTCCCCGGAGGCGGCGCAGGGACGGCAAATGGGCGATGCCTATCGGGGAAATGGCTGAATCCCAGTCGTTCACCCTCCCAGCTTGGACGTTGGAGGGTGGCACCCTTGTTGCCGCAGGCCATGCAGCGCGCGCGCTCGCGCAGCACGTCGCTTGACGCGCCAGCCCCCCAGCGAATCACCACCACGGCGCAAGCGAGCGGCGAACGATGATGACAGCGCTCGCACCACAGCCAAACCCAAGGCGTCGCCCGTTGCAGGTCGCCCAATGTCGCCCGCGGCCCCGGCTTGGATTTGTAACGGCGCCGCGATGCGAGCCATCGCTCCAGATCTTTGCCGCTGAATCGCGAAGGCTCGCCGCTCATCGCGGCGAGCATAAGCGGATTCGGATTATTTTCCTAGTGATCAGCCAAGTCCGACGTCGTTCCCATACCAGCGGTACGGCGACCGGTTCCTTTCGCGAAATTCTTTGAACCACCGGCCGATCCGCGAGCCCGTCTTTTTGATCAATGTCGCCATCGCGTCCTCCTCGTGCATTTGCCCATTCTCCGCATCGGTCGAATGCGGCGGCGAAGAGGTTCACGAAGCCCGCGCGCAATCCACGTCGGCCTACGCGCCGCCGGCCCGCGTTTGGCGCTATGTCGAATTGACTCTTCCGCGCCCAACTTGGAGTCGCGCGGCGGCAAAGGTTGCTAAATCATTCGCCGCAGATATATCCCAGTGCCAGATTCCCCAGGTGGAAGGGTGGCCGAGTGGTTTAAGGCACCGGTCTTGAAAACCGGCAGGGGGTTTACGCTCCCTCGTGAGTTCGAATCTCACCCCTTCCGCCAGTCAAGCTGAATCGCACGGAAATTTCAGGTTTTCGAGGTCGTACCCACAGTAGCAAACCCACTTTTGGAGAATGCCGGCGTCGGCGGACGCACGGTTGTGGCGACAACTGCGACCGTAGTCGTTTTTTGGCCTAGCAGGCTGCTGAAGAAGTACGATTTTTAGACCGATCCTTGGCTTTTTGCATGTGCTATGCCGGGGTCGATTTAGATGGAAGCGACAGGTGAGTTACGGTCATCCTGTCAGGCAGCGGTTTGCGCCAGCAGCTTCGGGATGCGGATCAGGTTGTAGGCTGCGACCGCGAAGGTGAAGACGGCGTCCGCTCTGCCGCCAAGCTCATGACCCAGAACAAGGCGCGGCGCGCGGCGCGCGCCACCGAAAGCAAGGTTTCAAATATGACCGTCAATGATGACGACTATGGTGACGCCTTCAAGAAAGCGAAGGATGAACATGATGAACGACGGCAAGGTGACACCGAGGCCAAGCGTTTGCAGGCGGAAGCCGATGCAGACATTGCCGTATTGAGCGATGTGCTGCTGTCGCAACTCCAAACCGCCGCCCAGAAATTGGGTCCGCTCGGCGGCAGTATAGATATTCGGCAGTACGGTCGTACCGGAAAATTGCTACGGCCCGCGTCGGTTGGTTTCCGCATAACCGATCAGCAAGATCACCAAGATCAGCCGGACTATAAAAAGGGCCACCAAAGCCGCGCTTATTTGATTGTTTCACAAGGGGGAATGGTCACCGTCACGAGCGGCGACGGTTTCGACCCGAAGACAGGCCAGCCTCGCCAACCCAATGATGTAAGTAAGGAGGTCGGTATCCAGCGACGCAATGACGTCACGATCGAGAATGTCAAGAAGCTAATCTTGCGCGCGATCGAAGAATACCGAAACGATCGCGACGGCCCCTCTTAATAAAAGAGCCCCGCCGAGCGAATGATGGGGTGAGTCTGCGCCGGAACGAGCGTCCGCAGTCGCTCGAATTTTACATTTCCGGCGAGGGCTCTCTTAAACCGGAAATACCAGACTGGCGCCGCTGTCCGTCCCCAAGGTGGACAAATCACTCGCCCCGGTCGCGGCCGGGGCTTTTCTTTAGTTGGTAAGATGGGGCGCAGGCTTTTCCGGCAGCACTATGGGTTCGGTAGAAATTGCCACGAATTGCAGTTCTCTTGAAAATTCGTCCTTCAGGCCTGGGTGCGAGCTTTAGTTGTTGAAAGCACGCGGGAGACGACCATGTGGCAGATGCTTCTAATCCCATTGTCAATTGTTCTGTTAGTGAGCACGCTCCTCCCCTCCTTGCGCGACTCAGCGCGACCAAAGAAACCTTCGAGGGAGCCCGAGGGATTAAAGATTATATATCCGAGACCCATCGCCCCTTTAAGCCGCAAATAAAAAGCCCCGCCGTTTGAGCGACAGGGGTTAAGGAGCCTTGAAGGCTGCGGGCGCCGCCAAGGCCCGCCGCGTGACAGAGGCTAGGGCGCTCCTTAACGAAGGAGAGTGAAAGGGATTTTTACCGCCACCCTTCCGCCAATCGGTCTTGCGCACCAAGGAAATGGCCCCGCGCTGATGAGCGGGGCCAAAGTCCAAACGTCAACGATGCTGTTTTGTTGGATCGCTCAGTAGCAAGGCGGATTAGGATAATCCCCGCACGCTGCGCTGCTGTAGTAGGAGCCTGCGGCCGCCGCACCGAGGGCGGCGGCGCCGACCGCTGCAGCCCCTACGCCCACACCGGGGCGCCATCCGCGCCGATACGCGTAGCCTCCGTGATAGCCATAACGGCCGCGGTTGCCGTAATGACCGA
>DASZWK010000096.1:0-9249 GCA_035546235.1 Xanthobacteraceae bacterium | reverse complement strand
GGACCGACCGGGGCGACAGGCAGGAACGCCGGTAGCGCGTCCGCCGGAAGCTCAAGCAGCCGCCGGCTGGCGGTAGCCAAATGATTGCGAGCGATGGTGCGCAGTTCATCAAGCGCGGCATTCAAACCAGGCGAAGATTGGCCGGCGAACACATCCCCTGTCTGCACCTCGTGCCGGGCAAGCAGCTCGAGCGGAACGTAAAGCTGCCCTCGTGAAGCATGCCGTGCAAAGGCGCGCAGCAGCGCCGCAATCCCGTAGGCTATTCCGGCCGGCTCGGCTGCTTCCTTCACATCGGCTCCGGAAAGAATCTTCGCTGCAAGCGCCAATAAAGCCGATGAGGTTCTTTTTGCGTAGTCTTCCAGATCGGCGAGCGTCTGCACCGGCTCGTCATAAAGATCGAACCGGCGCGCTTCGATGACGTCGATCAGCGCGGCTGCATCGAGCCGGTGGCGCGCAATTGTCTGAAGCAGCGCCGACGCCACCGGATTGGCACCCGCCTCCCCGTCGCGCTCGCCGCTCAGAACCTCGCTCCACCATTGCAGGCGGATCTCACCAGGGAGCGGCTCACGGGCCGCATCGCGCACCCGCGCCAGTTCGCCGTCGAACGCGTACAGTGCGAACAGCGCACCGCGATCCTGGGATGGGGAAAACAGGGTCGCGAGATAACGGTCGCGGTCGGCCGTGCGCACCAGCTCGGCGCAATAGGCGAAGACGTCCTGCATGCCGGAAGCTTAGCAGGATCAGTCTACGGCGATCAGTCCGGCGCCGACGCGGCGGCTTTCCATCAGCATGACATTATAGGTCCGCACCGCAGCGCCCGTGGTCATCGGGTCGGCCGAAATATGCATCGCCCGAAACCTTTGCCGTAACGGCTCGGGCATGATCCAGGGTTGCGAGCCGGTGCCGATAACGAAAAAGTCGAGTTCGCTGCCGCGGTCGAAGACAGGCGCGAAGGCAGCCTCCGTCAGCGCCGCTGTCCCGGCCACGGGCCACGCCCAAATGCCGTCCGGCAGGCACAACAACGAGCCGCGATGCGATAGTTCGGCGAAACGGAAGCCGCCCGCGCCATGGGCGTCGATCAGCACTTGCCGCGGCAGATGCGGCGCTTCCACTACCGCCTGGCCCGCGCGCGCCGGGCGGGCGCCGGACGCGCCGGCGCCGGTGTCTGAGCCGACGGCGGGCCGGCCGCCGCGGCCGGTGGCGTCTCCGGTTCCTCGGCACCGCCCATGCGGCCGGTGCCGACACCGAGATAAATCAGAATCGGCGACGCGATGAACACCGAGGTGTAGGTGCCGACCAGCACCACGCCGAACATCATCGTCGCGGTGAAGCTGCGAATCGCCTGTCCGCCGAACAAAAGCAGCGCGAGCAGCGACATCGCCACCGTGACGTGGGTGACGATCGAACGCGACAGCGTGGCATTCACCGACACGTTGAGCAGGTCGGGCATCGGCATGCGCTTATAGCGGCGCAGCATTTCGCGAATGCGGTCGTAAATCACCACCGTGTCGTTGAGCGAGTAGCCGACGATGGTCAGAAGCGCGGCGATACTGGTGAGGTCGAAATCGACGCGCGTCAGCGACATGAAGCCGACGGTGAGCACGACATCGTGCACGTTGGCGATCATGGCGCCGAGCGCGAACTGCCATTCGAACCGGAACCACAAGTAAAATAGAATCGCGATGATGGCGGAGAGCAGCCCGATCGTGCCGTAGGACAACAACTCGGTCGACACGCTCGGCCCGACCACCTCGACGCGGCGATAGGTGACGGTATCGCCGAGCGCGCCGCGTACTTTCTGCACCGCCGCCTCCTGCGCCTGATCGCCGCCAGGCTGCTCGGGAATGCGGATCAGCACGTCATCGGGCGCGCCGAATTCCTGGAGCTGGAAGTCGCCGAGCTTAAGTGAGGTGATCGTCGCGCGCATCTTGGCGAGGTCGGCGGGACCGGCCTTGGTCTGCACCTCGACCAGCGTGCCGCCGACGAAGTCGATGCCGAAGTTCAGACCGTGAAAGAAGTAGAGCGAAATCGCCACGATCGACAGAATTGCCGAGATAGGAAAGCTGATGCGCCGAAAGCGCATGAAGTCGAAGCGGGTATTGTCCGGAACGATGCGGAGGAGGCGCACTGGCTTGCTTTCAGCGGAGAGTTTCTGGTTTTGACATGATCGGCGGGCGATGGCGGCTCTAGATCGGCACCGTGCGCGGCCGCCACAGGCGCACCCAGTAAGCCATGATCAGACGAGTGAGCGTGAACGCGGTGAACAGGCTGGTCAGAATGCCGACGCCGAGCGTCACGGCGAAGCCGCGCACCGGCCCCGAGCCGGCGTAGAACAGCACCGCCGCGGCAATAAAGGTCGTGATGTTGGAGTCGAGGATCGTCGCCAGCGCGCGGGTAAAGCCCGCATCGATGGCGTTGATCGCGCTGCGTCCGGCCCGCACTTCTTCGCGAATGCGCTCATAGATCAGCACGTTGGAATCCACCGCGATGCCGACGGTGAGCACGATGCCGGCGATGCCCGGCAATGTCAGCGTCGCGCCAAGCATCGACAGCACGCCAAAGATCATCGCCACGTTCACCGCAACGGCGACGTTGGCGAATAGCCCGAACAGGCCGTATGTCACGAGCATGAAAAAGATGACGAGGCCGGCGCCCACATAGGCGGCGTGCTCGCCGGCGAGGATCGAATCCTGGCCGAGACCGGGGCCGACGGTATTTTCCTGGATGATGGTCAATGGCGCCGGCAGCGCGCCGGCGCGCAGCAGAATCGCGAGGTCGCTGGCTTCCTGAACGGTGAAATTGCCGGAAATCTGGCCCTGGCCGCCGAGAATCGGCTCGCGGATCACCGGCGCCGAGACCACCTGGTTGTCGAGCACGATCGCGAATGGCTTGCCGACATTCTGCTGCGTCGCTTCGGCAAATTTGCGTGAGCCGGTCGAATTGAAGCGGAAATTGACAATCGGCTCGTTGGTGCGCTGATCGAACCCGGGCGAGGCGTCGACCAGATCGCCGCCGGACACCAGCACGCGCTTCTCGATCAGATATTTTTCGCCCTTCTGTCCCGGAAGGATTTCCGAATCCGCCGGCGGGTGCGTTTGGATCGCCTGCTCGGGCGTCATCGTCGTGTCCACCATGCGGAAATCGAGCTTGGCGGTCTTGCCGAGAATTTCCTTGAGCCGCGTCGGGTCTTGCAGACCCGGCACTTGCACCAGAATACGGTCGACGCCTTCGCGCTGGATGCTGGGCTCGACCAGCCCAAGTTCGTTGACGCGGCGCTGAATGATTTCAATCGACTGGTCGACCGCCTGACGGATGCGTTCGGTGAACGCGCCGTCCGAGGGCGTCAGCGAAATCTGCCCGTTCTTCTCCACAATATCGAGGCTTCGCTGCCCGGTCGAACCAAGCACACCGCTGAGCGGCGCCGACAGCGTCCCGAGCTTGTCGAGTGCATTCTTCACATCGGCCGGGCGCGTGATGTGGACTTGCACGCTGCTGCCGACGATGGCACGGCCGGTAAAGGGAATGCGCGCCTGACGCAGCAGACGGAGCACGTCGTCGTCGACCGCCTGCAGCCGCTCTTTGCGCACGGCCTTGCTATCGACCTGCAGCAACAGGCTGGAGCCCCCCTGCAGGTCGAGCCCCAAGACGATGTGGCGCTGCGCCCAGTCCGGCCAGCGCGCGACCACTTTCTCGGAAAAGAAATTCGGGACCGCAAACAGGCACACGGCAAGCGCCGTGAGCAAAATAGCCGCTGCCTTCCAGCGCGAAAAAAACAGCATGGCGCCTGCTAGTCCCCGTTAGTGACACAACTGGCGTGCCGCCGCCCGCCCTGCAAGGTGGGCTTACGGCTCGGCGCGGTCAGCTCGCGCTGTCTTCCTTCACCGGCTCGCCCTTGGCACGCACTTCGCTGACGCTGGCGCGCAGATGGCGGACACGGACTCCGTCCGAAATCTCGATCTCGATGTGGTTGTCGTCCACCACCTTGGTGACCTTGCCGACCAGTCCGCCATTGGTCACGACGGTGTCGCCGCGGCGCAGCGCTTTGACCATGTCCTGGTGCAGTTTCACCTTGCGCTGCTGCGGCCGCAGAATCAGGAAATACATGATCACAATGATCAAAATCAGCGGCATGAACTGGATGATCATGCTGTTGGCGCCGCCCGAGCCGAACGAGCCGAACTGCGCATATGCGGGGGTAATCAGCATTGGTCCTCCAGGGCCGCGTTAAGGTGCGCCGGCCTGGTGAATAAGGGCCGATTTTGCGCGGAAATCGCGCGGACTATAGCCGCCGTTGGCCCAATTGCAATGTTGCCGCCCGCGCCTTCTCGCCACCCGGATGGGCTCAAACGCGGCATCCTTGCGGGTATTTCGAGGCCCCGCTAAGGGAAAGCGTCAACGGATCAACTTATGGCACAGTCCCCTCAACGTTTCAGGCAAAAAACAGCGAACGACGCGGTTGCGTCGGCGAAGAGCGAGCCATTTGCCGGCGGCGGCACGGAAAGCGTTCTGGCACGAATCGCCGATGCGCTGGAACGACTGGCGCCGCCCCCGCCGCCGCACCCGGATTTTAATGCCGCGGAGGCGTATGTCTGGCAGCCCGAGGGCACAAGATTGGCACCGGTGCGCCGTGTCAATCGGGTCGAAATGACGCTGCTCAAGGGCATCGACCGGGTTCGCGACCTCCTGGTCGAAAACACCGAGCGCTTCGCCCGCGGCCTGCCGGCCAACAACGCCCTGCTTTGGGGCGCGCGCGGCATGGGCAAGTCGTCGCTGGTGAAGGCCGCGCATGCGGCGATCGGCGCGGCGCATCCCTCCCCCGGGCTCAAGCTCGTCGAAATTCATCGCGAAGACATCGAGTCGCTGCCGGACCTGATGACGCTGCTGCGCAGCACGCCGCAGCGCTTCATCGTTTTCTGCGACGACCTATCCTTCGACGCCGAGGACACGTCCTACAAGTCGCTCAAGACGATGCTGGAAGGCGGCATCGAGGGCCGCCCAGACAACGTGATCTTTTACGCCACATCGAACCGACGCCACCTGTTGGCGCGCGACATGATGGAAAACGAGCGCTCAACCGCAATCAATCCCGGCGAGGCGGTGGAGGAGAAGGTGTCGCTGTCAGACCGTTTCGGGCTGTGGCTCGGCTTTCATCGCTGCAGTCAGGACGAATATCTGGCCATGGTTGACGGCTATGTCGCGCACTATCGCATCAAGCATGATGCCGCGGATTTGCGCCGCGAAGCGCTCGAATGGGCGACGACGCGCGGTGCGCGCTCAGGCCGCGTGGCATGGCAATACGTGCAGGATTTGGCCGGTCGGCTCGGCGTGCGGATGGACGCACGCCGCAAGTGATGGCTCAGCGACCGTTCACGTACCGCTGAGGAACTGTGTCGGATCGACCGGCGTCGCGCCTTTGCGAATCTCGAAGTGCAGTTCGGGCGCTTTGACGCTGCCGGTCTCGCCGGACTTGGCGATGACCTGACCGCGTTTGACCGCTTCACCGCGCTTGACGAGAATCTCGCTGGCGTGGGCATAGGCGGTGACATAGCCGTTGCCGTGGCGGATCAGCACCAGATTGCCGTAACCCTTGAGCTCATTGCCCGCATAAGCGACGACGCCGTCGTCGGCCGCCTTGACCGGCGTGCCCTGCGGTACCGCGACGTCGATGCCATCATTCTGTCCGTTCGGCGATTGGCCGAAATGGGCGATGACCCTGCCATGGACCGGCCAACGGAAACCCGGCAGCGAGCCGACCGGCTCGGCATTCTTGACCGGAGCCTTCTCGGCCGGCGGCGGTTCCACCGGCGTAGCCTTCCAGGCGCTGTGCGGCGATTCTTCGCTGGCGACCTCGCGCCGCGCCGGCTGCGGAGGCGGCGCCGCTGGGGCGCGCGGTTCGGCGCGTGCTTCCGTACGCGGCTTCGATCGCACATCGGGAATGACGATGCGCTGGCCGACTCTGACCATGGTGTCGGGCGCGAGATTGTTGATCTTGGCCAGCACCATGACCGACTTACCGTAAAGCCGCGCGATGCTGTTGAGCGTCTCGCCGGGCGCCACGACGTGAACGCCGGAGTTTGGCGCGAGCGCAGTGCGCGGCGGACCGACCGGCGCAGCGCTCGGCACGGTGGCAACACGCGTGGCCGGCGGCGCGTACGCAACCGGCGCCGAGCGCAGGCGCGGGATCACAAGATGCTGGCCGGGATGCACCGCCGAGGGACTGGCGATGTTGTTCGCCTGCATGATGGCCGACACCGGCACATGATGCCGGTGGGCAATCGCCTCCAGCGTCTCCCCAGGTCCAACGATGATTGGCGTACCGCCTTCCCACGTCCATTGCGGGGGCGGTGGCGGCGGTGGCGGGACCGAGCCGGTCACCTCGCTGGGCTGATACGAACCCATGCCGCGGCCGCCGCCAGAGACGCCCGAATCGGCGCTGGCGACCGGCGGCAATGGCCGGCTGACAACAGGGCCCGACGCCGGACGCGCCGGAATCGAACCCGTCACCCCTGAATGCGTCGCCGGATCTGGACCGAAGGTTTCGGAAAAGCGGCCTGAATCGCTACAGCCTGCCGCGCCTATGCCAATTAACGAAATGGCAACCAATTGCGGCCAAAGGGCCGTCCGACGCAACGCGCACATGGTTACTCGCTCGTACGCAAATAAACTATGCGCGACTAAACATCAGTGAGGTAAACAGGCCTTTAAGTGATCAAACAATGCTTTAATAAAAACTGGACTGTGGCCGAATGGCTACAACTCCCGCGCCTGGCCGGGCAGCAGCGGCACGAAGCGGACTGCGATCAACTGCTCGCGCACGATTTCGCCGGCCGGCCGCTTTGACACTTTGACGATGAATTGCGGTCCGTGACGCGGGCCGAGCGGCAGCACCATCTTGCCGTCGTCGGCGAGCTGCGCGACCAGCGCCTCCGGGATTTCTTCGGCAGCGGCGGTCACGATAATACGATCGTACGGCGCCAGATCCGGCTCGCCGGCAAAGCCGTCGCCGGTGACAACGGTGATATTGTCATAGCCGAGCGTCTTGAATCGTGCGCGCGCCGCGTCGGCGAGCGTGCGATAGCGCTCGATGCTTATCACTTCGCGCGCGATGCGCGACAACACCGCAGCCTGATAGCCGGAGCCGGTGCCGACTTCGAGCACGCGGTGCTTCGGCGCGAGTTCGAGCTGCTCGGTCATGTAGGCGACGACGTAAGGTTGGCTGATGGTCTGGCCGCACGCGATCGGCAGCGCCTGATCGGCATAGGCGAGCTGCACCTCGTTGGCGCCAACGAAATGCTCGCGCGGCACTTCGTCCATCGCGCGCAACACCGCCTTGTCGCTGATGCCACGGCGGCGCAGCGTGAGCTGAAACTCCATCCGCTCAATATCGTCGGTGGCTTCGGCGGCCACGTCATCCTCGCGTTCATCAATCTTGCCGCTGCCGCCATTATGGCCCAGTGCGGGTTCCAGCCCAAGCCGGTCTTCGGTAGGAGGCCGACACATGGCGCGAAAAAATCTGACACCGGCCGGGAACCGTTCACCGCCATCGACGTTTAATGGTCCGACGATAGAGATGGGATGGGATGCCGCGACCGCGGCCTGCAGTTACGCTAGGCTGGGTGTCCGCCTCATTTTTCTCTAAGTGTCGCGGCAAGCACGGGTACAAATGGCGCTCAACGGCAAAATCGAAGCAGGCCGGCGCGTTCTCGTGGTCGAGGACGAACCGATGATCCGTCTTTTGCTCGACGATATGCTGACCGACATCGGCTACACCATGTCGGCCGAGGCTGGAGGGCTCGACGAAGCACTCAGCGTTGCGAAACAAGGCGGGTTCGACGTCGCCATCCTGGACGTCAATCTCAACGGCCAGCCGATTACGCCGGTGGTCGACGTGCTGGTCGAACGCGGCGTACCGTTCGTATTCGTCAGCGGTTATGCGCGGCGCGGCATTCCGGACGAGCACAGCAACGCACCGCTTTTGCAAAAGCCGTTTCAGGCCGACGGCCTGGCGCGCGCGCTCGCCGTCCTCGCGGCCAAAAAGCCCAATTAATCCGTCGTTCGCGCAGCGCCAAACAGCGCCGCCAGCCGCGTCCTATAGGGATCGTCCGTCATATCGAGCTTGAGCGGGGTGATGGCGACGCGCTTTTCGTCAAGCGCCGCCAGATCGGTGCCGTTGGCGGCCCTGACAAACGGCTGCGGCGCGTAGGCGATCCAGTAATAAGGATTGCCGCGGCCATCCTTCCGCTCATCGATGTGCAGGCGTTCCTGACGGCGGCGGCCTTGCGCCGTGACCTCGACGCCCTTGACCTCATCGGGCCGGCAATCGGGAAAATTGACGTTGACCAGAATGTCGTGCGGCATGCCCTCCGCCAGCACGCGGCGGATGATGTCCGGGCCGAATTTCAAACTGGTCTGCCAATACGGCGCATGGCCGTTGCGCGACCTGTAGGACTGCGACAGCGCCAGCGACGGGATGCCGAGCACTGCCGCTTCCATCGCACCGGCGATGGTGCCCGAATAGATCACGTCCTCGCCGGCATTGCGGCCGCGGTTGACCCCGGACAGCACCAGATTGGGCACCTTGTCCTTGAGCAGATGCCGCACCCCCATGATGACGCAATCGGTCGGTGTGCCGCGCACCGCGTAACGGCGCTCCTCGACCTGGCGCAGCCGCAGCGGATCGTTGAGCGTGAGCGAGTGCGCCACGCCGGACTGGTCAAATTCCGGCGCGACGATCCACACGTCGTCGGACAATTCGCGCGCGATCTTTTGGCAGACGTTCAGGCCTTCGGCGTGAATGCCGTCGTCGTTGGTGACGAGAATGCGCAATGAGGCCTCTGAGCGAACAGGTCATGCGAATAGCGAATAGCGAGTAGCGAATAGGGGCAACCAAGTCTACCCGGCCCTCTCCTCGCTATTTGCCACTCGCTACTCGCGCTTTTCGATCTTAGTCATGCCGCCCATGTATGGCAGAAGCGCATCGGGCACCGCAATCGAGCCATCCTCCTGCTGATAGGTCTCCATCACCGCGATCAGCGCGCGGCCGACGGCGACGCCGGAGCCGTTGAGCGTGTGGACGTGACGGACCTGGCGGCCCTCCTTGGTGCGGTAGCGCGCATTCATGCGCCGCGCCTGGAAATCGCCGCACACCGAGCACGACGAAATTTCCCGGTAGGCGTTTTGGCCGGGCAGCCAGACTTCGATGTCGTAGGTCTTTTGTGACGCAAACCCCATGTCGCCGGTGCAGAGCGT
>DASZWK010000095.1:0-20614 GCA_035546235.1 Xanthobacteraceae bacterium | reverse complement strand
ACCTTGTCGTTGAACGCGCCCGGCTGCTCCCAGGCCATGGCGTGCCCAGCATCGTGGATCTCGGCCCACTCGTGATCCTTTAGGTGGCGCGACCAGAGGCGCATCAGCGCCGGCGGCGCCAGAAGATCGGCATCGGCGGCGATGATAAGCGTCGGAACCGGGATCGTGGCGATCTTGGCGAGCGTGTTCGGCGTACGCAGTGGCGGCTGAAATCCCGCGCCAGGTTGGCGCGCGTGCTCGTCGATCTCAATCCAGCGTCTTGTGCCTTCGGGGTTGGCGCCGCGATACGAGGCGCCGATCTCGCGGTAATGCGCGGATTGCTTCCTGATCTCGGGAATGGCGATGCGGGCGATGAAATCGGCCACCGGCTTGTCCTCGAGTGCGCCCGTACTGGCGCCGACGATGAGGCTGCGCACCCGCTCCGGATGCCAAGCCGCATAGTCCAGCGCAATGAAGCCACCGCCAGCGACGCCAAGCAGATGAAATTTGTCGAGCTTGAGATGCTCCGCGAGTGCATGCAGATCGCCGGCGATACTGCCTGGTTCGGAGCTGGCGGCCGGATCGGGTGTGCTTTTGCCCCAGCCCCTGCGGTCAAAGGCGATGACGCGGTAGCCGGCTCGCGCAAATGCTGAAATCTGCGGCTCCCAGATCTCGACCGTGCCGGTGTTCGGGTGCAACAGCACGATCGGTACTCCGGCGCCGCCGGTGTCGACGAACCGCAGTCTCACGCCGGGCAGCGCGGCATACGCGCCGCCACGTATATTCTCGTCAGTCATCGCTTGGTCCGCAGTTTACAGTCCGCTACACGGCGGGTGACACATGTTCGAGCACCTTTCCGCGGGTCTCGATGGCGAAGAAAAAGGCCGTGACCGCGCCCAGCAGGGCAAAAAGTCCGAACATGACGAAGACGGCGTTGATGCCATAGTACGGCAGCACCCAGCCGACCACTGTAGTGCCCACCACCGACGCGCCACGCTGAAAGGAGCTGGCAACGCCGCCCCCAAGAGCGCGCAGCTGGGTCGGATAGATCTCGGCCGTATAGGTGGCGAGCGACAACAAGGTGGAACTGAGGAAGAAGAATCCGCAGGAGGCCAGTGCAAGCATTCCGGTGGCGCTGAGTTGCGGCAGGAACGCAAATGCGATGAGCGAGACGGCGCAGCCGCCGAGACTGAGAACGAACATGCGGCGCCGTCCAATGGCCTCGATCAGGTAAAGTGCCATGAACGCCCCGCACAGCCCGAAGACGTTGTTGATCAGGCCGTAGTTCAGCGACTGCTGGACGGAGAGATGATAAACGGTCCGGAACAGCGACGGCATCCATGCGGTGATGCCGTAGGACACGAAATAGGCGCCGATCCAGATGAACCACACCGAGATAGTGCGGCGCAGATAGATGCCTTTGAACAGATCGGCGATGTTCGGCCGAGCCTCGGCCACGGCCGGAACGTCGGCGGGCAGGGGTGCGACCGCCAGGCCCTCGCGTGCGGCAATCGCTTCGATCCGCGACAGCGCCTGGTCCGCTTCATCATAGCGTCCCTGACTGGCGAGCCAGCGCGGCGATTCCGGCAGCAGCGTGCGCATCGGGATAGCGATCAGTCCCGGCACGGCGCCGATGATGAACATCCACTGCCAGCCCCAATGCGGCACCACATAGACGCCGACCAGAGCAACCGCCATCAATCCGACCGAGAACAGAACCTGGATCGAAACCGAGAACCGGCCGCGCCCCTTGGCCCGAGCAAATTCATTGACGTAGGCGGCCATCAGCGGAATTTCGCCGCCGAGACCAATGCCCTGAACGAAGCGTAGCCAGAACAGCACGGTGTAGCTGGTCGCCGCGGCACAGGCCAACGCGCCCAGCGAAAAAATCAAGAGCGTCGCCAGCATCGACGAACGGCGCCCCCATTTCTCGGCGATCCAGCCGAAGGCGATCGCGCCGACCAGTTGGCCGAGGAATCCAATGCCGATCAGCGGACCGATCTGCTGCGGCACGAGGTGCCACATTCCGATCAGCGGCGGCAACACTACCGCGATGGCAATCGAGTCGAACGCGTCAAAGAACCAAGCGGTGCAGATGATCAGCCGCATCTTCAGATGCCACGAGCAGTAGGGCAGGCGCTCGAGCCGCGCCACCACGTGGCGCATGTCGCCGGGCTCGTTCAAGGTTGTGGCGCTGCTTACGGTTGCGACACTGCTCATGGCGATCCTCCACCCCGTGAGTTGAGAGGCATCGCATGACCGCGATCTTACCGCCGCGTGATGCGCACGCCCCTTGGCCGCCAACCATACCTCGGATGGGCCGGGAGGCCCACCAACGATTTGTCGCGGAGTCGCGGGCTTTCGCGTTGCGGCAGCCTGTGCCAGCTTACGCGAATACGGCGCAGAAAATTGCGCGCCACGATTTCGGGGGGACCTGTGGATACGGCCTCTGCTCGCGACGCTTGCGTCGATGCCGGGTCTCGCTCTGCATTGAGGTCCGCCGGAAGCCTTAGTCATCCACAGGAGTTTCCCGATGCCAACGCTCGATGAGGCGCGCTCCCAGGTCGCGCTCGCCAACCGCATTCTGGCCCATGAGGGTGTGCTCGACGCCTTTGGTCACGTCAGCATGCGGCATCCGTCCGATCCCTCGCGCTATCTGCTGGCGCGCTCACGCAGTCCGGAGCTGCTCGAACCAGGCGATATTCTCGAATTCACGCTCGACTCGCAGCCAGTCGCGCCGACAAGTACTGTGCTTTACGGCGAGCGGGTCATCCATGGCGAAATTTACCGCAGCCGCTCCGATGTGAATGCGGTTTGCCATCATCACTCGCGCGCCGTGATGCCGTTTTGTATTTCCGGCATACCGCTGCAGCCGGTCGACCATCTCGGCGCGACCATGGGCGCTGAAATTCCATTCTGGGATCAGCGCGACGAGTTTGGTGACACGGATCTGATTGTGGCAAAGCCGGAGGAGGGTCGCTCGCTCGCGCGCGCGCTCGGACCCAATTGGATCGTACTGATGCGTCGGCACGGCGCGACCGTGGCGGGCGCGACGCTCCAGGAACTGGTGTTCCGCTCGGTGTTTTCCTGCCGCAATGCCGAAATGCAGCGCGAGGCGCAAATGCTCGGCGGTGTCAGCCCATTGACCCCGGTTGAAATCGCCAAGGCTGGAGCATTCAATCTCGAGCCGCGTCCGATCAGCCGGGCGTGGGAATATTGGACAACTCGGCTGAAGAAGGCCGGCGAGGCTTCATTCTAAGACCGATGGCCGAGACGATGCAGACGTCTACTGCCGCGCAAACACCGGTTCTGATCGTTGGCGGCGGCCCGATCGGGCTTGCGCTTGCCGCCAATCTCGGAAGCCGCGGTGTCGAGACACTTCTGATCGAGCAGCGCGAGAACAAGCTCAACCCGGCCAAAATGCTGGAGGTGAGCGTCCGCACCATGGAGTTTTGCCGTCAGCTCGGCATTGTCGATAAAGTTCGCAACTAGGGCTTTCCACGGGATTGGCCGATCGACAGCGTGTTCGTTACCGACATGCGCGGCTACGAGCTGGGGCGCATTCGCACGCCCGCGCTCGCGGAGCTCGCCAACATTCCAACGAGCCCGGAGCGCGGCATGCCGTGCCCGCAGACCTGGTTCGATCCGATTCTGCAGGACAATGCGCGCTCCTATCCGCACGTCACGCTGCGTCACCGCGTCAGGCTTGAGAGTTTCGTCCAGGATCCGGGCGGCGTCACCGCCACGTTGAAGGACGAAAATAGCGGCGCAACCGAAATTGTCCGCACCCAATATCTGATCGGCTGCGACGGTATTTCCAGCACGGTACGTGATCTGCTCGGCATTCAGATTCGCGGCGCGCTGCACATCGACTGGGCGATGACGGTTTATCTGCGCATTCCCGATCTTCACGCGCAGCACGACAAGGGGCGTGCCTTCCGCTACATATTTGTGGGGCCCGAGGGCACTTGGTCGTTTCTGTCGATTGTGGACGGCAAAGACCTCTGGCGCCTGCAGCTTGTCGACCTTGACGAAGAGCGCCTGCACAGGGCTGATATCGCGGCGCTGATGCGGCGCGGGATGGGCGGCGACGTCGCCTATACGATCGAGCACAAGGACCTATGGACGCGAAAGTGTACGGTCGCCGATCGCTTCATGGATGGCCGCGTCTTTCTTGCCGGCGATTCCGCCCACGCCCATCCACCGAATGGCGGCCTTGGCATGAATACCGGCATCCAGGACGCATTCGATCTCGGCTGGAAGATCGCCGCGATGCTCGAGGGCTGGGGCGGTGACGGACTGCTGGAGAGCTATGACACCGAGCGGCGGCCGGCCTCGGCGCGGGCCGCGGAGGTCTCGCTCAAGAACTATCGCCGCTTGATCAGCGCCAAGCAGCGTGCCGAAATCTACTCGCCGACCCCCGAGGGCGACGCCGCGCGCCGTGCCATTGGCGCACAGATGGTCGAGGAGAACGAGAAGAGCTGGCACCCGGTCGGCATCCACCTCGGCTATATCTATCATCCATCGTCGATCGTCGTGCCCGATGGGACCGCCATGCCCGCGGACGATACCGTCGGCTATGTGCCAACGACCTTCCCCGGCGCGCGCGCGCCGCATGTCTGGCTCGCGCCCGGCAAGTCGACCCTCGATCTGTTCGGCAGCGGTTTTGTGCTGTTGAATTTTTCCGGCGCGCCGGTGGATGACATCGTGCGGGCCGCGGCGGAACGCGGCGTCCCGCTCGTCGTGCATCGTCTGGATCATCCGGAAGCGGCGGCGCTCTATGAGCGCGCTCTGGTGCTGGTGCGGCCGGACGGTCACGTCGCCTGGCGCGGCGACAGCGAACCTACCGATGCATTCGCCATGATCGACACCGTGCGTGGTGCTGGGCCGCGTATTGCCGCCCGCCGCGCCGGGGACATTGCATAAGGTTCAGCAACGCGCCTACGGCTGGCGCCGCTGTTTAACTTTGAACTCCCGCGGCTAAAGCAATCGGTCAAAACGTCGCCGTTGGCGGTGTGATCGCTGATGGAACGGGGGTACCGACGTGATATGCTGAAAAAAATCGTGGGAGGGAACACATGAACAAGCCGTATCGGCGGCATGCAATCGCGGCCGTAAGCATTGTAATTGCGGCCTTGTCGGGCGCACAGGCCGCAGCCGAGGAGCAATTTCCGGCGCGCCCCTTACAGATGATCATTCCGTTCGCGGCCGGCGGCCCAACCGATATTGTCGGTCGCATCCTGGGCGGGAAAATGAGCGAATTGCTGGGGCAGACCGTCGTGGTCGAGGACCGCGGCGGCGCGGGCGGCACTATTGGCGCCGCGGTTGTCGCCAAAGCGGCGCCTGACGGTTACACAATGCTGATGGCGACCGTTTCCACCAACGCCATCAATCCCGCCCTCTACCGCCACCTGCCCTACGATTCAGAAACCGCCTTCACACCGGTCGGGCGCATCGGTGTGACACCGACAATTCTGATGGCGAACCTTTCGCTTCCGGTGACAGACGTCAAAAGCCTGATCGCGCTGATCAAGAAAAATCCTGGCAAGTATTCTTACGGCTCGTCCGGTGTCGGCTCGATCCTGCATTTGTGCGGCGCGGAATTCACCGCGGATGCCGGTGGGTTGCAGATGGTCCACGTGCCGTACAAGGGCTCGGCGCCCATGGACACCGATCTCCTTGGCGGACAAATTTCGACGGCGTTCGACGCGACGCCGACCGCAATGCCGCTCGCGCTCGCCGGCAAAGTCCGCGCGCTCGGCGCCGGCATGGCGACGCGTATTCCGTCGATGCCTAATCTGCCGACGCTGCAGGAGCAGGGCGTCAAGGGTTACGAGTGCTATACGTGGAATGCGATTATCGCACCGGCCGGCACGCCGAAGCCGATCGTCGCGAAGCTCAACGCCGCCATCAACAAGGCGATGGCCGATCCCAAGGTGTCGGCCGCACTGGAAAAGGCCGGCATCGATCCGACGCCCGGCTCGACGCCAGAATCGACGCAGCAATTCATCGATGCCGAACTGAAGAAATGGGCACCGATCGTCAAGGCGTCGGGCGCGCGAGTCGACTGAACCGGGCATTTCACGCGGCGGTCAAGCCTCGGTCCCGCGCGTCCCACGAATGTGATGCATCCCGCCGCGAGCGCGTGCTATGGCGATTTCGTCGCCAGCCGTGCGGCATGTTTGTGACTCGACTGCGCGTCGGCCCCTGGCTGGCGGTCCGGCGACGGAGAAACGCTCTTGCCTTCACCGAAGCACATTCCGGTTTTTGACGGTCATAACGATGCATTGTTGCGGCTGCATCGGCGCGCCGGCGGCGATCCGGTCGCGGCGTTTCTTGAGGGCGAGGACAAGGGTCAGCTCGACCTTCCGAAGGCTCGCAAAGGTGGCTTTGCCGGCGGGTTGTTCGCGATCTTCGTGCCCTCGACCGAGAAGAAAGCCGCGGCGAACCAGACGTCCACCCCGAACTTCGCCGGCTCACCGGAGCCTCCCGGCGTCGACACGGCCGAGGCACAACGCGCCGTGCTCGCCATGGTGTCGCTGCTCTACCGAATCGAACGGCAGGCGAAGGGGCACCTGCGCGTCTGCCGCACGGTTGACGACATCGAGTCCTGCCTCGACAAGAACGTCCTGGCGGCCGTGCTGCACATCGAGGGCGCGGAAGCGATCGATGAAAATTTTGAGATGCTTGATGTGCTGCACGCCGCCGGGCTGCGCTCGCTCGGACCGGTGTGGAGCAGGCCAAACGCATTCGGCCACGGCGTGCCGTTCCGCTGTCCGTCCTCGCCCGACACCGGACCGGGCTTGACCGATCTCGGCAAGGCGCTGATTAGCGCCTGCAACCGATTGAAGATATTGATCGATCTATCGCATCTCAACGAGCGCGGCTTCTGGGATGTTGCCGGGCTGTCCGATGCGCCGCTTGTCGCGACGCATTCCAACGCGCACGCCATCAGCCCGCATTCGCGCAATTTGACCGACCAGCAGCTTGCCGCGATCCGGAAAAGTGGTGGCTTCGTCGGGGTCAATTTCGCCGTTAGCTTCCTTCGCCCCGATGGCGGACGCGACAAGAGCACGCCGCTCGCCGTGGTCGTTGAGCACATCCGGCATCTGATTGACCACGTCGGCGAGGATGGCGTCGGGTTCGGCTCCGATTTCGACGGCGCTGTGATGCCGGAGGAACTTGGCAACGCGGCCGGCTTGCAGAAGCTTGTTCAGACGCTGCGCCGGCACGAATTCGACGAAAAACTGATCGAGAAGCTGTGCTTTCGCAACTGGCTCCGCGTTCTACGCAAGACCTGGAAATAACAAGACCTGGAAATAAGACGGCACCCGCGGCCCAAGGGACGCCGCCTTATTGGTTCCGCAAAGCGCGAGCAAACACCAAATTCAGGTCCGACATGGCACCCGAGGGTATTCCCATGGTTGCAAGGAAATCTGCCGCATTTTTTGATGTGAGTGCCGTGCTGATCGCTGCTTGTGTCGTTGCCGCCGAACCGGCGGTTGCTCAGCAGCCGGCGGGACCACCCCCACCGATGCCGCCAGCGCGGATTATCGTCACTGGCAGTGGCAGCGCGACCGTGCCGCCGGATTACGCGGAGATCGCGAGCGGGGTGACGACGCAAGCCAAGACGGCCAAGGAGGCGAGCGATTCCAACGCCAAGGTCATGGCGGCGCTCAATGCAGCGCTTAAAACCGATGGCATCGCCGCCGATGATATCCAGACTCTTCGGTTCTCGGTCTCTCCCGTCTATGGCCCGCCGCAACAGAATACTCCGCCGAAGCTCGTCGGCTTTTCGGTTTCGAACGAGCTCGGCATCAAAGTCCGCCAGATCGGCAAGGTCGGCGAGATTCTCGATTCCCTGATCCAAGCCGGCGCGACTGATTCCGGGAGCGTGCAGTTTCTGCACTCCAACACGTCGCAGACGCTCGATCAGGCGCGACAGGCGGCGCTGGCGGATGCGCGCCGCAAGGCCACCCTTTACGCACAAGGCGCCGGGCTCAAACTCGGCGGCGTGGCATGGATCACGGAGGTGCCGGCCTACGCCCCGCCGGGGCCCATGGCCGGGCGTGCCTATGCGGCCGCTGCGTCGGTGCCGATTTCCGCAGGTACCGACACGTTGAACGTACAGATCACGGTAGGTTTCGAAGCCGCGCGCTGAAGAAAGTCCAGGGAAGCTCTCACGTCTTGGGCAGAGCACTCACGTCCGAACCGTCCCGATACGCCGGGTGCTTCCAGCCGTCCTCATCGTAATCCGCCATGCAGGCTTCGGCGAGACCGAGCATCTGTTTGAAGTCGCCGTTGAACTGCGCCTGCTGCAGCGGGAAGATGCGGACCAGCTCATGGCTGCCCGAATAGTTCATCTCATAGAGTTCGTGGCGGGCGCCGAATTCGCTGCCGATCGCGTCCCACAGAAGCTTCATGGTCTTGATGCGGTCCTTGTAATCGATGTCGTTCGAACCGCGTACGTATTTGGCCAGGTACTTGTCGATGGCGGGGTTTTTGAAGTCGCGCGCGTTCGACGGCAGATAAATCAGGCCGGACGCCACCACCTTCTCGATGATGTTGCGGATCGCCGGGTAGGCCTCGGTCATGAAAAGACGGTAGGTGCTGGACGCACGCGAGTTCGGCAGCACATGGCCGTTGACCCACGGCTCGGGATTGTACGCCATCGCGTCGCTGAGCGACCAGAACAGATTGCGCCACCCGACCACTTCGCCGATCTGCGCCTGCACGCCGCGAAATGAATCCACACCGGTCGCGCGCGCGGCCTTGTAGAGGAGCCCAATCAGGAAATCGAGTTTCACTGCGAGCCGTACGCAGCCCTGCATGGTGAAGCCGTTGAAGAAGCCCGACTTCGGATAAAAGTTCTTCAGCCGGTCGACGTCGCGGTGAATGAACACGTTTTCCCAGGGAATGAACGCGTTGTCGAACACGAAGATGGCGTCGTTTTCGTCGAAACGCGACGACAGCGGATAATCCCACGGCGTGCCTGTCGCGGCCGCGGCGAACTCGTAGGATTGCCGGCAGATCAGCTTGATGCCCGGCGTGTTCATGGGCGCGATGAACATCACCACCATTGCGGGATCGTTGATCTCCTGGCCCATGTTCTGGCCGAGAAAATTGTAGTGGGTAAGCGCCGAATTGGTCGCCACCACCTTGGCGCCCGACACGTAGATGCCGGCGTCGGTTTCCTTCTGAATGGTGATGTAGACGTCCTTGACCTGCTCAACGGCCTTGTTGCGGTCGATCGGCGGATTGACCAGCGCATGGTTCAGATAGAGTACGGCTTCTTGCGCCCGCTTGTGCCAAGCGCGCGCGTTATCGGCGAACTTGCCGTAAAAATCGGCATTGGCGCCGAGCGTGTTGAGGAAGGCCGCCTTGTAATCGGGGCTGCGGCCGAGCCAGCCATAGGTGATGCGCGCCCAGGCGGCGATGGCGTCGCGCTGCGCTACCACGTCCTCGCGCGAACGCGCCGCCTTGAAGAATTTCATGGTGTAGCCGTCGGAGCCGGTATCGGTCGGCGCGGTGAGGACGTCCTTGGTCTTGGCGTCGTGCAGCGCGTCGTAAAGCAGCGCTATCGAGGCTGCGCCGTTGCGAAATGCCGGATGCGTGGTGACGTCCTTGACCCGTTCGCCGTAGATGTAGACTTCACGGCCGTCGCGCAGCGATTCCAGATATTCCGCGCCGGTGAATGGCCGGTTCTTGCCGGCCAGAACGTCCTCCGGATGCTGGGCCATGGTGCTCTCCGTTTTTCCTCAGTGGCGCTTGCTTGGGGATCAATTCATCAGCATACTGACGATATCTGTCAGTGTACCGACTATTTCGTGCGCGCGTCAACGCGCGAATCCAGCAGAGCCGGCGATCCGATGTCCGACGACAGTCACCTTATCGGCATGCCCGGCCATCTCATTCGCCGGCTGCAGCAGATTGCGTCGGCACTGTTTCTGGATCAAGCCAAGGCTTTCGACTTCACGCCGGTTCAGTATGCGGCGCTGGTCGCCATCAAGGCGCATCCGGGTCTCGACCAGACCGCGCTTTGCAATGAAATTGCGCTCGATCGCTCGACCATCGGCGACGTCGTCAGCCGCCTCGAAAAGCGCGGGCTGATCAATCGCACCGGCGGGCTCGCCGACCGCCGCACCAAATCGTTGCACATCACGGCGGCAGGCAGCCGCATGCTCCGGGAAATCGAGCCCGCCGTTGAAGCCACGCAGTGCTTGATCCTTGCGCCGCTCAAGGCGAACGAGCGCTCGGCCTTCATGCAGATGCTCAAGCACCTCGTGCACCTGAACAACGAGCACAGCCGGGCACCGCTACGGCCGCGTGAAACGCGAACTAAGACCAGCGGTCGCGGACGAGCGTCCAGAACGCAAGCGCCACGACCACGCCGACGGCAAGCAGCGCGCCGCTGACGCCGATCGCCACAAAGGCAACCGCCCCGGCGGCGGCGCCAAGAAGAAAGCCGATCGCGACCGACAGCACGACCAGCAATTGGTCGCGCACCGCGTGAAAGTGCTGAACGGCCGCGGCGTCGTGAGTGCTGTGCGCGAAGCGGCGGCTGGCGATGACGAGATCGGTGATGGCAATGCCGAGCTGCGTCATGTTGCCGGTCATGACGTTGGTCTGTGGGATTCCTTTCATCAAAAGTCGCACCAGCACGCTCTGCGTGCCCATCGCGCTTGCGGCAAAGAGGCCGGCGACGATGCCATGCCAATCGGCAGCGCCAGTGATGCTCGGGCCGGCCAGAAGGATGGCGACGAAGCTTGCGAGCAAAACGGCTTCGAGCGCCAGCATCCAGGCCATTGGCGCGCGACCCCGGTCGCGGGCGAGCGTGATCAGGGCTGCGGTGATGGCGGCCGCCGCAACGAATGCAACGATCGCAAGGAGCTTGCCGGCAACGCCCGCGTCGTGGCGCACCAACTCCGCGCCGGCGATCACGAAGCTGCCAGTAACCTGCGCGGCGAACAGCCCGAACAGCGCCAAATACGTGTAGCTGTCGACGTAGCCGGCGACGAAGCTGAGCAGCAACGGCATCGCCTTTTCCAGCGGCTCATGCCGGTACGGCGTGGTGTCGGTCATGGCGGGTCTCCCGTCATTCCGTGGCCGCGCGAAGCGAGGAGCCCGGAATCCACGGCCCCAGCGCTGGGGTTATGGATTCCGGACTCGCCGCTTCCGCGGCGATCCGGAATGACCGTGAAGATTAATCCAGCGGCTCGACCTTGACGATCGAAGCGCCATGATTGCTGCCGACCCAGAGCACCGGCCGCGAACCGCGATCATCGACGAAGACTCGGCGGATATTGGTCGAGCGCGGCAGCTGATATTCGGTGATGCGATCGGTCTTGGGATCGAGCCGGGCGACGCGATCTGTCAGCATTGAGCCGGTCCAGATTTCGCCGTCCTTGGCTTTGACCACGTCGTAGGGTTTGTCCCACGGTGTCGGCAGTTGCCATTCCTTCATGGCGCCGGTCTTCGGATCGAAACGGCCGATGCCGTTGGCGCCATATTCGGCGAACCACAGCACGTTGTCGGCGTCGACCCGGCCGCGAGACCGGCAGCGGTGTCTTCCAGATCGTGACTTGTTTGGTCTTGGCGTCGATGCGGCCGATCGTGGTGCCGCCGAAATTGAGCTGATAGGCATCGTTCTGCGCGTCGGTCGGCATGCCATAGGCATTGATGTGCACGCCGTTCTTGTCGTGGCCTATTTCGCAGCGACGCCCTGGTAGGCTTCCCACAGCCGCGCAGCCGAAGCCGGCATGTCGAGATGCGCGCCGGCGCCGCCCGGGATGGCGTCGGCCACCGCGTTCATCACCGCGGAGATCGCGGCGGTCGTGCCAGCTTCGCCGACGCCCTTGACGCCGAGCGGATTTGTCGTCGCCGGGACGTTGAGCATGGCGTCGCGCAGCGGCGGCATGTCGTCGGCGCGCGGCATCGCGTAGTCCATGAACGAACCGGTGATGAGCTGGCCGTTGCCGGTGTCGTAAACGATGTTTTCCATCAGCGCCTGGCCGAGCCCGGCCGCGACCGAGCCGTGCAACTGCCCCTCGACGATGGTGTGATCAAGCGCCCGGCCGCAGTCGTCAATTGCCGTGTAGGTCACGATCTCCATGGCGCCGGTCTCGGGGTCGATTTCGACCTCGGCGGTATGCACGCCGTTGGGAAACGACAGCGGGGTCTCGGTCGTCGTCTTGGTATCGAGGTCTTCGGCAATCTCGCCGCGCTTCTTCATCTCCGCCGCGCGCTGAGCGACATCGAACAGGGCGACGCGCCGGTCGGTGCCGACGACTTCAAAGCGTCCATTCTTGAAGACGATGTCGGCCTCGCCGGTTTCCAGCATGGTGGCGGCAATGGGTTTGCCCTTGGCGACGATCGCCTCCATCGCCTTCACCAGCGAATGTCCGACCGTCATCGCCGATCGCGAGCCAACCGACGCGTAGCCTTTGACCTCCATCGCCGAATCGCCGTGGCGGTGCTCGATCTTGTCGGTCGGGATGCCGAGATGCTCGGCGATCACCTTGGGAAACACCGTGGCGTGGCCTTGACCGGTATTCTGCACGCCGAGTCCCATCACCAGCGTGCCATTATCCGTAAATGTCAGCATGGCGCTTTCGGTCGGCGCGCCGCCGGCGTGTTCGAGCAGGCAGCAGATGCCGAAGCCTCGGTGCTTGCCGCGGCGCGCCGCTTCGCGGCGGCGCTGCTTGAGGCCGTCGTAGTCGGCAAGCTCAAGCGCCTTGTCGAGCAGCGGTTCAAAATCGCCACTGTCGTAGGTGGTGCCGACGGCGGTCTTGTACGGCATCTGCGATTTTTTGATCAGATTGCGCCGCCGTAGCTTTACCGGATCGATGCCGGTCACGCGCGCCGCCTCATCGACCACGCGCTCGAGGACGTAGCTCGCCTCGGGCCGGCCCGCGCCGCGATAGGGAGCGGTCGGCAGCGTGTTGGTGAACACGCACTTGGTCGAGACGTCGATCAGCTTGATGTCGTACATGCCGGGCAGGCAGCGCGCAAAATTCCCGGTCGGAATATTGGCGCCGACGGCCCCCACATAGGCGCCGAGATTGCCGATGTTGCGCACGCGCAACGCCAGAAATTTTCCCTTCTCGTCGAGCGCGAGTTCGGCCTCCGAATAGATGTCGCGCGCCTGATTGTCCGACAGGAAGGCTTCGGACCGCGTCGACATCCAATGAATCGGCCGGCCGAATTTCTTGGCGCCGACCAGGATCGCTATATTTTCCGGGTACGCGCCGGTCTTGAGCCCGAACGCGCCGCCGACGTCCTCGGTGACGACGTGGACACGCTCCGGCGCCGTTTTCATGATGCCGACGATGTTCTCGCGCATCGGGCCGGCGCCCTGCGAGCAGGTGCGCGTCGTATAGGTGTCGGTCGCCGGATCGTAGCTGGCGGTGGCGCCACGCGGCTCCATCGAATTGGTCAGCATGCGCTGATTCATGAACGCCACTTTGGCGACATGCTTGGCCGCTGCAAACGCCGCGTCGACCGCCTTGGTGTTGGCATCGGGATTGGGGTTCGGGCCCAGCCAATCGACCGCGATATTGCCTGGAGCCTGCGGCCACAGTTGCGGCGCGCCGTCGCGCAGCGCCGCGCGCGAGTCGGTGACTGGCGTGAGTTCCTCGTATTCCGCGTTGACGAGTTCAGCGGCGTCCTGCGCCGCGACGAAAGTCTCCGCGACCACCATGGCGACCGGTTCGCCGATATGCATGACGCGATCGAGGGCGAGCGCCGGCCGGTGCGGCATGACCAGCGTCGTGCCGTTGCGCCCCGGCACGGGCGGGTGGCGGCCGATGCTGCCGATGCCGTCGAAATCCTTGCCGGTCAGTACGCCGATGACCTTCGGCGCCTTGGCGGCCGCCTCGACGTCGACGCGCAGGATCTTGGCAAAGGCGTGCGGCGAGCGGACAAAACAGGCATAAGCTTGGTTCGGTAGCGGCGCATCGGCCACGTAACGGCCGTGGCCGCGAACGAGCGCGTTGTCTTCGACGCGGCCTTTGAACGGCGCGTGCGTATCAGTCCCTGAATGCGTCTTGGCGTCCATGTCGCTTCCGAATGTGCTGGGAGAAATGTTCTGGTGTGGGCTTCTGGCCCCTTTATAACCAAAACCGCCGCGAGCTAAAGGGGACATCGAGCCGCTCGCCGTCCGGCCCGAGATCCCTTGCGCGGCCGTGCTGGTTGCGTGCAAAACATGCCGTCCAACGAGGGGAGAGGGCCAGTGCCGCGCACCATCGACACCCACACGCACGTGCTCGACGACGACACCATCAAAATCCTGCAAAAGGAAATTCCGCGGCTTGGGCTCAAGCTTTCATCGCTCGATGCCGACAATTCGCTGATCGAAGTCGCAGGCGTGCCGTACCGGCCGTTTCCGCGTGGCGGCCACGATGTCGAGCGCAGGCTCAAGGACATGGACGCGACCGAAGTCGATGTGCACGTCCTTTCCGGCGCGCCGCAGACTTGGCTGTACGGCCAGGAGGCCCCGGTCGGTGTGGCGGCGTCGATCATCCAGAACGACGGCATCGCGCGGCTCGTCAGGCAGAAGCCGGACCGTTTTTGCGGAATTGCGACCTTGCCGATGCAGGCTCCCGAAGAGGCGGCCAAGGAGCTGCGCCGTGTGATGACGACGCTTGGGCTGCGCGGCGCAATGATCGGCTCCAATGTCGGCGGCAAAAATCTGGACGATCCAAGTTTCGAACCGCTATGGGCGGCGGCGTCCGAGCTTGACGCATTCTTCATGATCCATCCCGGCAACGTCGCCGGCGCCGACCGTCTGCGCTCCTATTATCTCGGCAATCTGATCGGCAATCCGCTCGACACCACGATCGCGGCAGCGTGTTTGATCTTCGGCGGCGTGCTGGAGCGTCATCCGAATTTCAAGCCGGTGATGGTACACGGTGGCGGCTTCACGCCCTACCAGGGCGGCCGCTGGGTGCATGGCTGGCACGTGCGGCCGGAGCCGAAGGTGCATCTGAAACACTCGCCTGAGAAATATCTGGAGCGCTTCCGTTACGACACGATCTGCCACTCCAAGGCGTCGCTCGAATTCCTGATCGCGTCGACCGGCGCCGACCGCATTTTCCTCGGCAGCGATTATCCCTACGACATGGGAATGATGGATTGTGTGCAGCACGTGCGTGCGCTCGGCATTCCGGCGCCGGATCGGGATAAAATCCTGGGCGGGCATGCCGCGGCGCTTCTCGGGCTCTGAACAATCTTTGACAATTGGCGTTGCCATGGGGCCGGGGCGGCAATCGTTTCCGGTCGAAGAAAACCAACGGAGCTGATCATGAGCGGTTCGGAATTCATGTCCCGTCGCGGGGTGTTGAGACACACCGCGCTTGCACTCGGTGCCGTGGCAAGCGGAGCGGTGGTGGCGACGCGCGCGAATGCGCAGCAGAAAATCAGCCAGGCCGACGCCAAGTACCAGCCCCAGCCGAAGGGCCAGCAGCGCTGCGATAATTGCGTGAATTTCCAGCCCCCGAAGGCCTGCAAATTCGTTCAGGGCGACATCAGCCCGAGCGGCTGGTGCCAGCTCTATGCAGCCAAGACCTAGGCCAAGACCCAAATACCACCCAGACGCATACGTCGCCGCGACGGCGATTTCCTCACGCCGAAAAAGCCTGTAAGGCCAGCCGGGCGACGGCCGTCATTGCGAGGAGCCAACGGGCAGTCGCGCGTTCACGCGCGAGATCGCGCTATTGCCCAAAGCGACCGGCTCGATGATCGGCTTCGTCGCAGCGACGCGGCGCCTGCCCGCCGGGTCGTTCTGCCTCATTGGCAACGACGGATAGCGAATGCTGCGTCCCGACACCTTCGCACTCACGCTGCTGCTGGCGTCGTTGACTGCGCTCGGCCCGATGTCATCGGACATGTACGTGCCGTCGCTGCCCGACATCGGCCATTCGCTGCACGTGCCGATCGCGCAAGTGCAGTTGACCATCTCTAGCTATCTGGTCGGCTTTGCGTTGGGGCAGATTATTTACGGTCCGATCTCGGACCGTCTCGGCCGCAAGCCGGTGTTGCTGGTCGCGATCGTCATTTACGGCCTCGGCAGCGTGCTGTGCGCCACGACCCGATCGATCGACGCGCTGATTGCCGCGCGCTTCGTCCAGGCGCTGGGCGGCGCCGGCGCCATCGTGCTGGCGCGTGCCGTGGTGCGTGACCTTTATTCCGGCGTGCGCGCCGGGCGCGAGCTGTCGCTGATGGGATCGATTCAGGCTTTCGCGCCGATCGCGGCGCCGCTCATCGGCGGCATCTTGCAGACGGTGTTCGGCTGGCACGCGAGTTTCATCCTGCTGGTGATTGTCTCGATCGCGTCCGGCACGCTCACGGCGCGGCTTCTCCCCGAGACACTGCGCAAGCGCACAACCGAGCCGCTGTCGTTGGCAACGATGGGAAACCTCTATGGCTCGGTGCTCTCGCATCGCAGCTTCCTCGCCCATCTCGCCATTATGACGACGACGTTTGTCGGTCTCTACGCCTGGGTTTCAGGCGCCTCTGTGGTCATTCAGGGTGTGTACGGACTTTCGCCGCTCGCCTTCGGCATGACCTACGCGGTGGGCTCTTTGGGTTACATGCTCGGGACCAACATTGCGGTGCGGATCGTGATGCGGTTGGGGCTCGGTCCGATGATCGGCATCGGCACGGCCATCATGGCGGCGGGCGGCTTGCTGATGGCGGCGGTGGTGGCTTTCGGGCTCACCAGCGTCACATGGCTGGTCGGGTCGATGACGGTTTATCTCGCGGGGATGGGGCTTGCGATGCCGCAGACCATGGCGGCGGCGCTCACGCCATTCCCTGACCGCGCCGGCACGGCGTCATCGTTGCTCGGGTTTTCGCAGCAGTCCTGTGGCGCGATCGCCGCCGCCGCGATCGGCGCCTATCTGGGCGGATCGGCGTGGCCGGTCGCCGGCACCATCGCTGCCATGGGGGTGGCGGCGTTTGCGCTCTGGGCCAGCACGATCAAGATGCGCGCCGAGCCGCACTGACAATCTATTCCGGCTTGATGCTGGCGAATTTCACGACCTTGGCCCACTTTGCAGTGTCCGCGGCGATGTATTGGCCAAACTCCGCCGCCGAGCCCGGCATCGGATTGCCGCCGAGTTTGGCAAACCGATCCTTGATCGTCGCGTCCGTAAGCGCCGCATTGACCTGCTTGTTGAGCGTCTCGGCGATCGGCGCGGGCGTGTTCTTCGGCGCGCACATGCCCCACCACGCGCTTGCCTCGTAGCCCGGTACGAATTCATTGACGGCCGGTACATTGGGCAAAGCCTGAGAACGCTCCGCCGTCGTCACCGCCAAGGCCCGCAGCTTTCCGGCGCGGATATATCCGATCGCATCCGGCAACGGACCGAATTCGACCTGCACGCGTCCGCCGAGCAAGTCGGTCAGCGCCGGCGCACCGCCGTGATACGGCACATGAACCATATTGATACCGGTCATCATCTTGAACAGCTCGCCCGCGACCTGCCCCGCAGTCCCGATACCCGGCGATGCCATGCTGAGTTTGCCGGGATTGGATTTGGCGTAAGCGATGAACTCGGGAACCGTCTTGGCCGGCACTGCTGGATTGACCGCCATCACCAGCGGCACCAGGCTGATGCCGGCGATCGGCGTCATGTCCGCGGGGAAATGAAATTTCGGATTTGGATGAAGCGTGGCGTTGATCGAATTGGCCACGCTGGCAATCAGCAGCGTGTAGCCGTCAGGCGCCGCCTGTACGAGAGCCGTGGCGGCGATATCGCCGCCGGCACCCGGCCGGTTCTCGACAAGGAATGTTTGACCGAGCGCGGTGGAGAGGCGCGGGGTGATGAGGCGGGCAAAAATATCCGCAGCGCCTCCGGGAGGAAATCCGACGAGGACGTGGACGGGCCGCGCCGGGTAATCGAGCGCCGCCGCGACACGCGAAACAACCACGAGGCCGGCGGCTGCTGCCCCGGTTTGCAGAAACGTTCTGCGTTGAATTCTCATCGTCATTTCCCTGAACGTGCGCTGGTCCCTTTAAGGTGCATCACTCCAGCTTGATGCCGGCGAATTTGATGACCTTTGCCCATTTCGCCGTGGCGTCGGCGCAGAGCTTGCCGAATTGCGCGGGCGTCATCGGATTGGCCTCAATGCCCAAGCCAACGAGGCGGGGCTGCATTTTCGGATCGACCACGATGGCGTTGATCTCCTTGTTGAGGCGGTCGATGACGGCCGTGGGCGTGTTCTTCGGGGCGCCGACGCCGAGCCAGCCGCTGCCCTCGTAGCCCGGCACGAACTCGGCGATGGCCGGAATATCCGGCAGGATGCTCATGCGGGTCGCGCTGGTGACGCCGAGCCCGCGCAGCTTTCCGGCGCGCAGGAAGGGTATGCCGGGGGCGACGGCGACGAATGAGACCGGCACCTGTCCGCTGAGCACGTCGGCAAAGTAGTTGGTGCGGTAGCTGATCTGCACCAGATTGATCCCGGCCATCATCTTGAACAATTCGCCGGCGAGGTGCGGCGCGGTGCCGGCGCCGGCCGTCGCGACATTGATCTTGCCGGGATTTGCCTTGGCGTAGGCGATGAATTCGGGAATCGTCTTCGCCGGGAACGAGGGGTGCACGGCCAGGACGAATGGCGTCACCCCGATAAAGGCAACCGGCGCGATGTCGCGCAGGAAGTCGAAGGTCAGCTTCGGGTACAGCGTGGCGTTGACGGCATTGCCCGAAATCACCAGCAGCAGCGTGTAGCCGTCGGGCGCCGCCCGCACGACATACTCGGCGCCGATATTGCCGCCGGCGCCCGGCTTGTTCTCGACCACAACCGACTGGCCGAGCCGCTCCCCCAGCGGCGGCGCGATCAGCCGCGCCGCGACATCGGGCGCCAGCCCTGCCGGCAGGTCGACGACGATCTGGACCGGACGTGTCGGGTAGGTGTCGGCACGCGCCCGGCCGGGCAAGACAGGGGCTGCGGCAGCTCCGGCTGCGAGATTTAAAAAGGTACGGCGCGCTAGCGTCATGGCGGTCCCTCCCAGGGTTTCGGGAGCGTAGTAGCGATCAAGCGGTAGAGAAATCCAGGGCTTGTTTCGACGCAGCCCCGGTGCGCGTCGCCGATTTGGCGGCGCCCCTGACCGCGCGCCTTGGTATCATGGCGGCGACATGCGGCCGGAAAGCCGTCAGACCAAGGGGGGATGCCGTGAAAGTTGTGTCTTATCGCCACCAGGGCAAACACGGCGTCGGCGTCATAAGCGGCGCCAACGGACTGATCGCCCTGACCAGCGCTGCACCGGACTTGCCCAACGATCTGCGCCGGATTCTGGAAATCGATCCGGCGCTGTCGCGCGTGCGGGCCGCCGCCGCCGGAAAATCCGCCGATCTGTCGCTCGACGAGATCGCGTTCGATCCGGTGATCCGCGAGCCGCACGCCACCTGGGCGCTGGCGCTTAACTACAAGCTCCATATCGAGGAGACCGGGCTCACCACGTCACCGACTTATCCGCAGATTTTCCTGCGCATGCCGATCTGTCAGGTCGGGCACAGAGAGCCGCTGTGGGCGCCGAACAAGAAGATCGCCGAAGCCTACGACTACGAGGGCGAACTCGCGGTGATCATCGGCAAGCCCGGCCGCTTCATCAAGCGTGACGAGGCGTTCGCGCATGTCGCCGGCTACTCCTGCTACAACGAAGGCTCGGTGCGCGAGTACCAGGGCCACAACCGCCAGTTCGGTCTGGGCAAGAATTTCGAGCGTTCCGGCAGCTTCGGGCCCTGGCTGATGACGCCGGACGAGTTCGGCGATCCGGCCGGCCATACGCTGATCACGCGATTGAACGGCATCGAGCGGCAGCACGCCAAGATCGACGGCCTGCTGTTCGACGTGCCGCGGCTCATCGAATATCTGTCGGAAGGCTACACGTTGCAGCCGGGCGACGTGATCGTCAGCGGCTCGCCGGGTGCGCTGCCGCTGCGGCCGGGCGAACGGCCGGAGAAGCCGGTCGGCCGCGTCATTGTTGCGGGCCAGCTGCACATGCGCGCCGGCGACGTGTGCGAGGTCGAAGTCGATGGTCTGGGCGTGCTGTCAAATCCGGTGATCGAGGACCCGACCCCGCCGCGGTAATGCCCAGGGCGACGCACCAACGTCGCATCAGCGTGCATGATGCCCGTCGAGCCCGATGCCTTTCAGGTGGCCGAACAAAGCCACCAGCTTGGCGCGGTCGGCTTCCGGCAAAGGCGGCCTGAGTAGCGACGCGATATTGCTGCGCAGATGCGCGGCGTTGCCGGTGCCGAACAGCACCACGTCGACGCCTGGCTCGTGGCGCACGAACCGGTAAGCGGCGTCGATCATGCTGGCGGCGCCGCCGTCATGCACCAGAAAGCCGAGCGGGTCGTCGGTGGCGGCGAGCGATTTGTCGACCAGCCCCTTGGCGGCCAACGCCTTGATCTCGCGCGCCACCCGCGGCGGGTCGGCGAAGATGCTGCGCACCGCGAACATGATCAGCGTACCGACGCCGTTCTTCTGGGTCAGTGGAAACACGTTCGCCCGCGCGCCCTGGTGCATCATGTGGAAGCCCACCATGAACACTTCCCAGATGGGATCGTGCAACGCGCGCTTGAGCGTCTCGTTGGTGAAATCGACGATTGGATTCTCGGTGAGACCGATG
>DASZWK010000094.1:0-15411 GCA_035546235.1 Xanthobacteraceae bacterium | reverse complement strand
CAACAGCACGTTCATGCCGCTCGCCGAAGCGCTGGTGTATGCCGATCGCTGCCGCGGCGAAGGCCGGCTGATGGAGGCCGAGGCGGTCTGCCGCCAGATCCTGCAGGCGCAGCCCAATTTACCCGAGGCCACACACCTCCTCGGCGTGATTGCGCACCAGAACGGCAAGCTCGCCGACGCCATCGAGCATGTGCAACGCGCGGTCAAGCTCGCGCCACAGGTCGCGCTCTATCACGCCAATCTGGGCGAGATGCTGCGTCTTGCCGGCCGGCCCAAACTTGCCGCGGAGCAGGCCCGGCGCGCGCTTGAGATCGAGCCCGACATGCCGATGGCGCTAAGCAATCTCGGCGTCGCGCTGTACGAACTGAAAGACTACGAGGCGGCAGCGGGTGCGCAGCGCCGGGCCATCGCGGCGAAGCCCGACTTTGCCGAAGCCCACAGCAACCTCGGCAACGCCCTGCACGCGCTGAAGCGGTTCGACGAAGCGATCGCCGCCTATCGCCGCGCGCTCGAGCTCAAGCCGAATTACGCCGACGCCTGGGCCAATCTCGGCACCACGCTGCACCACAATGGCGAATTCGGCGAAGGGGTGATCGCGCTGCGTCGCGCCATCGCACTGGCGCCTAATCACGCCAACGCCCATTCGGGGTTGGGCATTCTGCTTTTGATGCGCGGTGATTTCGGCGAGGGCTGGGACGAATACGAATGGCGGCTGCGCTCAAGCGAACGCAAAGGTCCGCGATTTCCGGAAAAGCCGTGGCAGGGCGAAAGCCTCGCCGGCAAGCACATCTATGTGCAGGCCGAGCAGGGATTCGGCGACACGCTGCAATTCGCCCGCTACATCCCGCCGCTTGCCGCGCGTGCCAGGAAAGTGACAGTGCGCGTGCATCAGCAACTCGTGACGCTGCTGCGCGAAAGTTTGCCGGGAGTCACGGTCTTGGGCGACCGCGGCGATCCCGAATCGTATCCGTGCGACGCCGTGCTGCTCAGCCTGCCGCGCCTGTTCAAGACACGGCTCGAAACGATCCCGGCGCAGGTGCCCTATCTGCGCGCGCCCGCAGATGCGGTGCAACGCTGGCACCGGCAGCTTGGCACCATGTCCGGCTTCAAGGTCGGGCTGGTCTGGGCCGGCAATCCTGAGCACGTCAACGATCATCGCCGCTCCGTCGATCTGGCTCAATTGGCGCCAGTGCTCGCCACGCCCGGCGTGTCTTTTGCGAGCCTCCAGGTCGGTCAGCGCGCCGACGATCTGAAAAAGCTGAAAGGCAGCAAAACCAACGTCGACGACATTGCCTCGGCCTTCAACGATTTTGTCGAGTCGGCCGCAGCCGTGAGCGCGCTTGATCTCGTGATCACCGTCGATACGTCGATGGCGCACCTTGCCGGTGCATTGGGCAAGCCGGTCTGGGTGCTGCTGCCGTCGGTGACCGATTGGCGCTGGATGCTGCAGCGTGAGGACAATCCCTGGTATCCGAACATGCGGCTGTTCCGCCCGAAGGACGGCGAACCGCAGGACGGCGTGATCGCGCGCGTGGCGCAGGAGCTGGCCGCGGTCGCGCGCGGCGACATGGCGCGGCTTATGCCGTTCAAGGCTGACGGCGAGCGGCGCGCCGCGCAGGCGGCAGCCATCATGGCGGCAGAAGCGGCGCTCGCCACTGCGCCGCCCGTAGAGCAACAGCAGGCCGTCAATCCAGGCCAGGCGCTGCTTCTTGCCGAACAAAAACGCCGGCACGGATTTCTGGCCGACGCCGACGAGCTCACGCGCCGCGCCGCTGCCGCCGCGCCGGATAATGCCGAGGCCGAGCACATGCTCGGCATCATCGCCCATCAGTCCGGCAAGCTCGGCGAAGCCATCGATCATGTGCATCGTGCGATCGCGATCAAGCCGGACGTGGCGCTCTATCACGCCAATCTCGGCGAGATGTGCCGGCTCGCCGGAAGGATCGACGAAGCGATTGCGGCCGGCCGTCGCGCGCTCGACATCAATCCCGACTATCCGGGCGCCTTGAGCAATCTTGGCATTGCGCTGTTCGACCAGGGCAAATTTGAAGAGGCGCTGGAGCTCTATGACCGCGCCGTCGTGCTCGACGACAACTTTGCCCAGGCACACAGCAACCGCGGCAATGCGCTGCAGCGTCTCAAGCGTTTTGCCGATGCCGAACCGTCGTACCGGCGCGCCATCGAGCTGATGCCAAGCTTTGCCGATGCCTGGAACAATCTCGGCACCTGTCTGCGCGAGTTAAAGCGGCCCGAGGAGGCCGAGACCGTCTATCGCAAGGCGCTCGAGCTTGGCCCCAACAATCCCGACACGCTCGACAACCTGGCGCTGGCGCTGAAGGATCTCGACCGGCTGGACGAGGCCGCAGAGATGATGCGCCGCGCGCTCGTCATCGAGGCGCGCAGCGACAAGCTTCATGTGCATTACGCCACGGTGCTGCTCGATCAGAAGAACGTCGACGATGCCGCGGCCGCGGCGGCGCGCGCGATCGCGCTTTCTCCAAACAACCACGACGCCGTCAACCTGATGGGCCGCGTTGCCTTCGAGCGCGGCGAGCTCGAGGATTCGCTTGCCCATTACCGCAAAGCGCTGGCGCTCAAGCCCGATCTCGCCGACGCCTATAACAACATGGGCAACGTGCTCAAAGAACTGGGCAAGCTTGACGAAGCGCACGCCGCCTATCTGGAAGCGCTGCGGCTCAAGCCGAGCATCGCCGGCGTGTACGTCAACCTTGCCGATTCGAAGAAATTTGCGCCCTGCGATCCGCATCTGGCTGCGATGGAAGAGCTCGCAGCAAAATCTGACGGACTGTCGAAGACCGATCGGATGCAGCTCGATTTCGGCCTCGGCAAGGCCTATGCCGACCTCAAGGATCACGATCGCTCGTTCCGGCATCTGTTCGCCGGCAATGCCGCCAAGCGCTCAACCATCGACTACGACGAGCGAGCGACCTTCGCGCTGTTCGAGCGTATTGAAGCATTGTTCACGCGCGAGCTGATCGACACCAAGTCGGGCGGCGGCGACCCCTCCCCGCTGCCGATATTTGTCATCGGCATGCCGCGCTCCGGCACGACACTCGTCGAGCAGATCATCGCCAGTCACCAGATGGCATACGGCGCAGGCGAACTTCAGACCTTCAATGACGTCGTGCTGACCGTCCGCGGGCCGGACGGCAATTCTTTGCCGTACCCAGATTTCGTATCAGCGCTCGACACCGGACCGCTGCAACAGATCGGGGCGCGCTACATTGCGCTGGTTCGGGCGCTGGCCGCGAAGCACGACCGGCCGGATGCCGAGCGGATCACCGACAAGATGCCGTCGAACTACTATTTCGCCGGCCTTATTCATCTGGCGCTGCCGAACGCCAAGATCATCCACACTATTCGCGATCCGGTCGACACCTGCATATCGTGCTTCTCAAAACTGTTCTCGGCCGAGCAGAACCATACTTACGACCTCGGTGAGCTTGGCCGCTATTACAAGCGTTACGAACGCCTGATGGCACATTGGCGTAATGTACTGCCGGCGGGCCGCATCCTTGACGTCCGCTACGAGGATGTCGTCGCCGACGTTGAGCGGGAGGCGCGCCGCATCATCGCCTATTGCGGCCTGCCGTGGACCGACCGCTGCCTGTCGTTTCACGAAACCGACCGGCCTGTGCGTACCGCAAGCGCGACGCAAGTGCGCCAGCCAATCTATAACAGCGCCGTCGGCCGCTGGCGCGTCTACGAGCAGCACCTCGGGCCGCTACTCGATGCACTCCACACTCCGGCATCGGGTCGGCGCTGACGGCCTTGCATTGCCGGCGGCCGTGCTACAGTCCCGGCCCCTTCGCGGTTGTTCGAGGTTTCCATCATGGCGTTTTCATCTTGGCGTGGCGTTGTTGGCATGATCAATCCGACGATGCGGCCGGGCGTGACCGAAGAGGTCTGCCGGCTGCTACCGGAAGGCATCGGCCTCATCCCCCTGTTCCTGAATATCCGGCGCGGCACCGCGGACGAGTTTCACACCATGATGCCGCACTATGAAAAGCTGGTCGCGGTGCTCGCCGAACAGGAGTGCGACCTGATCCATCCGCACGGTGCGCCGCCGTTCATGGTGCTCGGCCGCAAGGGCGAAGCCAAGATTCTCGCCGCCTGGGAGAAAAAATACAAAGTGCCGATCATGAGCGTCGCGCAGAACCATGTCACGGCGCTGCGCGCGCTGAAGGCCAAGAGCTTCGTCGGCGCCACCTACTTTCCCGAAAAGCTCAATGCCATCTTCGCCAAGTATTTTCGTGACGCAGGTTTCATCGTGCGCGGCATGGAAGGCATCGACGTTCCGTTCAACCAGGTGCAGACATTGTCCGGCGAGCAGGTCTATGCCCACATCAAAAAGAACTTTCTTAAGGTGAAGGGCGCCGATGCCATCTACATGCTCGGCTCGGGCTGGCGCACGCTCAACATCATCGCGATGCTCGAACAGGATCTGGGGGTGCCTGTGGTGCATCCGGTGCCGGCGCGGGTCTGGGAAATCCAGAAACGCCTGCATGTTCGCCAGCCGGTCAAAGGCTACGGGCACCTGTTGGAGGCGTTTCCCTGAAGCATCGTCCGTGCGCCGCGGCGGTGGTTTAGATCGCGCTGCGGCAATGATGCCAAAAAAATCTGGAGGACCACATGACCGTCGTGACACGTCGCACCGCCCTGACTGTGCTGGGCGGCTTGACTGCCAGCGCAGCCGCCGGCGCCGCCCGCGCACAGACGGCCGAGCAATTCTACCGGAGCCACCAGATCACCATGGTGGTCGGCAATGCGCCGGGCGGCATCAACGACATTTCGGCGCGGTTCGTGGCGCGCTATCTCGGCAAATACATTCCCGGCAACCCGACGATCGTGGTTGAAAACCAGCCGGGCGCCGGCGGCATCATTGCCGCCAACCGTCTTGCCAACGTGTTTCCGAAGGACGGTACCTACCTGGTCAAGCTCGAACGCGCGGTGCCGCTCCTTGCGATCCAGGGCGATCCCAACGTGCAGTTCGATCCGCTCAAGCTGACTTGGCTCGGCAGCCTGTCGTCCTACGCTCACGACGCCTACCTGATGCTGGTGATGGCGACGAATCCGATCAAATCGGTGGCCGAGCTGAAGGGAACCAACAAATCGATCTCGCTCGGCGGCGACAATGCGGCGTCAAGTAATGTCATCTACGCCACCATCGCCAAGCAAAGCCTCGGCCTCAACGTCAAGGTCGTGACCGGCTATCGCGGCGCGGCGCCGATGTTCCTGGCAATGCAGCGCGGCGAGATCGACGGCCAGGTGGTCGGCTATAGCTCGGTGCGCACCGGTCAGCGCGCGCTGTGGAATGAGCACGCCTTTCGCGCGCTGATGCAATTCGGCAGAAAGACCCGGCATCCCGATTTCGCCAATATCCCGACCGCCTACGAACTCACCAAGGACGCGGGCGCGCAGGCGTTGCTCAATTTCGCCGACCTTCAATTCTTCATCTCGCTGCCGTTCGCGGCGCCGCCCGGCATTCCGGCGGACCGCGCCTCAGCTTTGCAACAAGCGTTCATGGCGATGTGCAAGGATCCGGCGGTCGTCGCCGCCGCGGAAAAGCTCGGCATCGATATGAGTCCGATCGACGGCGCCACGGTGCACGACGCCGTCGCCAAGGCGGCCGCCACCCCGCACGACGTGATTGCGCGCTACAACGCGCTGGTCGCAACCGGCCGGCATTGACCGCCGCGCCACGCGGCGTAACCTGTCTTCAACCGCTTGATCATTCAGGAGCTGACCATGCCCTACACGCTAGCCAACTTTTGCGCCGATCTGTCGGCGACGCTCAAAGCCAAGGGGCAAAACGGTCTGCCTGATGTGGCGCGCAAACTGACCGAGCTCCTGAACAATCCTCAGTTCGTAGCCGAGACCTTCAACGACGATACGCCGATTGGCCGCCGCGAGCTGTGGCACGATCCGGACACCGATGCCTACGTGCTGGCGCACGTCCAGGAAGGTGGCAAGGTCGGCACGCCTCACAGCCACGGCGCGTCCTGGGCGATCTACGGAACCGCCCGCGGCGTCACGGAAATGACCGAGTGGAAGCGCGTCAACCCCGAATCGGAGGAAGGCGCGGTGCTGGAGAAGACCCGCCATTACGCACTCGGCCCCGGTCAGACGCGCGGTTATGCTTCGGGTGCCATCCACAACACCGCCCATCCCCATAAGGCCTGGGTGATCCGCGTTACCGGGACCGATCTCGATGCCATCCCGCGCTATCGCTTCAGCGCCAAGACCGACAAAATCCTCGAAAACGTCTGAGCGCCTTCCTGCGCAACGGCACGGTTCGGCTGCCCTCATCCGTGGGCTGCCGCGCCCTGCGCGGGAGTGTAAACCGCTGAAATAGCGCCAATTTTGGGAGAAATGGCGGGAGCGACGGGACTCGAACCCGCGACCTTCGGCGTGACAGGCCGACGCTCTAACCAACTGAGCTACGCCCCCGCGGACGCGCTCGGCAGTTAAGGCGGTAGACGCCGCAAGTCAAGGATTTCGGGCCTAAACGAGTGCCTTGAACGCGCCACGAAGCCACACCAGATAGCGCGCACACGCGAAAAACATCGGTGGAATCGGCAAAACAAGCGTGGTCAGTCGCAGCCGAATCGTCTAACTGCAATTTGATAAGCGGCATAGATCTTCGGATTACCGCTTCATCGAGGAGGGTTTCATGGCAACCAAACCAGCCACTACCGTGACTTTGAAGCATCTTGCCGCAACGCTTGCGGAAGACAACGAGCTGTCGAAAAAGCAGGCCGAGGCCATTCTCGGAGGCTTGGTTGGCAACATCGTCAAGCACCTGAAGAAGGGCGAGCGTATCCGCATCGGCGGTCTCGGTATCCTGCAGGTCCGCAAGCGCGCAGCGCGCATGGGCCGCAATCCCGCCACCGGCGAGCCGATTCAAATCAAGGCGAGCAAGAAAGTCGCCTTCCGCGCGTCGAAAGAGCTCAAAGAAGCCATCTGAAGTCTTTCGGCCCCGATAAGGGGCAACACGGGACGGAGGGCGGACAACTGGGGACGGTAGGATACCTTCCGTCGCCGGTTATCTGTCCTCCGTCCCGTTTTGGATTTATTAAACAGGATTGGCAGAGCGGCCGCGGAGTGGCGCGCCTGATATCAGCTCTCGCCGTGCGCCGCTGCGATAGCGCCCTGTTGTTGAGTGGTGGGCGGTGACGGACTCGAACCGCCGACATCCTGCGTGTAAAGCAGACGCTCTACCAACTGAGCTAACCGCCCTTGCCGCGAGATGTATCGCCGCGTGGCCTGCTGGCGCAAGCCTCTCTACGAGCAGCTCGCCGGAAACACTGGTGACAACTCGTCCGGCTCATTCGACTTCGCGGAACATGTGCTACGCTGTCGACAGGCTGCGGTTTCGCTGTGGGGGAACGAAAATCATGCATCGCACTCTGGTTCTGAGCTTGACCTTGCTGCTGGCCGGCATCACGGCCGCCTCGGCCCAATTCCCACCGCAGCCGGCGGCACCGCAATGTCCGAGCCCCGTGCAGGGGAGCGAGCAGGACCGCGCGGCCTGTCATGGCGATGTGACCTCTTACTGCGTGGCGGAACTGCAGGCCAACCAGTGCGACGTCTTCGCCATTCTTGGCTGCCTGCAGCGCAATCGCCCTAGGCTGAGCGCGGCATGCCAGCGTGTACTGCAAGCCAACGGTAAATAACCCAAGGCGCCCGTCGCCCACGGCTGCGCCGATTCCGACGGTCTAATCCTGATCAGACGACAACGCTTCGGAGGCGGCCTCACCGTCGATCGTCACCAGCAAAGACCCGCGCTCGGCGTGTTCGGCCAGTCGTACCCAGGACTGGGCCAAGGTCAGCCAAAGCACCTTGTCGGTATCATCGTCTGACAGCCTCGCCATTGCTACACATTCCTCCGCGCAGCGGCGGTGGTCCCGTGTGGTCCCCATGGCTATCCCCTGACAAACGCAACAGAACATCGCGATAAGAGTGCCGGAGTTCGGCGGCGCTACGATCACCGCATGGCTGAATACGGGCGAATGGGGCGCCGATCGGGGCGGCGGAACCAAGGGGTTATCCCTGGAGCCAAGCGTAGCCAGCCGATCCACCACGGGCTCGGGAATCGCCGCTATGCAGATATCTAAAGTTTTACTAAATTGTCTTATGCAATCGACACCTAGCTGCGATGCAGCAATTTATTGTGCATTGCGAGATGATGTTCCCTATATGTGTCTCCTAGCCACGGCGAACGCCGGGAAAGGAGCCCAATGCTTACGTCTTTTATCCGTTATGTTCAGACCTGGAGGCAGTACGGCACTACGGTGCGAGAACTGTCGAACCTCAACGACCGCGAACTGGCCGATCTTGGGATCACTCGCTCGGACATTCCGCATGTCGCATGGGAGCACGTCCGGCACTGACTGCATAGCTCGGCCAGGACGACAAGCCCGCGCCCGCCCCTCGGCGGGCGCTGCCTTTTCGTGGGGCGCCGCTACGAGCGGGCCGGTTCCATGCCTTTGGACTTGATAATCGAGATCGCGTGCGGCCCCGCGAGGAACTTCACCAGCGACTTGGCCGCGGCTCCATCGCCAGCTGCGACGCCCGCCGCGTAGACCGTAAAATTCTGGATGGCCGCAGGCAGCGGACCGACCAGCACCGCACCCTTCACAGCTAAAATCTCGCTGATCTGGTGGATGCCGACTTCGGCCTCGCCGTCGACGACGTGGGTAGCCACTTCGCCGCCATGGACCAGCACCGCCTTGGCATTGACCTCCTTGGCGATACCCAGCCGCTCCAACAGCTTGCCGACATAGATGCCGCTCGAACCTCCGGCCGCCGGATCGATATAGGCGACCGACTTCGCCGCAAGCAGCGCCTTCTTGAAGGCCTCCACCGTGCTGATGTCGGGCAGCGGAGTACCGGCTTTGACCACGACGCCGACCCCGGTCTTGGCCAGATCGGCGCGGCTGCCGGGCACAACCTTGCCTTCTTTGACGAGCCCATCGATTGCTTCCGGCGTCAGCACCGCGACATCGAATTTTTCCGCGCCGCTGGCGATCAGCTTCATGTGCTGACCGACCGTCCGATAGGTGACGGCGACGGTGTTGCCGCTTTCCTTCTGGTACTGGGCGACGAGATCGTTCAGCACCGTCTTGAAGGCGCCCCCACTGATGACTTTGATTTCGGCGGCTTCCGCGGATTGTGGCATGGCACACTGCATGATGGCGGCCACAAGCACGGCCGCGAGGATTGCTTTGGTTGGCTGCATGGATACCCCTCGGCACCGCCGCGCGTATGACACCATAGTTGCCCCCTGCGCCCGGGGAAAGTAGGCGTTGGCCCTGACATTGACGCGTGCTAGGCGGGCGGCATGCCGGTGCTTACGCTTACCGACGCAGCGTTGCTGTGGCCGCCACGGGGCGCACTGATCGGACTCGATCTCGGCACTAAAACCATCGGTGTCGCCACGAGCGATCCGGATCGGCGCGTGGCTGCGCCGGTCGAAACCATCGCCCGCAAGAAGTTCAGCGTCGATGCCGGCCGCATCATGGAACTCGCCAATGAGCGGCGCGCGGCGGGCTTCGTGCTCGGCCTGCCCATCAACATGGACGGCAGTGAGGGCCCGCGCGCGCAGGCGACGCGCGCCTTCGCGCGCAATCTCGCGCAGCGCACGGCGCTTCCGATCGCGCTCTGGGACGAGCGGCTGTCAACCGCCGCGGTTGAGCGCACGCTCATCGACATTGATGTCAGCCGCGCCAAGCGCAAGAAGGTGATCGATCAACACGCCGCGGTCTTTATTCTTCAGGGCGCGCTCGACCGCTTGGCAAAACCTGATCTGCAGCCGCCTGAGCGCGGCGATTAGCGCGCCGGCAACGCGCGCTGCAGTAGGAGTTCGGTCGCGGCGGGGTCGATGTCCAGTGCGCCGTAGAGCGCGCCATGCGTTCCGGCGAGACGCGAGCGAACAAAATGATCGGCCACTAGCGGCGGCGCGCTCCCTCTCAGTGCCGCCGCACTCGCCAGCAGCGCCAGCCGTTCCACTGTGACTCGCGCCAATGCTTCGCTTGGCGCCTGCGCGTTCGGACCACTCTCTTCGACGCCGGCCTCATGGGCGAGCGTCTGAAACAGCGCGCGCTCTTCCTCGCCTTTGAGCGCGCGCAGCACGTCAAGGCACATGACATTGCCGGAGCCTTCCCAGATCGCATTGACCGGCGCCTCTCGATAGAGTCGCGGCATGATGCTTTCCTCGACGTAACCGTTGCCGCCAAGGCACTCCATGGCCTCAAACGCGAAGGCCGGCGCGATTTTGCAGATCCGAAATTTCGCCGCCGGCGTGATCAAGCGGGCATAGGCCGCCTCGCGCGGGTCGTCTGCAGCATGGTCGAGCGCGCGGCACAGCCGCATGACGAGCGCCACCACGCCTTCCATCTCCAGCGCCAGATCGGCAAGCACCGTGCGCATCATCGGCTGGTCGTAAAGCGGCTTTTGGAACACATTACGGTGCCGGCAGTGATGCGTTGCCTGCGCCAATGCCATCCGCATCAGGCCGGCCGAGGCAACCGCACAGTCGAGCCGGGTCAACTGCACCATGTGCAGAATGGTGCGAATGCCGGCGCCCTCTTCGCCGATCCGCCAAGCGAAGGCCTCCGTGAATTCCACTTCGCTTGAAGCATTGGATCGGTTGCCGAGCTTGTCCTTGAGCCGCTGGAAGCGCAGCGCATTGACGCTGCCATCAGGCCGAAAACGCGGCATCAAAAAACAGGTCAATCCGCCCGGCGCCTGCGCCAGCACAAGAAAGGCGTCGCTCATCGGCGCCGACATGAACCACTTGGCTCCGACGATCGAATAGCCATCGCCCCCCGTTGGCGTCGCCGTTGTGGTGTTGGCGCGCACGTCGGTGCCGCCCTGATTTTCCGTCATGCCCATGCCGAGCGTCATGCCCGACTTTTCCCAGAACGGGAGAAATGCGGCGTCATAGCTGCGGGTCAGTACCTTGGGCAGGACCTTGGCGGCGACCGAAGGCTCGGCAACGAGCGCGCCCAGCGCCGCACGCGTCATGGTGATCGGACACAGGTGCCCGGTCTCGACCTGCGCCGCCATGTAGAAACGCGCGGCGCGCGTGACTTCGGCCGGCGGTGGTGCATGCCTGCCTGCAGCCGCCCAGGTCGAGCCATGCAGCCCCGCCGCGACACTCTCGCCCATCAGGCGGTGATAGGCGGGATGAAACTCGATCCGGTCGCTGCGAAATCCCTTGGCGTCGAAGGCGTGGAGCTTGGGCGGGTTCTCGTTGGCCTGCCGGCCAAGCGCGAACATATCCGCGCTGCCCCAATGCCGGCCGAACTCGGACAGCGCCGCCGCAGCATCCGCCCCGCCGTTAGCGGCAACCGCATCCTTGAGCGGCCTGTCGCTTTCGAACAGATCGATATTCTCGTAGGGCGTCGACTGGTTGAACACCTCGTGAGTATCGAAGCGAGAGCGAGGGGCTTGGGAGATCATCGCAGAGGACCTTTCCGGGACACCCGGAACTTAGCACGGCCGCCGCAATCGATGTTTTCGGTGCATCACGCGTGCTGTCCGCCGATGCGGGCTTGCCGGGGCGCGCGAATTGGGCCTATAGCAGCGCTTTAATGACCAAGGCCCTGCCGCCCACGCGCCATATCGTTTCGATCAACGACCTCAGCAACAAGGAGATCGAGACGATCTTCGAGGTCGCCCAGGGGTTTTTGCAGGAACTCGCCGACTCCCATATCCCCTACCGGATCGCACGCAGCACCGGACTTGCCTCAAAGTCCATTCTGGCGAGCCTGTTCTACGAACCTTCGACGCGCACGCGGCTGTCGTTCGAGACCGCGATGCTGCGGCTCGGCGGCGCCAATATTACCAGCGCCGATCCGGCGGTCAGCTCCGCCGCGAAGGGCGAAAGCCTGGCCGATACCATTCGCGTCATCTCCAACTACTGCGATGTCGTCGTCATTCGCCATCCGCGCGACGGCGCCGCGCGGCTCGCTGCGGAGTATTCGCAGGTCCCGGTGATCAATGGCGGCGACGGCAGCCACGAACACCCGACGCAAACATTGTGCGATCTTTTCACGCTGCGCTCGAAGAAGAAGAGCCTGCGCAACATGAAAGTTGCGATTTCCGGAGACCTCAAGGGCAGCCGTACGATCCATTCGTTCGTCTATGCGCTGGCGCGGTTCGGCGCCACCATCGACCCCCTGCCCGCACCCGGCATGGAGCTGCCCGAGCACGTCGCGCGGCGGCTGCGCGAGGAATTCCACTGCCAGATGGTCTCCAAGGCTCCGGACCAGGTGGGCGGCGCGATTGACGCGCTCTACGTCACCGCCGATCAACCGCACCAACTGTCGCTCATTCCCGATCCGGAAATCGATTACGGGCTTCTGGTGCAGAAGAAGATCGACGCGGTCTATGTCACACGCTTTCAGAAAGAGCGCTGGGCAGAAAAAGACCGACCGTATCCCAAGGTCGACGCTGAATTTCTTGGGCAGCCGAAATTTTCCGAAGCGAGCGTCATGCATCCGTTGCCGCGGGTCAATGAACTTGACGCGGCCCTCGACAGCGACCGCCGTGCGATCTATTTCCAGCAGGCCGCCTACGGCGTGCCGGTGCGCATGGCGCTCATTTCGTTGCTGCTGCACCTGCACAAGAACAAATCGCTGCACCAGTTTAGCGGCGGTTTCGCCAAGCCGGAGCATCCGATCTACGCCCAGCCGATTGGCACGGGGGTGACCTGCGGCAACCGCAATTGCATCGTCGCCGATCCGGCCGAGCGGCAATACGCCGCCAACAAGTTTTATGTCATCGAGGACGAAGCGCGGCAGCACTGCAAACTGCGCTGCGTCTATTGCGAGACCGACATCGAGCAGGAGACGGCGGCCCAATTCGTGGTTTCCGACTCCACGCGGAAAACCTTTTCACCCGGCTTGCGCGCGCTGGCGCGGCTGCCCACCGAGCGGCTGAAGCATCTCATCATCTACCGCAGCGTCGCCGACGCGGTGGCTGCTGGCTTCCAGCCGCGCGACAACGGCAAAAAAGCTCGCGCCGGATAAGGCCATGCCCGCGTCTTCGCTCGCGCTTTACGAGATCGCCGCGTTCGTCTTCGGCTATCTGTGCGGGTCGATCCCGTTCGGTGTGCTGATTACGCGCGTTGCCGGGGCGCCTGACGTGCGCGGCATCGGCTCCGGCAATATCGGCGCCACCAATGTGCTGCGTACGGGAAGGAAGGGGCTCGCCGCCGCGACGCTTTTGGGCGACATGCTCAAGGGCACGGTCGCGGTGTTCGTCACGAGCCATTTCTTTGGACGTGATCCGGCCATTGCGGCTGCGCTCGGCGCCTTTTTAGGCCACCTGTTTCCAGTGTGGCTGAAGTTCAAAGGCGGCAAGGGCGTCGCCACCTATATCGGTCTCCTGCTCGGCTTCGGATTGTGGATTCCGCTTTTGGCGTTCTGTGTAACGTGGGCTGTTGTCGCCGCCGCCACACGCTATTCGTCGCTCGCGGCGCTGCTCGCAAGCGTCGCCGCTCCGATGGCTATTTCTCTGAAGGGTGACGTTCCGGAACTGCGGCTGTTCATGACCCTGTCGGTGCTGCTGTGGCTGATGCACCACGCCAACATTTCCCGCCTGATGAGCGGTACCGAGAGCAAAATCGGCTCCCATTAGCCGATTAGCTTTACGGGTCTTTTTTGTCTCCTCAACCTTTGCTTTAGGGCTATGCTCGCACCATGGCGGCCCAGGCCGCGTCTTGGGCTTGAGGGCTGCGTGGCCGAAGCGGGGCAAGGCGTCCATCTCACGGACGAGCAACGGATCGACTGGTTGCGGCTTATCCGCAGCCAGAATGTGGGGCCGCGCACCTTTCGCGCGCTGATTAATCATTTCGGCGGCGCGCGGGCCGCACTTGAGGCCCTCCCGGCGCTCGCCCGCCGCGGCGGCAGCGGCGGCCCGCCGCAGATTTACTCCCGCGATCAGGCCGAGCGCGAATTTGAAGCGGCAGAGACATTGGACGCGGCTTTCATTGCGGTCGGCGAGGCCGACTATCCGCCGCGCCTGCAGACACTCGACGACGCACCGCCGCTGCTCGCTGTGCGAGGTGACCGCGCGGTGCTGGCGATGCCGGCGGTGGCGATTGTCGGATCGCGCAACGCCTCCGCTGCGGGACTGAAGATTACGCAACGCCTTGCCCTGGCGCTTAGCGAAGCTGGCTTCGCCACTGTCTCCGGCCTTGCGCGTGGCATCGATGCCGCCGCCCATCGATCGAGCCTCGACGGCGGCACTATCGCGGTACTCGCCGGCGGCCTCGACCGGCTCTATCCGCCTGAACATGCCGAACTGCTCGATGCCATTTTGCCGGCAGGCGTTGCGGTGAGCGAAATGCCATTCGGCTGGGAGCCGCGCGCGCGCGATTTTCCGCGGCGCAACCGGCTGATCTCTGGCCTTTCGCTCGGCGTCGTCATCGTCGAAGCCGCGAAGCGTTCGGGATCGCTGATCACGGCGCGGCTTGCTCTCGAGCAGGGCCGCGAAGTGTTTGCGGTACCGGGTTCGCCGCTCGATCCGCGCGCGGAGGGTACTAATGGCCTGCTCAAGCAGGGCGCTACACCGGTGACCGAAGCGGCCGACATTATTTCCGTGTTGCAGCCGATCGTCGGCACGGACATGCCGGCGCGAGAGCCGGAACCCGCTGGCGGCGAGACAGGCGAATATGCGGAACCCGCCGCCGACGAACGCAGCCGCATTCTCTCCTTGCTCAGTCCCGTGCCGAGCTCGATGGACGACCTCGTCCGTTTGTCCAAAACCTCGCCACGTGTGGTCCGTATCGTCCTGCTCGAACTCGAGATCGCCGGACGCCTTGAGCGCCACGGCGGCGGGCTGGTATCGCTGGTCTAGCGATCAACAAGTTCGGGCCTTGGGAATGCACACTATTTCGCGGCGCTGCCTGCTGGCTTTGGCCGCTCCGATTATAGGCACGCTCACGCATCCTGCTGCCGCCGAGACCTTTGATGCCTTCCTTGCCGCGCTGCGCGCCGACGCGGCAAAGCAAGGCATTGCGGATTCGACATTCAATGCGGCGTTTGCCGGTATCACGCTCGACCCGCGCGTCATCGCCGCGATGCGGCGCGAACCCGAATACGGCAAACCAATGGGAGCGTATTTGGCGAGCCTGGTTTCGCCGGATCGCATCGCCATTGGACAGCGCAAGCTGGCGCAATGGGCCGATACCTTGCGCGTCGTGGAACAGCGTTTTGGCGTCGATCCAACTATCCTCGTCAGTATCTGGGGAATCGAGTCCTCGTTCGGACAGGCGCGCGACCCCTGGGACGTGTTCCGTTCCTTGGCGACGCTGGCGCAAGCGCGATTTCAGCATCCGCTGTTTCGCAATGAACTCTTGAGCGCACTCAAAATCCTGCA
>DASZWK010000093.1:0-16479 GCA_035546235.1 Xanthobacteraceae bacterium | reverse complement strand
AATATTTTCCATCTTCATGGCTTCGACCACCGCCAGCGTCTCGCCGACCTTGACCTCCTGGCCTTCGGCGACGACGATTGAGACGACAAGACCCGGCATCGGACAACGGATGGATTTTTCGCTGCCCGAGAGCTTCTTTGCCGGCATCAGGCGGGCATACGCCGCCTCGCGTTCGGTGTAGACGAACGCCTTCACCTCAACACCGCGGTAGGCGAGCTCAAAGCCGTTTGGCACCGTGCGCACGTGCATCGCAACGGGCGCTCCGTCGACAACCCCCTGCCAAAGCGGCATGCCGGGCGCAAATTCGGAATGCAGCACATGCGTGGCGCCGTCCTCGAAGGTGACGGCGATGGTGTTACCATCATGAGCGACGTCGGCCTGCATTTCTTCGCTGCCGAGCCAGATGGAGCGCCGCCGTTCGCGCATAAGCGCCACGTTCAATTGGCCGGAAATCTTTCGCTTGCGCTCGCCGAGCACGTGATCGATGGCGGCGGCGACAGCGGCGATTCTGCGCGCAGCCGCGCCGGACGGCGCGGTGCGCTCAAAGCCGCCGGGGAATTCCTCGGCGATGAACCCCGTGCTCAAATTACCGCTGCGCCAGCGCGCATTCGCCATGACGGCGGCGAGGAGCGGAATATTGTGGCGGATGCCCTCGATCACGAAGGCGTCGAGCGCATCGGCCTGTGCGTCGATCGCCTGCGTGCGGGTTTTGGCATGCGTGACGAGCTTCGCGATCATCGGGTCGTAGTAGAGAGAGATTTCGCCGCCCTCGGTGACGCCGGTGTCGTTGCGCACCGTCACGCCGTCGCGCACGCCTTCCGCCGGCGGCCGATAGCGGATGAGCCGTCCGATGGATGGTGCAAAATTGCGGTAAGGATCCTCGGCATAGACACGGCTTTCGACCGCCCAGCCGTTGAGTTTGATGTCGCTTTGTTTGAGCGTGAGCCGCGCGCCGGCTGCAACCCGGATCATTTGCTCGACGAGGTCGATGCCGGTGACGAGTTCGGTGACCGGGTGCTCGACCTGCAGCCGCGTGTTCATTTCGAGAAAGTAGAAGCTCTTGTCTTGTGCGGCGACGAATTCCACGGTGCCGGCGCTGTCGTAGCCGACAGCCTTGGCCAGCGCGACCGCCTGTTCGCCCATCTGGCTTCGCGTCTTTTCATCGAGCAACGGGCTCGGCGATTCCTCGATGACTTTCTGATTGCGGCGCTGGATCGAGCATTCGCGCTCGCCGAGATAAATCACGTTGCCGTGCTTGTCGCCCAGCACCTGGATTTCGACGTGGCGCGGGTCGGTGATGAATTTCTCGATAAAGACCCGGTCGTCGCCGAAGCTGGATTGCGCTTCGGAGCGGGCGCGCACAAAGCCTTCCTCGACTTCAGCCTTGGAAAAGGCGATGCGCATGCCCTTGCCCCCGCCGCCGGCCGAAGCCTTAATCATGACCGGGTAGCCGATCTGCTCGGCGATCGTAATCGCCTGCGCCGGGTCCTCGATGACGCCGAGATGGCCGGGCACCGTGGAGACCTTGGCGCGCGCGGCCGCTTTCTTCGACTCGATCTTGTCGCCCATTGCGGCGATCGCGGCCGGATTGGGCCCGATGAAGACGATGCCCGCCTTGATCAGCGCCTCGGCAAACGCCGCGCGCTCGGAGAGAAACCCGTAGCCGGGGTGCACCGCCTCGGCGCCGCTCGCCTTGCATGCGGCGACGATTTTTTCCACCACCAGATAACTCTGCGCCGCCGGCGGCGGGCCGATCGGCACGGCCGTGTCGGCCATCTCGACATGCAGCGCATCGCGATCGGCTTCGGAAAATACCGCGACGGTCGCGATGCCCATCCGGCGCGCGGTCTTGATGATCCGGCAGGCGATCTCGCCGCGATTGGCAATCAGGATGCGCTTGAACATTCCAGTGACAAACCGCTCGGGCCAACGAGCTGGACGAATATCAAATCCACTCCGCTAGCCGCTTTGCGGCGCTACCGCGCAAATGTCAACGCTCGTTCCCTGCATTGACACCATCAAGCGCCGGTGAAACCTTGCGGCCGCATTTAGCCTGGGGGAAACCAATGCGCACGCCGGTCGCAATTGCCGCCTTTCTTGCTGCCGCACTTTCGGTAGCGGCATGCTCGCAAGGCTCACCCGGGGCGGCGGGACCGCAAGGCGACCCCGGACCGCAGGGCCCTCCGGGCAAGCAGGGCGCGACGGGGCCGGCAGGGCCGCAGGGAGCGCCCGGGCCGGTCGGCGCGACGGGGCTGCATTTCGTACATCACGATACCTGCGCTCCGAGCAACAACTGCGATTTGAGTTGCAGCCCGGGCGAGCGGCTGGTCTCGGTGACCTGTCCCGGTGCAACGATCGTGATTTCCAGGCACGGCGGCGTGGACTCCGCGGCGTGCAGCAACACACCGGGACCGGCGCTGGCGCTGTGCATGAACGTGCCGAAGTAAATCTGATCGGCTGTGGCCGGAATTCGGCTCAGTGCCGGAACCAAAGTGAGGCGATCAAGGCAATCGCCAGCAGCGCCGACACGCCCTGCCAAAATCGGACCGGCGAGCGTTCGTAAAACGTCCGTGGCCGATGCACGCCAAGCGGCGCGCGCGCCGGGCCGGTTTCCATCTCGACGGCGAAGTCCAGCACATCGCGATAGCGTTCCGCGGCATCGACCGCGATCGCACGCGCCAATGCGGCCTGCAGCCACGCGGGCAGATCGGGTCGAAGCGCCGCTAGCGCCGCGGGCCGGCTCCGCCGCGCCGGGGTGGTCGCATCCGGATTGCCGTACGGATACTCGCCGGTGAAGGCGCGAAACATGGTGACGCCGAGAGCGTAGATGTCGGTCGACTCGTTGCCAGGCTCGCCGGCGAACATTTCGGGCGCCATGTAGGCGGCGGTGCCGGGAATGTCGGTCGGGGGAAAGTCTTCGAGGCCCGGCACCCGCACGACGCCGAGATCGATCAGCTTGAGCGAGCCTTCGCTTTCGAGGATCACATTGTCCGGCTTGATATCACGATGGATGATCCCGGCATGGTGCAGCGCCGCGACCGCACGCGCCAGCTTGATGGCGATGTTGCGCCCCTCTTCCAAGCCCAATGCGGGACGCCGCGCCAGCCGTGTTTCCAAAAGTTCGCCCTGATAGAGCGGCATCACCGTGTAGAGACAGGTCTGCCTGCCGGGTGGCAGTTCAATCGTACGGCCAACCCACGGGCTGTGCACCCGCGCACCAACCCAGGCCTCGCGCACGAAGGCGGCGCGGTAAGTATCCACGGCCGCGACCTGTGGCTTGGGAAATTTCAGCGCCACTTCGCCGCCTTCGCTCTCATCCATGGCGCCGAACAAGCGCGTGTAGCGTCCGTCGGACATCAGCACTTTGAGAACGAAGCCATCGACCGTCTCGCCGTCGATCGGCACCGGAATAAGTGGCAACTGCATGATCGCCGCGCCGATATCCGCCGATTCGGCCGTTGGCAGTTCAACGACATCGACCACCAGCGCGGTGCAATTGTCGGTGCTGCCCGATTCCAGCGCAGCGGCAACGAGGGCGCGCGCCGAATCCTCGGATGCGGAACGCTCGCGCAAAGTCTCGGCAATCGCCTCAGCCGGCAGAAAGGCGTGCACGCCGTCACTGCACAAAAGAAACCGATCATGCCGGGCGAGCGGCTGGGTCGTATAATCGAGCGGCACTTCTGTTTCGACGCCGAGCGCACGGACCAGTGTGTTCGAGCGGCCGCCGGTACCGGTATTGCGCACATGGTCGTGTGTGAGACAGGTCAAGCGATCGCCGCGCAACCGGTAGACGCGAGTGTCGCCGACGTGCAGCAGGTGCGCGACGCGCCCGCGCAGGATCAGCGCCGTGAATGTGCAACCCATCCCCGCGAGTTTTGCGTCTCGCCGGCCTTGAGAATGTATCCAGCTGTTGAGCGAGTTGAGGATCTGGGCGCCGGCGCGGCGCACCTCCATTGTCTCGGGCAGGTCGCAGAACCCGTCGAGAAAACCGCGCACCGCCATCTCGGCGGCGACACGACCGCCCTTGGCGCCGCCGATGCCATCGGCGATAGCCGCGACCACATCTCGGCGCGGCTGTGGCAGTTCAGAACCAAACACCGAACCGGCGAAGTCCTCGTTGCGCTCCCGCGGCCCGGTTTCCGAGGCAAACCCGATGGTCGCCTTAACGCCGGCAAGTCGCTCGGACATCACCGCGGCTCCCGATCGGTCGCGGCGGCGAGCAGCCGCTCATTTGTCGAGTTTGCACTGATCATAAAGGAAATTGCCGCCGGTAGACGAAGCAACAACGACCGTAAGCTTTCCTGATTTACGATCAAGGCTGTATTTCCAGCCGTTGCTCTGCCACTCAACGACCGTGTCGGTAATCTCGGCTGGATTCGAATCTACCGTATGACCACCGTAGTCGACGTGAATCTGCCAAGTGGCGCCGCTCGATGGGTTGGTGCATGTCATCACGGCTCCCCCGCTCTGCGCGTGGGCGCCGCTCACCCAGACAGCACTTCCCAGCGCCAGCACATACGCCGCGCGCTTAAGTAAGCATGTTGTTATGACCGCCCCCCAAGGGCTGCTGATTTTATGTGCATTTGTAGAATTTTTCATCATCTGCATTCCCTTCGGCCACGTAATCCCGCCCGGCAGCGGCGGACTAACTGGCATAACTTTTGCGATCAGCCAAACACTCACCGGTGTGCGGCCTGCATACAGGGAGAACTCGATTGCCCGCGCGCCGCCGGCGCGAAAGGGCATATTTGGGGGAAGGGCAGATGGCAGTCGAACTAGCGCTCATAGCCGCACCAAAGTGGCTAGATACAGGAAATAACGCATGGCAGCTTGCAGCCGCAACTTTTGTCGGCCTGCAGAGCATCCCCGGACTGACGGTTCTCTACGGTGGCATTGTCAAGAAGAAGTGGGCAATCAACTCCGCCTTCATGTCGATGTACGCCTTTGCGTCAGTGCTCGTCGTCTGGGTGTTGTTTGATTATAACATGGCGTTCGGGCCGCAGTGGTTTCCGTTCCTCGGCAAACCGATGCTGGCGACGTCCGCTTCGTTCAGCCTCGGGCAAGCGGTGATTCCGGCGGCGGCCGCCGGCATGCCAGCTTTGACCTTCCCGATGGCGACATTGGTGTTCTTCCAGTTCGTGTTCGCCGCGATCACGGTGATCATTCTTGCAGGATCGTTGCTCGGGCGCATGAATTTCACCGCCTGGATGATCTTCTGTCCGGTGTGGATGACGCTGGTCTATACGGTCGGCGCCTTCAGCCTGTGGGGCGGCGGCTGGCTGGCCGGCATGGGCGTCGCGGATTTCTCCGGCGGCTACGTCATCCATCTGGCGGCAGGAACATCGGGCTTTGTCGCGGCGGCGGTGATCGGTCCGCGGCTGCAAGCCGACCGGGATCATTTCCCGCCAAACAGCTTGCTGGTGACACTGATCGGCGCCGGCATCCTGTGGCTCGGCTGGAACGGCTTCAACGGCGGCGACCCGTACTTCGCCAACGCCGACGCCGGCGCGGCGGTGATGAACACCAATACCGCAACCGCGGTGGCACTGCTTGTCTGGACCATCATGGACAAGATGGCTTACGGCAAGCCGTCAGTGCTCGGCGCGGTCAACGGCATGATTGCCGGCCTTGTCGCGATCACTCCCGGGGCCGGTTACGTCGACGGAGTAGGCGCGATCATTATCGGCGTCGTCGCCGGCATTATCCCCTGGTTCGCCATGAACAAGTTCCAGAAACTCGGGTTCATGCAGAAGGTTGACGACACACTGAGCGTCTTCTCAACGCACGGCGTTGCCGGTCTGACCGGCGGCCTGATGGTCGGCTTGGTCTCGAACCCGGCCATGCTGCAATACATCGGTACCGACAAGGAAGCACCCGGCATCTCCGTGACCGGCATGCTCTATGGCGATAACGGCCATCAGCTGCTGATGCAGGTCTATGGCGCGGCGTTCATCATCGTGTTCAACGCGATCATGACCTTCATAATTCTCAAGGTCATCGGTCTGATCGTGCCATTGCGCATGGATGACGCGACGCTCAAAGTCGGCGACGACGCGGTGCATGGAGAAACTGCTTACGCAATCGGAACGGAGGGGGAGTAATCGTCACTCCTCAATGCTGACTTGCGGGCGGCGCCGACCGCTTGCAAGTCCCAGTTCGCGCCCACTTCCTCCTGCGCGAGCGAATGGCGGCCCCCAACCTCCGGGCCGCCATTTTGTTATGCGCATCTGCGTGCAGCGCCGCGCCGCGGTTTGCGGCAACTCTTCCGTAAATTCGTCATACCCCCGTCATAGGAGCGGCCAACAACATGGCCGCTCATCCTTTTCGAGGTCCCATCGCCGCATTGGGGAGGTTTGACGTGCGCGCTGTTTCACTCCTGGGTTCGACACTGCTGTCTTTCATTCTTGTTTCCCCGGGCGTCGCGCAAACCGCGCAGACACGTCCGCACAACATCGTGCTGTTCGTTGCCGATGGTCTGCGATCCCGGATCGTGGATGACAGCACAGCGCCGGCCATGGCGGCGATTGCCCGCAACGGCGTCAGTCTGCGCAACAGCCACGCGCTGTTTCCAACCTTCACCACAGCAAATGCGTCGGCGATGGCGACCGGTCATATGCTCGGCGACACCGGGGATTTTGCCAATACCATCGACGCCGGCTTCGAAGTGCCCGGCGCCGGCAAGAGCCTTACGCCGTTCCTTGAGAGCGACGTCGTGCTCGGCGATGTCGACGAGCATTTTGCCGGCAATTATCTCGACGAAGCTACAATCTTAAAATTGGCGCGCGACAAGGGCTACAGCACGGCCTCGATCGGCAAGATTGGACCCGCACTGATTTTCGACCCGACCGAACGATCGGGCAGCCAAACCATTCTGGTCGATGACGCGACCGGCTCGCCCAGCGGGATTCCACTGTCGCCCGAAATGACTGAACGGCTTAAGGCAGCAAGCCTACCGATCACCGCGCCCTCGCGCGGCCCTAACGGGCTCGCCGGGACCGTCGGCACGCCCGGCACGCAGACCGCCAACGTCGTGCAGCAGGACTATTTCGCAGCTGTAGCCACCAGAGCTGTCTTGCCTTTGTTCAAGGAACGCAACAAGCCATTCGTTCTGGTGTTCTGGTCGCGCGACCCCGATGGCAGTCAGCACAATCAGGGCGACAGCCTGAACAATCTCGTCCCCGGCATCAACGGCCCGACCTCGCTCGCCGGCATCCGCAATGCGGACGACGATGTGGCGCGCATTCGCGCAACGCTTGACGAATTGGGATTGCTCGACACGACTGACATCATCGTCACCGCAGATCACGGCTTCTCGACGATTTCAAAGGAGAGCCACACCAGCCCGACCACGAAGGGTAATTTTGCCAACACGCTGCCTGGGCACCTGCCGGTCGGCTTTGTTGCTCTCGATCTGGCTGGTGCGCTGCAGATGCCGTTGCTCGATCCGGATAGCGGCTACAATCCGGTCGCGGCCGACGGGCATCCGCGGCTCGGCAACGGCCTCATTGGCGGCGACCGCAAAAATCCCAAAGTCGTGGTGGCAGCCAACGGCGGCTCGGATTTGATCTATCTGCCCGATGGCGACAAGGCCACGGCCAAGCGCATCATCGATTTTCTGCTGACTCAGGATTACGTGAGCGGCCTGTTCGTCGATCCGAAGCTTGGAAAATACCCCGGCACATTGACCCTCAATGACATCGCACTGGAAGGCACCGCCATAACACCGCATCCTGCGATTGCGGTCAGTTTCCGTTCCTTCGATACCGTGTGCGGCGAGCCGGTGCGCTGCGCGGTCGAAGTCGCCGATACCGGCTTGCAGCAAGGCCAGGGCATGCACGGATCGTTCAGCCGTGCCGACACCTGGAACTTCATGGCGATGCAGGGGCCGGACTTCAGATCGCAATTTGTCGATCCAGCTCCGGCAAGCAACGCCGATCTCGGCCGCACCATCGCGCACCTGATGCACCTTGATCCGCACGACAAGGGCACGCTGCTGGGACGCGTGCTCACCGAGACCCTGCCCGGCGGCACCGTGCCGGCAATAACGAGCCGAGTGTTGAAATCGGTTCCGGCGGCTAACGGCCTGATGACCGTCGTCAACATGCAGACTGTGGGAACGACGCACTATTTCGATGCGGCCGGATTTCCGGGCCGAACCGTTGGCTTGACGGCAACGGGTCAACCCAACCCAACTCAATAGCGGCACGACGGCCAGTCATTGGATTAGTGGCGACGTAAAGGTGCTGGTGGGCAAGCTGGCTAATGCCGGGAGATTGCGTGCCCGAAGCGGCGGCCTTCCGCGGCAATCCACTCGAGCACCACCATATCCGCTTCGCCGAAGCCGGCGGGAAGCGGGTGATCGACAAGCGGGCGGACCGCGGCAGGTGTCTCGACCACGATCTGCGAATGAGCGATCACGGCGGCCAGCGTATTGAGATCGGGGAAATTCGTGCCGAAGTTCACTTCCGTGCCTCCAGGCCGCTTGGCAAACCGGGAATCCCTGTCGCCGCGGCCTATATTATTCAGCTTAGTTGCGCGACTCGGCCTTTCGGTTCGAAGGCTCCAATCCCAGGGTGGCCCGGCAAAGGCGCTCGTGGGGCAAAGTCGCGGCCGAAGCCGGCTGTTCCCTCAAGCTTCGGTGATGGAAAAGCCTGCCGGAAAATACTTTCCCAATCGGAAAATCGGATGAGCCATTTCTTCCAAAGTGTTCCGCTTGCTGAATAAATCGTTCCTGGCTGCGACCGAATAATGCAGCGCAACGGGGTGGCATCGGCCCCAATTCGACCGTACATACGCACTGGGGAAGACATTTACAGACAATTGTAGCAATCAAGGAGGTTTCCGTGACGCTGGCAATCGGCGATACCGCACCGGATTTCGACGCTGACACGACGGAAGGCAAAATCCGCTTCCACGACTGGATCGGCAACAACTGGGTGGTCCTGTTCTCTCATCCCAAGGACTTCACGCCGGTCTGCACCACAGAACTCGGCACCATGGCGCGGCTCAAGCCGGAATTCGACAAGCGCGGCGTCAAGATCATCGGGCTGTCGGTCGATCCGGTCGACAACCACAAGAAATGGGCCGCCGACATCAAGGACGTGACCGGGACGGCGCCGAACTATCCAATGATCGGCGATACCGATCTGAAGATCTCCAAGGCTTACGGCATGCTGCCCGCGAGCACGGGGGGGACCTCGGAAGGCCGTACGCCGAACGATAACCAGACCGTCCGCAATGTTTTCGTCATCGGCCCGGACAAGAAGATCAAGCTCGTCCTGGTCTATCCGATGAGCACGGGACGCAATTTCGACGAGGTGCTGCGTGTGGTCGACTCGCTGCAGCTCACCGCCAAGCACCGGGTCTCGACCCCGGCCAACTGGAAACAAGGCGAGGACGTGATCCTGGGCGGCGCCATTACCGACGAGGAAGCTAAGAAGCTTTACCCGCAAGGCTGGAAGACGCCGAAGCCGTATATCCGCGTGGTGCCGCAGCCGCGGTGACTTTCCGGCGAAAGTCGTTTTAGAGTGTGAGAGCGCGGCTTCGGCCGCGCTCTTCGTTTGCCGACTGGCGGGAGACGCGAGGATGAACGACCGACCGGACCGCAACCCCGACCTGCAGCCGCCATTTGCCAAATTGATAGGCATGAACATCACCCATCTGTCACGCGACAAGGTGTTGGCCGAACTGTTCGTGCGCGACGATCTGGAAAACCGGATGGGCGTGCTGCACGGCGGCGCCATCATGGCGTTTGCCGACAATCTCGGCGGCACGGCGACGACAGCCAACCTGCCGCCGGGCGCCCGCACCTCCACGATCGAAAGCAAGACCAATTTTTTTGCGCCGATCCCGATCGGCGATACCGCCCATGCCGAGTGCACGCCACTGCACCGCGGCCGCAGCACCATGGTGTGGCAGACGCGCATTACCCGCAACGACGGGCGGCTTTGCGCCATCGTTACGCAGACGCAAATCGTCATTCCGGCCGGCAAGGAATAAGGCGAGCGCGGGCGCGTTAGTCGCGCGGCTTGATTTGTTGCGCGACGTAATCGGCAATTTCCAGGTCGTCGTCCTGCCGCCGATGCCGCAGTCCCTGCACGACTCCCTCGCGGTCCTGCATTTCGCGGTTCTGACTCATTTTCCACTTGCCTTCGAGCCGCGTGACAGCGAAGCGGAAGCCGACGATCGCGCGGACCATGCCGTTGACGTAGCTGTCCGGTGCGTCGGACACCTGCCACGGGCGCGCCGCACCGCGCTCCTGCTGCGCCGTCAGTTCGCCGACATGGCGACGCAGCCACGCGGCATCGTCCATCACTTCGGGACGCCCATAGGCATGCACAACCGCATAATTCCAGGTCGGCACGACCTTGCCGTGCTGCGCTTTCGACGGATACCAGTTCGGCGTGATGTAGCCTTCGGGCCCCTGGAAGATCATCAGCGCCTCTTTGACCGCAGCAAGTTCCTTGCAGTGTGGATTGGCGCGCGCAAGGTGACATTCGATGATGCCAAACTGGCCTTCGTCCTTCAGCACGGTCGGCAGATGGCTGGCGTAAAGCCCAAGCGCCCCGTCGGAGATCAGCGCCGCGAACGGCCGCGCGCGGATCAGCGCGTGCATCTGCGCCATGTCGTCAACACGGAACAGATCGGGTTGGTACATGACCGCCACCTAACGGGCCCAAGGCCCTCTCACGTCAGCTTGTAGAAGCGCACCAGCACCCTCGCCTGCTCGCGCGCGCCGGTGCATACGATAATGTGCCGCGTGATCCAGGCATATGGCGAACTGCCGGTCTCAAAGAAAGTCGCGCCGCGGAAATAATAGCTTCCCGGTCCAACTGCATGGCCGGCCGCGAGTGCCGCCATCACATCGGGCGGCCCGTGCCGGAGCGCATGATTGCGCACATAGATCAAGGCGCCATCGGTGGTGCGCAACGTGTAACGCGCCTCCAGTTCGGCGACGCCGTCGCTGCGCAGCACCTGCCAGTCGGCGCCGCCGGGCAGCACTTCGCCGCGCATCTGCGGTCCCGAAAACTCGCCGCCGGTAATCGGCACGATCCGCCGGCCGCCTTTGCCAACATCGCCAAGATCCTGCGGCGGACCCACGGCAACTCGGGCTTCGAAGACGAAGTCCAGTCCCGGCGTGACGAATTCTTCGTTTGGCATTCCACCCTCCCGGCGCCGCTATCCGGGCAAGGATAGCGCACCGGCGTCTATATGGCCCGCGCTAGGCGTCTAGTTCGCGCGGAGCCCCATGCGCTTCAGGCGCGGCAGTACCTCGGCGCTGAAATACGGCACTTCGTTGAGATAATTCACGAACGACACTGCGATGCCGCGCACGCCGGCTCGGCCGATATCGGCAAACTCCCGGGCGACCTTGTCGGGCGTGCCGACAAACGGGAAACCGCCGACGCCGCTGATGGCCTGCATCTGGCGCTTGGCGGCAAACTCCGCCGCGGGCGTGTTCTGCGGCGTGATGTCTTTGAGCGCCAGCATCCGATCCAGCGCCGGCCAATCGGCGTTCTCTACGTTGGCGTAGTGATGATACTCCTCGGCTTCCTTCTGGGTCGGGCGGCAGATCACCTGCCCTTGCGTGAAGACTTCGATCTCGCGGCCAAGGGCGCGCGCCTCGGCCTTAATGCGATTGACCTGCTCGACGATGCGATCGAACACCGGCACGTTCGCGTCCTTTGCCGTGCCCGCGACCGCCAGACGCAACGCGTGGGTTGAGGTAAAGAACGCATCGCAATTGCGCATCGCGAAGGCCTGCCCCGTCTGCGAAGCGCCGGCATTCATGATGACCGGCTGCGTGCCGCCATACGGCCCCGGCAGGCAATTCACGCCTTCGAGCTTGAAGAATTTGCCGTCAAAATCGAATTCGTCCTGCTCGGACCAGGCGCGCTTGATCACCTCGATCCATTCCTGGGCGAATTCGTAGCGGTCGCCGTGGCCGCGCTGTTCGACGCCGAACATCTCGAATTCGCCTTCGTTCCAGCCGGCGACGATATTGAGGCCAAAGCGGCCCTGGCCGATGTGATCGGCGGTGACCATTTCCTTGGCAGCGATCAGCGGATGAAACAGCGGCGCGTGCACGGTGCCAAACACCGTGATGCGTTTTGTCGCGGCGAGCAGCCCGCAAGCCCAGGTGACGGTCTCGAAGCTCGTGCCGTGTAAATTGCTTGCGCCGCCATAGCCCTTCCAACGGCCGATCGGCAACAGGAAGTCGATGCCGGCATCGTCGGCGATGCGCGCCATCTCCAGGCAATCCGGCCAACTCGCAAGCCAGCGCTCCGGCACCAGCGTCGCGGTGCGGGCGGACGAGCAATTGGCGCCGAACAAGCCGATCTTCAGCGCATTGGCGTTGTGCATTTCGACGCGTTCGCGCCGCGTTCCGTTTTCCGTCGGCACTTTCAAGTCCTGGCAGTTGATGCAGATTTCATTCTTGATAACGGCTTGTCTGACGCCTTTATTCCAGCGACATTCCAGTCGCGACAACGACCTTGCGCCATTTCGCGACTTCGCTGCGGTAGAAAGCGGCGAAGTCATTGGGGCCGCCGGGCAGCGGGTTGAGACCTTGCGCCGCGTAGGCGGCTTTCAAATCCGGCGTCGTCAGCGCTTGCGCGGTCGCAGCCGCGATCCGCTCGACGATCGGCCGGGGCGTTGCCTTAGGGGCCAGAATGCCGATCCATAGCCGCACATCGAAACCCGGCACGCCAGACTCGATGACGGTCGGGACGTCGGGCAGCATAGGGTCGCGCTTGAGCCCGGTGGTCGCGAGCGCCAGGACCGAGTCATTTTTCAGGAACGGCAACACAGTCGGAATCGGCGCGATATCGACCTTGATCTGGCCCGATACCAGATCCTTCATGACATCGCCGCCGCCGCGGTACTGCACCGATGTCATCTTGATCCCGGTCATCTGATTGAAAAGTTCGTTGGCAAGGTGCGAAGCAGTTCCGACCCCGGGCGATCCCGCCAAAATCGCGCCTGGCGGGCGGGATTTTGCCAGTGCGATCAACTCGCCGATGGTCTTCACATGCAGCGATGGATGGGCCACCACCACGTTATTGGTATCCGCCACCGGCGCGACAGCGGTGAAATAGTCGTCATAAGTGTAGCGAAAATTCTTAAACAGCGTCTCGTTGGCGGCATTGGCGAGCGGCGTCATCAAGAGCGTCAATCCATCCGGCGCCGCGAGCGCAACCTGCTCGGTCGCGATGGTGCCGCCGGCGCCGGTGCGATTATCGACATAGACTTGCTGGCCGAGAGCTTTACTGAGCTTGCCGGAGAGGACGCGCGCGGCGATATCGGTTGTGCCGGCAGCGCCAAATCCGACCACCATGCGGATCGGCTTTCCGGAACCTGCAGTTTGCGCGCTCGCCCCAATCGGCCAGCCGAGCGCCGTGCCGCCGAAGCCGACAATAAAGGCGCGTCTACCAATATGAATTGCCATCTGTCCCGTGCCCCGCAAAACCAGGTTGCGTTATCGGCAACGATATTACGCTCGAATGCCTAGTTGTGTGAATGAGACCGCGCCGTACCGGAGGTCGTGGTTGCAAACGCAGAGCAGAGCTTGAGAGCGCGCAACGCCGGAAGCCGAGGTTCTTGAGGGCGCCAAGCATTATTCGTATGACTTACGATGTCTGGGTTGCGCGCCTTGGCTTACCCGGAAGTATGATAAAGGAAAATGCCATGGATGTTCGCGCCGCTGTGGCCTACGCGCCCGGCAAGCCGCTCGAAGTGACCACGGTCCAGCTCGAGGGCCCGCGCGGCGGCGAAGTTTTGGTCGAGATCAAGGCCACCGGCATTTGCCACACGGATGAATTCACCCGGTCGGGTGCCGATCCGGAGGGCTTGTTTCCCGCCATCCTCGGCCATGAGGGCGCGGGCATCGTCGTCGATGTGGGTGCCGGTGTGACTTCGGTCAAAAAGGGCGATCACGTCATTCCGCTCTACACGCCGGAATGCCGGCAGTGTCCATCATGCCTGTCGCGCAAGACAAACCTTTGCACCGCCATTCGCGCCACGCAGGGCCAGGGCGTCATGCCCGACGGGACCTCGCGATTTTCCGTCGAAGGCAAGAAGCTGCACCACTATATGGGCTGCTCGACCTTCGCCAATTTCACCGTGCTGCCGGAAATCGCAGTTGCGAAAATCCGCGAGGACGCACCCTTCGACAAAGTTTGCTACATCGGCTGCGGCGTCACCACCGGCATCGGCGCCGTCATCAACACCGCCAAGGTCGAGCCCGGCGCCAAGGCCGTCGTGTTCGGTCTCGGCGGCATCGGACTCAATGTCATCCAGGGCCTTCGGCTTGCCGGCGCCGACATGATCATTGGCGTCGACCTCAATCCGGAGAAGAAAGCCTGGGGCGAGCGCTTCGGCATGACACATTTCGTCAATCCGAAAGAGATCGGCGGCGGCATGGCGGAGCTGGTGACGCACCTCGTCAATATGACCAAGAGCGGCGCTGATCAGATCGGCGGCGCTGACTACACGTTTGAATGCGTCGGCAACGTTCACCTGATGCGCGCGGCGCTCGAAAGCAGCCACCGCGGCTGGGGCCAGAGCATCATCATCGGCGTTGCCGGTTCTGGCCAGGAAATCGCGACGCGGCCGTTCCAGCTCGTCACCGGCCGGTCATGGCGCGGCACGGCGTTTGGCGGGGCGCGCGGCCGAACCGACGTGCCCAAGATCGTCGACTGGTATATGCAGAAAAAGATCGAAATCGATCCGATGATTACCCACACCATGCCGCTCGCCGACATCAACAAGGGCTTCGACCTCATGCACGACGGCAAGAGCATCCGCAGCGTCGTCGTCTATTAGATCGCCGATCAATCTCAAGCACAACGCAGACCGAATCAAAGGGAGTGAAGACATGCCTCGTATTAAAATCCTCGACCGCGCCGACATGAATGCCGAGCAAGGGCGCGTTTATGACGCCGCCAAACAAGGCAGCGGCATCGTCGGCGGCCCCTACTACGCCTATATTCGCCTGCCGAAGCTGTTCGCGGCTGCGCAGAACATGCGCGACTCGATGGCTGGTGGCCCGCTGTCGCCACGCGAACAGCAGATCGTCAACATGACGGTCGCGCGGCACTGGGGCGCGCGCTATCCGTGGTTCGCGCAGGCCCGGCGTTCGCTGTCTGTCGGCATTCCGCAGGCGGTCATCGACGCAATCAATGCGCGGCAGACGCCGAACCTGACGGATGCGCGCGAAAAAGCCTGCTTCACCGTGGCGCACGAGCTGCTCGCCAACAAAACCTTGAGCGACGAAACCTACGCGGCCGCCGAGAAGGCCATGGGCCTGGAAAGTCTGGTGGCGCTGGTCGCCACGACCGGCAGTTTTTCCATGACCTGCATGACGGCGAACAGCTTTGGCATCGAGCCGCCGGCGGACAATCCAACCCCGCTAGCGCAATAAGCTGCGCGCTCGGCGGGACCGGCCGTGAAAATCACCGGCGTTGAACCGATCCTGATCGCCGTGCCCTATGAGCACGGCGGGCCGAAGCCAATGCGGCCATCGGGGCCATGGACGCACATGGAAACGCTGTTCGTGCGCCTCGATACCGATGCGGGGATAACCGGCTGGGGCGAGGCGTTCGGCTTTGCCGCGTCGCCGCTCACGCGCGACGCGATCACCCGCGCCGTGGCGCCGCTCTGCATCGGGCGCGATTTCAACGGTGACGTTGCGGCATTCATAACCGAGTTGCAGCGCAAGCTGCACGCCATGGGCCGCCATGGACCGGTCAGCTTCGCTCTCGCCGGCCTCGACATCGCGTTATGGGATCTGGCGGGCAAGGCGCAGGGCGTTCCGATTCATCGCCTGTTCGGCGGCGGCACGCGGGACCGCATCCCGACTTACGCAAGCCTTCTGCGCTATGGCAAAGGCGACCTCGTCGCGCGCTATACCAAGGAAGCCATCGCGCGGGGCTACGAGTCGGTCAAGCTGCACGAGCATCTGGTCGAGACCGTCGCGCCGGGCCGCGAGGCCGCCGGGCCCGACATTCCTATCATGGTCGATACCAACTGCGCCTGGCCGCCCGCCGAAGCGATCGAGATGGCGCGAAAGCTCAAACCCTACGACCTCTATTGGCTTGAGGAGCCGGTCGACCCGGTTGACGACTACGACGCGATGGCTCGCATCCGCCGTGACACCGGCATGACGATCGCGGCCGGCGAGAACATCGGCCACGCCGGCGAGGCGCGCTACGCCATCGAACGCGGCGCGCTCGACATCTTTCAGCCGAGCGTGACCAAGATCGGCGGCATCGTCGCCATGCGCAAGGCGATCGCCGTCGCCAAAGAGCACGGCATTCGGGTGATGCCGCATTCGCCGTATTTCGGGCCGGGCCTGATCGCGACCTTGCACGTCATCGCCGCTGACCTGCCCAATTCCTTATGCGAGCGATTCTATTGCGAGCTGGAAGCGACGCCACTGGGCGATGCCATCGCGGCGCGCGAGGGCCACATGCGGGTGCC
>DASZWK010000092.1:0-2994 GCA_035546235.1 Xanthobacteraceae bacterium | reverse complement strand
TTCCGGAACAGATCAGCGTCGCCAATGCGGCGGACGCCTTTGACGATATGGACAACCTCAAGGATGAGCGCGCTGCCGCGGCGCTCAAAAGCCTGGCCCGCCGCCTGGTCGAAGTGACGCGCGCACTGGCACGGGAGAGCTGAACGATGCCGCTTGAACCGCGCCAGCGTCTGATCGTTGCGCTCGACGTTCCGTCGGTCGAGGCGGCGGGCGTCATGGTGGCGCGGCTCGGCGACGCCGTCGCGTTCTACAAGATCGGCTATCAGCTCGCCTTCGCGGGCGGGCTTGCCTATGCGCCGGTGCTGGCGGACGCCGGCAAGCGCGTCTTTCTCGATCTGAAACTCCACGACATCGGCAACACGGTGGCCGAAGGCGTGCGCAGCGTCGCGCGGCTCGGCGCGAGTTTTCTCACCGTGCACGCCTATCCGCAGACCATGAAGGCGGCGGTCGAGGCGCGGCAAGGCGATTTGTGCATTCTCGCCGTCACGGTGCTCACTTCATATGACGACGCCGACTTGGCCACGGCCGGCTATCGTGCCTCAGTCGCGGAGCTGGTTGCGGCGCGCGCCGCCCAGGCACGCGACATCGGCGTCGACGGCCTTGTCTGTTCGGCCGCCGAGGCCGCCAAAGTGCGGCCGATCGTGGGCAGCAAACTTGCCCTGGTGACGCCCGGCATCCGGCCTGCCGGCGCCGATGCCGGTGACCAGAAGCGCATCATGACGCCTGCGCGCGCTATCGCTGCCGGTGCCGACTATCTGGTTGTCGGGCGGCCGATCATTGCCGCCGCGGACCCGAAGGCGGCCGCGGAGGCGATCGTCGAGGAAATTTCACAAGCCGCGAACTGAAAAGGGAGAGTGCACATGGCGAAGGGTTATTGGGTCGCGCGGGTCGATGTAAACGACGAGCAAGGGTTCAAGCCCTATGCGGAGGCCAACGCGGCGATCTTCAAAAAATTCGGCGGCCGCTATGTGGTGCGCGGCGGCAAATTTGACGGCATGGAGGGTACCTCGCGGTCGCGCAACGTCGTCATCGAATTTGCCGACTATGCCACCGCGATGGCCTGCTATCGCTCGCCGGAGTACCAGGAAAATATCAAGCGCCGGCTGCCGCATTCGACGGTCGATCTGATCGTCATTGAAGGCTACGACGGGCCGCAGCCGTAGCACCCGAGCGCGTTTTCAGGAGCCAACCATGCCCAAGGGCTATTGGATTCCACACATCGATGTGAGCGATCCTGAAGGCTATAAGTCCTACACGGCGGCAACTCCGCCCGCCCATGAGAAGTATCACGGCGCGGCGCTGGTTCGCGCCGGCAGGATGGAAGTGGTCGAGGGCCATCAGCGTTCGCGCAATGTGCTGCGCGAGTTCCCCGACTATGCGGCGGCGTTGGCTTGCTATCGCTCCGACGAATACCAGCGGGCCCGCCCGCTGCGGCTGGCGCACGGGCAATCCGATTTCATTATTGCGGAGGGCTATGACGGCCCGCAACCGCAGGCGCCGCAGGGCACGTCGCCTCCGGCCGCAACGGCCCGCAAGGGCTACTGGATCGGCCACAGCGACGTGACCAATCCCGAACCCTACAAGCGTTATATGGCGGCCGACCAGGCGCCGATCGGCCGGTTCGGCGGCCGTTATCTGGTGCGCGGCGGTCAGCAGGAAATCACCGAGGGCAAGGCGCGCAGCCGTACCGTGGTGCTGGAATTCCCGAGCTACGAAGCGGCGCTCGCCTGCTATCGCTCGGACGACTATCAGGCCGCCAAGAAATTCCGCGACGGCAATGCCGAACTCGATCTCGTCATCGTCGAGGGCTACGACGGCCCCAAGTTCTGACGATGTTCTGACGCTTTCCTCATCCGCGCAGCCCCGCTATATGGGCGATAACCGGGAGCAAAGCCGATGGCCGACATGCGAATCGTAATTGCCGGTGCTGGCGGACGCATGGGTCGCACCCTCATTGCGGCGGTCGCGGCCAGCAAGGGCTTAACGCTCGCCGGGGCGGTTGAGGCCGAAGGCTCGGCGGTGATCGGTCGCGATGCCGGCGAGCTCGCCGGCCTCGGGCCGAACGGCGTCAAAGTCACGAGCGACGTCGCGGCCGCGCTCAAAGCCGCCGACGGGCTGGTCGAGTTCACGATCCCCGCCGCGACACTTGCGCTTGCCGAGCTGACCGCCGCCGCTGGAATCGTCCACATCATCGGCACCACCGGCCATTCGGCCGAAGAAGAAAAAATCATTGCCGAAGCGGCGCGTCGCGCCAGGATCGTCAAAGCCGGCAATTTCAGCATGGGCGTTAATTTGCTGGTGGCGCTGACCAGGCGCGTCGCCAAAACGCTCGACGACGCCTACGACATCGAAATCGTGGAGATGCACCACAACAAGAAAATCGATGCGCCGTCCGGCACCGCACTGATGCTCGGCCGCGCCGCGGCGGCCGGCCGGGGCGTCGATCTCGCGCAACATTCCGTGCGCGGCCGCGACGGCATCACGGGCGCGCGCAAGGCGGGCGACATCGGTTTCGCGTCGCTGCGCGGCGGCACCGTTGTGGGCGAGCACAGCGTCATCTTCGCCGGTCCGGCCGAGCGCGTTGAGCTTACTCACCGCGCCGAGGATCGCATGATTTTCGCGCGCGGTGCGCTGCACGCCGCGCTGTGGGCGCGCGGTCAGAAGCCCGGGCTTTATTCGATGGCGGATGTACTGGGGCTGGGCGACTCGTAAGACGGGCGCGCAGAAGGCCGCGAGTCACACTCAAACAAAAGATCATTCTTATCGCGCTCATCGCCCTCGGTTTTGTCGGGTTTTCGGCGCGCGGGAAGTGGCAATGATGGCGCCGCCGGGCTCATAGCGCGCCGGCTGATGCGTTAGGGCCTGCCAGAACGATCGTGACCTGGATTTCTATTCCGGCTGCAGGTTGATCGCCTTGACCAACGCGGCATTGATGGCGAATTGCTTCTCGATATACGCGCCGAAGTCGGCTCGTGTCATCGTCATTGGATCGAC
>DASZWK010000091.1:0-30433 GCA_035546235.1 Xanthobacteraceae bacterium | reverse complement strand
GCGTTTGTAGACTTCCTGATCGAGAAGTGTGCTGCCAATACGTATGACGACGTGAAATATGAGGACTCATCCGGCCGCAAGCGTGCCAAACGGGCTGCTGTCGTCGTTTAAAGAATCTTCTGTTGCGACGGTTTCAGCGGGTATCCGGAACCCTCGCTATTGGCTCTTCGCTACGCAAAACGACGTCCGCTCCCATTTCGGCGTTTGGGCGCTGAGCGGCCATCCTGATTGGGAGCGCGCGGCTTAAAACATCGGGTACGCCGGATTGAGCGGCAGGCCGAATTCCATGCGGCCAAAGTTTTCCGCGGGCACGTCCCAGTTCATCACCACGTGCGAGGAGATGGCGTGGGCGTCGCGCCAGCAGCGCTGGATGCTGTTGTCGTCCATCAGGCCGCTTGAGCCGGAAATCTTCACCAAGTCGTCCATGGCCTCGCGCAGGCTGCGCACCCCATAAGTGAAATCGCGGCGCAGCAAGGTGCGGGTCTCGAGCGTCATGGCGGCGTAATCGGCCCGCGCCAGTGCCAGCGCGCGCCGCGCCAACAGCTCCGCGGCGTCGATTTGCGCCGCAATTTCGGCGACGCGGATTTGCACCGGCACATGCTGGGCGATGTTGAGCTGCGTGTAGGTGAGATAGCGCTGGCGCGTCCATGTGGTGAAGTCGGCGTAGCCGCCGCGCGCGAGGCCCAGCACGGGTGCAAGCAGCACGTAGCTGTGTACGGCGATGAACGGTGCGCGGTAGATCGGATTGGTGTTGACCTTCGATCCCGGCGAATTGCCGTCGCGCAGAAGCGAGAACGACACGCTGCGATGTTCGGGCACGAACACGTCATCGAGCACGGCTGTATTCGAGCCGCTCCCTCGCAGCCCGGCGCAATACCAGGTGTCGTCCTGCTTCAGCTCCGCCACCGGCACCAGATAAAGCCGCATATCGGGATGATCTTCGCCGGCGCGAAAGGCGAGGCCGCCGATCATGATCCAGTGCGAATGACCAAGCCCCGAGCACCAAGACCAGCGGCCGTTAAGTCGGTAGCCGCCCGGTACGACTGTGACCTTGCCGGTCGGCGCCGCCGAGGTGGCGATGCAGGCCGTCTTGTCGCGGCTCCAGACGTCGTGCTGCGCCTCTTCGGGGAACAGCGCCAGCATGCAGGCGTGGTCGGCGAGATAATTGAGGCACCACGCCGACGAACCGCAGGTCGATTTGCCAAGCTCGATCGCGATATCGAACGCGACTTCGTGGTCGTACTCGTAGCCGCCCCAGCGCTTCGGCTGCAGCGTATGAATGAGCCCGGCATCGATGAACTCGTCGACCGACTCCTGCGGAACGGTACGGTCGCGTTCGGCCCGTACCGCGCGTTCGCGCAGCTTCGGAGCGAGCGCCCGAGCGCGCCCAATAAGCTCGTCGGCAGACGGAATGGATTTCGACGCAGCCGCCGGCTGCAATTCGGCGATGCTCATGCGTTTCCTCCGCTTGGCCAAAGTGTGCGCCGGGAGCGAATGCGGATCAAGACAGCGGCGCGGCGGACGGTCGCGCGCAAGCAGTCATTGCGCCTCGAAGGGAATTTCGCTGTAGTGTCGAGCCGTTACCGGGAGACGATCATGCAAAGACTTGCCGGGTGCGCGAGAGTAATCGTGGCCGCAACTTTGCTGGTTGTCGCCAGCGTCGGTAATGCTACGTCGCAGACGGTAGAGCAGTTCTACAAGGGCCGCCAATTGACCTTGCTGGTCTTTAGCGGCCCCGGCTCGACCTACGACATTTACGCGCGCGTCCTGGCCCGGCACTTCGGCGAACATGTTCCCGGCAAGCCCGTCGTCATCGTGCAGAACATGCTGGGCGCCGGCGGACTCAAGGTCGAGCAATACATTTATCGGATCGCCCCCAAAGACGGCACCGTCATCGGCACGATCGGCCGCGGGCTGCCGTTCGAGCCCATGCTCGGCGAGAACGAAGTCCACATCGACCCGCTCAAATTCACCTGGCTCGGCAGCATGAACCGCGACGTCAGCCTGGCGATGTCGTGGCACACCTCGAAGATCAAGACCTTCGCCGATCTGCAACAGCACCAGCTCCTGGTCCCCGGCACCGGCGCCGGCGCCGACTCTGAAATCCTGCCACTCGCCTTCAACCGCCTCGCCGGGACTAAATTCAAGATCATCGAAGGCTACCGCGACACCCCGATTGCGGCGCTGGCGATGGAGCGCGGCGAACTCGATGGCCTAGCGTATTGGTCGTGGAGTTCGATCATGGCGGCTCACCCGGATTGGATACGCGACCGGAAGGTCAACCTCCTGTTCCACACTGGCCTCGACCCCATTTCGGAAGTGCCGGCCGTGCCAAGCCTGCGCAATCTTGTCACCAACCCGACCGACAAGGCGGCGCTGGCGTTCCTTCTGGCACGTGAAATCATCGGGCGGCCGTTCCTCGCCCCGCCGGATTTGCCGCCCGATCGCGCCGCCGCGTTGCGCTCCGCCTTCGCGGCGACGCTGCGCGACCCGGCTTTCCTGCAGGACGCCAAACGCACGCGGCTCGATGTTTCGCTGGTGACGGGTGCGGAAACGGACGCGCTGCTCAAGAACAGCGCCGGCGCGCCGCAAGAAGTGATCGCGCGGGTCAAAGATGCGCTCGGCCGGCATTAGAGAGCATTTTCCGGAAAAGTGGTTGCCGATTTTCCGAAGAAAATGCGACCCTATCTGTAGCGACAGCAAGTGCGAAAATGTCGTTGCTACGTCACAGTAAGTCGTGCAGGCATGTCCGCTCGCCAGTTGACGGCTGGATGAAACCGGCTTTCGATCCGGGCGGACGATCGCCTGGATGGGAGAACAACGTGCCCGGACGCGTAGCGGGAAAAGTGGCGCTGATCAGCGGCGCCGGGTGCGTCGGGCCCGGCTGGGGCAACGGCCGCGCGTCGGCAGTGCTGTTTGCGCGCGAAGGCGCCAAGGTTTTCGCCGTCGACAAGAATGCGGACTCGATGACCGAGACCGTCGCGCGCGTCGGCAATGACGGCGAGATCGCGACACATATGTGCGACATCACCGACGACGGCGAGGTGCGGGCGATGGTCGAGGCCTGCCGCAAGACCTTCGGTCGCATCGACATTCTGGTCAACAATGTCGGCGGCTCGGCGGCGGGTGGCGCGGCCGAAATGGCTGAAGAAACGTTCGACCGGCAGATCGACTACAATCTCAAGACCGTGTTTCTGACCTGCCGTCACGTCATTCCGGTGATGATCGAGCAGGGCGGCGGCGCCATCGTCAACACCGCCTCGACCTCAGGCATCAGCTATTCGGGTTCACCGCAGATCGGCTACGCCTCGTCCAAGGCCGCGGTCATCCAGTTTTCGCGGGTGACGGCGGTGCAATACGCCAAGCATGGCATCCGTGTGAATACGGTCATTCCCGGCCAGATGCACACCCCGATGGTGGAAGCGCGGCTCGCCAAGCAGCGCACCGGCGGCGATATCGAGGCTCTGCTCAAATCGCGCATTGCTCGCATTCCGCTCGGCTTTGCGGGCGATGGCCGTGACACCGCCGCCGCGGTGCTGTTTCTTGCGTCCGACGAAGCGCGGTTCATCACCGGCACGGAAATCGTGGTCGACGGCGGCATGACAGCGCGCAGCGATTGATGAAGAGAGTCGATTGAAGAGAGCTTCATGGCCATCGATCCCAACGATCTTACGCCGACCATTGCGCCGCCGGACCCGAATCCGAGAAAGCCGCGCATCGCATTGCCGCCGCTTGCCTGCGATTCGCATTTCCACGTGTTCGGACCGCACAGCACATTTCCCTACGCGCCGGACCGGCCGTTCACGCCGACCGATGCGCCCAAAGAGGATTTGTTCCGCCTGCATGAATTCCTCGGCTTCCAGCGCGGCGTGTTCGTGCATTCGACCTGCCACGGCAGCGATCACGCGGTGCTGGTCGATATGCTCGCCGCCGGCAAGGGCCGCTATCGTGGCGTGGCCCTGATCCGGCCGACGACGCCGCCGGCCGAAGTCGACCGTCTCGACGACGCGGGGGTGCGCGGCGTGCGTCTGCATTTCTTTGCGTCGCACCTCGGGCCGCCAATGTCGCGCGACGACATGCGCAAGGTGATCGAGCTGGTGTCGCCCTATGGCTGGCACATCGCCATGCACATGGGTGGTCACGGCATCCGGGAGAACTACGAGTTCATCACCTCGATCGACGCGGCCGTGGTGATCGACCACATCGGGCGCATCGATGTCGGCGAGGGATTGCGCGGTCAGACCTTCACGGTGCTGCGCCGTCTGCTCGACCGCGGCAACATCTGGGTCAAGCTGTCGGGCACCGACCGCATCAGCAAACAGGCGTATCCTTACGCCGATGCCGTGCCGTTCGCCCGCGATCTTGCTAACCACGCGCCCGAGCGCGTGGTCTGGGGCACCGACTGGCCGCATCCCAATCACAACGCCGTCCCCAATGACGGCGATCTGGTCGATCTGATCGCCGAAATCGCTCCCGACGCGCGCACGCGCCGGCTCATGCTGGTCGACAATCCGGCGAAGCTGTTCGGCTTTTGAAGAGCGATTACTCGGCGCTGATGCCGAGCGTCTTGATCCGTCCCGGCCACTCGGCGAATTGTTTGCTCAGCATAGCCGCAAAGGCCTGGTGATCGAGCGGGCCGTGCGTGCCGTCGGCCGCGAACCGCGCCTTGACGGCGGGCGTTGCGATCACGGCGAACGCCGCCTTTTCGAGCCGGTCGCGCAGGTCCTTCGGCGTGCCGGCAGGGACCAGCAGGCCGTACCAGTTCTCCATGATCATGTCGGCAAAGCCTGACTCCATGGTGGTCGGCAGATCCGGCAACAGCGGCGTGCGCTCGGGCGAGAACACCGCCAGCGCCTTGACCTTGCCGGCCTTCACCAGCGGCAGCAGCACCGGCAGATCGGCGTTGAGCGTGTCGATATGGCCGCCAAGCAGATCGGTGATCGCCGGCGCCGCGCCGCGATAGGGCACGTGAGTGATCTTCACGCCCGCCGCCTTGTTGAGCATTTCGATCGCGATGTTCATGGTGGTGCGTGGCCCGGCCGAGCCGTAGCTCAACTGTCGCTGCTTGGCCTTGGCGATCAGGTCGGCCAGCGTCGCGATGCCGGATTTCGGATTGACCACGATCAGAGAGGGCACTGAACCGACCAGCATTACCGGCTCGAACGATTTGACCGGGTCGTAGTTCGACGGCGGTTTGAGGATCGGGCCGATGACGAAGGCGCCGAGGCTTGCCAGCAGCACGGTCTTGCCGTCGGGATTGGCGCGCGCCACGAATTCGCAGGCGATGGTGCCGCCGGCGCCGCCGCGGTCATCGACAATGACGTCCTCGCCAAGCTTGGGGCCAAGTCCGTTGGCAAGCACGCGTGCGAGCTGATCGACCGGCCCGCCGGCAGCGAACGGCACCACGATCTTGATCGGCTCTGCCCGCGCCGGCGATGCGAGCGCAGCGATAAGGCACGCGCCGAGAAGGAAGCCCAAAGAGCGCTTCATGTGATCCCCCCAGAGTTGAGGCCATCGTGAGCCTTCCGTGGGGAGGCGTCCAGCCGGAGATTGCTACTCCGCCGCTTCGCGGTGCTGATAAAGAAACGGCACGATGCGCGTCGGCTCGCCGGCCTTTGCCACCAGCACGTGGCTTTCGGGCACCGGGATCCAGTTGCCGGGGTTCTTGTCCAGCGGCTCGGACACGACGACGATGCCCTGCTCGGACTCCCGATAGTAGAGCGTGTTGGCGCGATCGTTCACGGCGTAACGGAAAGCATACAGGTCCTTGCCATTGGCAAGCGCAGCGGTGAACCGCATGCGATCCGGCCCGACCAGATCGACGAGCCGCGCCAGCGTGGTTTCGGTGGCGGCGACCGGATCGTCGAGGCCAGCCCCCATGATGGCGAGGAAAATTGCTTCCGAATCGGTGGTGCCGACCCGCGCCGGATAAAGCGCGTCGGGAATGAGCGCTTCGACTTGGCGGCGCAGCCTCGTCCAGTTGCCGATAAAGCCGTTGTGCATGAACAGCCACTTGGCGCAGGCGAAGGGATGGCAATTCGGCCGGGTAATCGGGGTGCCGGTGGCGGCGCGGACGTGGGCGAAGAACAGGTGCGACTGCAGGTGCCGGCACAGGTAGCGCAGGTTGTCATCGGACCAGGCCGGGCGAATTTCACGGTACAGGCCGGGCTCGGGGTGGGCGCCGTACCAGCCAAGCCCGAAACCGTCGCCATTGACGCTGGCGGTCGATTCGAGCGCCGCGATGCTCTGGGTCACCAGCGAATGTGACGGCGACGTCACATAGTGCTCAAGAGCGGTCGTTTCCCCGCGGTAGGCGATCCAGCGGCACATCCTATTGCCTTCAGCGTCGGGCTGCGAATCAGGCCATCAAAGTGGCATCCTTAAGCCACTCCGCCACCTTGTGGAGGGCAATCTCGGCACCTTCGTGTTCATTTTCGGTAAAAATCCGCAATTGGGCATCGGCCGAGGTGCCTTGGGCCACGATCGTACGGCAGCGTTCGAACTCGCTCCAGCAGCCCAGGGTATCGCCGTCGGCAGCCAGGAGTTCCACCACCCGGTCGAGCATCTCGGCAACCGGCAGGGCGCCGCTCCGGGTGACGAAACTGCCTTGCGCGCCATAGCGTTGAGCGCGCCATTTGTTCTCGACCGCGATCGAGCGGTCGACCACGTCAATCCCGGCATTGTGGTCGGGATGATTAAACAGATGGCGGACCAGCGCGCGGTAGAGCGCCGCGATCGCGATGGTGTCGTCGATTCGCGTACAGCAATCCGGCGCGCGCAACTCCAAGGTCGGGTATTTCTGCGAAACGCGGACGGTCCACCATAAGTGGCTCGCGTCCGGCATTGCGCCGGAGGTCACCATGGCGTCGACGTAGGCGTCATACTCGGCATTGCTGCGGAACAGCTCGGGCAAGCCGGTGCGGGGCAGTTCGTCGTAGGCAGCCAGGCGATAGCCCTTGAGCCCGGTCACGCGGCCTTGCCAGAACGGCGACGAGGTCGAGAGCGCGATGAACAGCGGCACATAGGGCAGCATTCGCGTCATGACGTCGACGCGCCGCGCCGGATCGGGAAATTCGACATGCACATGCATGCCGCACAGCATGTTGCGCTGCCCGATCATTTGCAGCAGGTCCATCACTTGCGAATAACGGCCCTTTGGACTCTGCACGGCATCGCGCCAAGCCGCGAGCGGATGCGTCCCGCACGCCAGAATCGCAAGACCATGTTCAGCCGCTGCTGCCGCTGCGCTCCTGCGCAGGCGCAGCAATTCATGCCGTGCCTGTTCGGCACTGCAATGCGGTTCGGTCGCAACTTCGATTTGCGCCTGCAAGAATTCACGGCCGACATGGCCCGTCGCCGTGAGATTGGCACTTTCAAACAGTGCATCGGGCGTCTCCGACGGCGCCTGCAAGGTTTTCGCGTCGGACAGGAAATATTCCTCCTCGACGCCGAACTGGAACCGATCATCGGCGACGAAGGTGGGCACGTCCTGCCCGGCCGGAACCAGAGTCCGGATGTGCAGTCGACGCTCTTTCGGGTCGAATCTGAATTCCATGTGACGATGCGCGTGAGACAGCCGGACTTGGCTGCCGGCATCAACTCACCCGAAGCGGGCCGGTTCCGCGTATCGACTCCGGAAATGTACCGCCATTTCCGACGTGCATAGCTCAATAACGCCGGAACCGATTCGAACCGGCAAATTCTCGCCGACCGGCGGGGGAGCGCGGTTTACTGGCTATGGGGTGACGTGCTTTGGCACGCGACCTTGCCGCAAGATCGTACGGCGTCGATCATCGCTTGCAGCGCATGCCGGCCCGGATATCCGAGCACGGCGACGCCGCCGATGATGAAGCCCGGAGTTGCGGAAATGCCGAGCGATTTGCCGAGCGCCAGATGAGCCTTGATCGTCTGGGCGACGTCGTCGCTGTCCGAAATGCTGTCGATCGCGCGGCCGTCGAAGCCGGATTCCCGCGCCAGCTGGAACGCGCGCAAACCGGTAATCGTGCCGCGCTGTGCGTAGATCTTGTGGTGATAGGCGTAAAACTGCTGCGGCGTGGCGAGCTGCGCCAGCGCCAGCTCGACTTGGCTCGCCGCGACCGATGCCGGGCCGAGAACCGGATACGGCACCAGCACGAGTTTCAGATCGCCGTCGGTGCTCACCATATCCTCGATATCGACCGACGCGATGTGGCAGAACGGACAATTCAAGTCATAGAACTCGATGAGGGTCGTCTTGCCGTCCGGATTGGCGGCCGTGACGACGCCCGGCATTTTCTCGATCGGGACTGGCAAGGTGACCGTATGATTGGGCACGACCCCGCCGTCATCACCAATCAGCGGAAATTGCGAGACATAGCGGAGCGCGCGATCGCGATCCTGGGCCGGCGCCTGCGCGGCCATCAAAGCGCCGAGCGCGCCGGCAATGAGCGCCATGGCGAAGCTGCGAATGCTCATTGTGCCACGATGCCCGCGGGTGCGGTCTCCAGATTGAAAGCGGCGGCAAACAGCGCGCGCGTATAATCGGTCTGCGGATTACGGAACAGCGCGGCGGCATCGCCGGATTCCACCACCTTGCCGGCACGCATGACGATGAGCCGGCTTGCCAGCGCCGCGACCACGTGCAGATCGTGCGAGATGAACAGATAGGTGAGGTTGTGCCGCTTTTGCAGGTCGCGGAGAAGATCGACCATCTGCGACTGTATCAGCATGTCGAGCGCGCTGGTCGGCTCGTCGAGCACCACAAAGGATGGTTCCAGCACGATGGCCCGCGCCACCGCGATACGCTGCCGCTGACCACCGGAGAATTCGTGGGGAAAGCGGAAGCGCGTGTCCGGGTCCAGCCCGACATCGGTCAGCGCCCGGCTGACGCGCGCATCGCGCTCATGTTCGGGCATGTCGGCGGAGTGGACGCTCAGCCCCTCCTTGATGATCTCGGCGATCGACAGTCGCGGCGACAGCGATCCGTACGGGTCCTGAAACACGATCTGCATGTCGCGGCGAAACGGCCGCATCTGCTTGAAGCGCAGGCCCTGCAGCTTATTGCCCATGAACACGATCGGGCCGTCGGAGGAGATGAGCCGCAACAGCGCCAGCCCGAGCGTGGTCTTGCCGGAGCCGGATTCGCCGACCACGCCGAGCGTCTCTCCCTTGCGGAGCGCGACGCTTACGCCATCCACCGCCTTGATGTAGCCAACGGTGTTGCGCAGCACCCCGCGCCGGATCGGAAACCAGACCTTGAGATCGTCGGCCTGCAGGAGCAGCGGCGCGCCGGGCTGCGGCGGCGCCGGATCGCGCTTCGGCTCGGCGCCGAGCAACGCACGCGTATAGGCGTGCGCGGGCGCCGCGAACACCCGCTCGACGTCACCCTGCTCGACGATGCGGCCTTCTTTCATCACGCAGACCTTGGTGGCGATCTTGCGCACGATGCCGAGGTCGTGGGTGATGAAGAGAAGCGACATGCCGAGCCGCTTCTGGATGTCGGCCAACAACGCCAGGATCTGCGCCTGGATGGTGACATCAAGCGCCGTGGTCGGCTCGTCGGCAATCAAGAGATCGGGCTCGTTGGCGAGCGCCATGGCGATCATGACTCGCTGGCGCTGGCCGCCGGACAACTGGTGCGGATAGCTCTTGAGCCGGCTTTGCGGGTCTGGAATGCCGACTTGGCCGAGCACTTCGAGGGTCCGCGCCCGCGCCGCCGCGCCGGTCAATCCGCGATGCAGCAGCAGGATTTCGGCGATCTGCTTTTCGATCGTGTGCAACGGATTGAGCGAGGACAGCGGCTCCTGAAAGATGATGGTAATGTCGTCGCCGCGCACGCGCTGCATGTCGCGCTCGGCAAGCGGCAAGAGGTCGCGGCCCTTGAACAGGATGCTGCCGGCGGGATGCCGCGCCGCCGGATAGGGCAATAGCTTGAGGATCGACAGCGCGGTCACCGACTTGCCCGACCCCGACTCGCCGACGAGCGCCACCGTCTCGCCCTTGCCGATGTCGAACGACACGCGGTCGACGGCCAGCGTCTCGCGGCCGTCGTGGCGGAACGCGACCGAGAGATCGCGAACGGAGAGGAGGGGGTCGGCGGTCATGCGATGTCCCGCAGGAGAGCTTCAATGCCTCTTTCGTCCGGCCGATATGTCGTTATTCCTTTGGGTGCTTTCAAACCGTTATCCCCCGAGAGGATCGCGCTGCACCGGCTTTGGACTGCTGTCACGACGTGGATCGCGTCGGGAAGAGCTGACATGACGCGCCGTCCGTCGGTCAGCGTACGCGTCGTAGTTCGGCGGTAGTCGGCGGTATCGATCAGTATCGTGCGCGTCACAGGCCGCAGGTCAAACAGACGGCTCCGAACAATGAGGCTGAGATAGCTTAGTCTGGCTGCTGGCTTCGCCTTTGGTAGGACTTCCGCCAGAGTTAATTCGCTGGTGGCTGCAAGTCCGGGATTCCGCTTCATCGCGTCGAAAAAAGGCCTAAGACGACTGGCGATGACGTCCTCGCCTTCTATGAAATAGATAAAGGGATTGGCATCGATATAGACGCGAGGCGCGTTTGTCGGATCAGTCATCCCACTCATCTCGCTGGCGGCGTATTTCGGCGTCTATATCCTCTTTGGTTCGGAAGGGGGGAGCCCGCATTGCCCAAATCTCTTCAAGCGAGAGTACATGGCCGGACTGTTGCTCTTCCTCTTCAATTGTCACCGTGACCCGGGCATTTGGGTCCTCACTCGGCCGCAACTCTTCGGGTAACTGTTTGGCCGGATAATTTTCGCGAACGATCTTATTCATGCATTTGCTCCGTAATCCCGGCCATAATAGCACACGGTCATGCGAACGTCTTTCGTGAATCGAAAGCGTCGCGCACCGCCTCGCCGATGAAAATCAGCAGCGACAGCATGATGGCGACGGCGAAGAAGCCGGTGAGGCCGAGCCACGGTGCCTGCACGTTGGCTTTGCCCTGCGACAGCAATTCGCCGAGCGAGGGTGAGCCGGGCGGCAGGCCGAAGCCGAGAAAGTCGAGCGCCGTCAGCGTCATCACCGAGGACGACATGATGAACGGCAGGAACGTCAGCGTCGCCACCATGGCGTTCGGCAGCAGGTGCCGGACCATGATGATCGCGTTCGACACGCCGAGCGCGCGCGCCGCAAGGATGTACTCGAAATTGCGGCCGCGCAAAAATTCGGCGCGCACCAGTCCGACGAGCCGCGTCCAGGAGAACAGCAGCAGGATGCCAAGCAGCACAAAGAAGCCCGGCACCAGTACCGAAGAGATGATCAGCAGCAGATAAAGCTCCGGCACCGAGGTCCAGATCTCGATGAAGCGCTGGAACAGGAGGTCGGTCCAGCCGCCGAAATAGCCCTGCACGGCGCCCGCAGCGACGCCGATGATCGACGACACGATGGTCAGAATCAGTCCAAACAGCACCGAAATACGGAAGCCGTAGATCAGCCGCGCCAGCACGTCGCGGCCGACATCGTCGGTGCCGAGCCAATTGTATTGCAGCGTGCCGCACTTGCCGTAGCCGTTCTTGGCCGCGAATTCGCAATCCTGTTTGGTCAACAGCCACGTCGGCTTCGACGGAAACGGCGATGGCGGGCGGCTGACGATGGTGCCATAGGAAAACGGGACCGGCGGCCACACCGCGAAAGCGTGGTGTTCGGCCAGGTACTGCTGCAGGTGCGGATCGAGATAGTCGGCGGCGGTGCCAAACACATCGCCGAAGTCGGTGTCGGGATAGGTGACGAAAACCGGAAAGTAGTTCTTGCCGTCGACATGGATGTAGATCGGCTTATCGTTGGCGATGACTTCGGCAAACAGAGAAATCACGAACAGGATGAGAAAAACCCACAGCGACCAGTAGCCGCGCCGGTTGGCTTTGAAATTGCGCCAGCGACGGGCATTGATCGGCGAGAGCGCATAGCGTCCCCGCGGTGGGGCGGGCGCAAGCGGGCCAGTCGGCTCAATATCGGGCGTCAGTTCGGGCGGCCCCTCTCGTGCCCCGACCGACGGGGCGATCGGCTGATCGCGCGGCGCGCGGACATCCACCTCACACCTCCCGCGTCTCGAAATCGATCCGCGGATCGATCAGCGTGTAGGTGAGGTCGGAAATCAGCGTGACCACGAGGCCGATGAGCGCAAAAATGTAAATGTTGGCGAACACCACCGGATAGTCGCGGTTGAGCACGCTTTCGAAGCTCAAGAGCCCGAGGCCGTTCAGTGAAAAGATCGTCTCGATCAGGAGCGAGCCGGCAAAGAACGCGCTGACGAAGGCGCTGGGAAAGCCCGCGATGACGAGCAGCATGGCGTTACGGAAAATATGGCCGTAGAGCACCTGTCGTTGCGAGCAGCCCTTGGCGCGGGCGGTGAGCACGTATTGCTTGCGCAGCTCTTCGAGAAAGCAGTTCTTGGTGAGCAGCGTCATGGTGGCGAAGGCCGCCAGCCCCATGGAAATAACCGGCAGCGTCAGGTGCCAGAAATAGTCGAGGATCTTTTCCCACCAGGGAAATTGCGACCAGCCGTCCGACGTCAGGCCGCGCAGCGGAAAGATCTGCCAGAACGAGCCGCCGGCGAACAGAATGATAAGCAGGATCGCGAACAGAAAGCCGGGGATGGCGTAACCGATGATGATTACGCTCGACGTCCACATGTCGAATTGCGTGCCGTCCTTGACGGCCTTGCGGATGCCGAGCGGGATCGAGATCAGATAGCTCAACAGCGTCATCCAGATGCCGAGCGATATCGAGACCGGCAGTTTCTCGCCGATCAAATCGATCACGCTCACGTCGCGGAAATAACTCTTGCCGAAATCGAAACGCGCGTAGTTCCACATCATGATGAAAAAGCGCTCGTAGGCGGGCTTATCGAAGCCGAACTGCTTTTCCAGGCTCTTGATGAAAGCCGGATCGAGCCCTTGCGCGCCGCGATACTTTGAATTGATGCCGCCGCCTTGGGCGTTGCCTGGAAGGCCGGCGCGCCCGGCGAAATCGCCGCCGGAGGAGCCCGAGACGCGGGAGGTGGCCCCGGTCTCGAGGCCGGAAAGCTGCGCGATGACGCGCTCCACCGGCCCGCCGGGTGCGAACTGAACCACCACGAACGACACCAGCATGATGCCGATGATGGTCGGGATCATGAACAGGATACGGCGGACGATGTAGGCGCTCATGCTCTGCTGTCGATCTGCATGTCTATTGTTCCGGGGCGCGCGCCCGCTATTCAGGTCTTACGGCATAGCGGCAACATAAAGACGCAAATGGCCGGAACAAGCCCGGCCGCGAGGCTCGCATCAGCCCTTTTGCTCGAGTTTCGCGGCCTTGGCGGGGTCATACCACCAGGTGTCGGGGATGCCGCGAAAATATCGGGGCTGCGCCGGCGGCCGGTCGAAGACATCCCAATAGGCGATCCAGTGCGTCGCCTTGTACCACTGCGGAATCCAGTAGCGGCCGGCGCGGATGACGCGGTCGAGCGCGCGGCACGCGGTCACCAGCGCGGGGCGGCTGTCGGCGGCAATGACGGACTCGATCAAACCATCGACCACCGGATCGGCGATGCCGGCAAGATTGTTCGAGCCGTTGAGCGCGGCTGCCTGCGACGAAAAGTACGAGCGCAGCGAATCGCCGGGCGTCGCCGAGAAACTGAGTCGCTCGACCGTAATGTCAAAATCGAAATCGTCGAGACGGGCGCGGTATTGCACCGGGTCAACGAGGCGGATGTTGGCGGCAATGCCCAGGGTGGCGAGATTCTTGATCAGCGCCAGATGGTGCGGCTCGAACGTCGGCTCGTTGAGCAGAAACTCGATCGTGATCGGTTCGCCGCTCGGCAGCACGCGTTTGCCGTCCTTGACCGCGCAGCCGGCGGCCGCAAGCAGGTCGACGGCCTTGCGCAGGATGGCGCGGTCGTTGCCGGATCCATCGGTGACCGGAGGAACATAAGGCTCGCCGAACACTTCATCGGCAACCCGGCCGCGCAACGGTTCGAGCAGTTTCAGCTCCGCCGCGCTCGGCTTGCCTTTCGCCATCATGTCGGAATTCTGAAATACCGAGATGGTGCGCTCGTAGCAGCCATACATGATGGTTTTGTTGGTCCATTCGAAGTCGAAGGCGTTGTTGAGGGCTTCGCGGAGCCGCCTGTCGGCGAATTTTTTGCGCCGCGTGTTGATGAACCAGCCCTGCGCGCCGGACGGCGTGTCGTCAGGGATGGTGTCGGTCTTGACGCGGCCGTCGCGTGCGGCCGGGAAATTGTAGCGCGTCTTCCAGGTTCGCGACGTGAACTCCTCGCGAAATAGATACGATTTGGCGGTAAAGCCCTCGAAGCCGACCTCGCGGTCGCGGTAGTATTCGAAGCGCAGCGTGTCGAAGTTATTCTGGCCGCGGGACACCGGCAGATCGGCGCCCCACCAATCCTTGACACGGTCGTATTCGATGTAGCGTCCGGCGTCGAAACGCCCGACCCGGTAGGCGCCGGAGCCGAGCGGCGGATCGAGCGTGGATTCGTCGAATTTCCTTTTCGCATAATAGGCGCGGGAAAAGATCGGCAGTCCGGCGACGAACAGCGGTACATCGCGCGCGCGCTTGGGTGCGAACGTCACGGTGACGCTGCGGTCGTCGTCTGCCTTGGCGCCGAGCATGTCGCGCAACAGCTGAGTGATGAGCGGATGGCCTTGCGCTTTAAGGATTGTGAGCGAGTACTCGACATCGTGCGCGGTCAGCGGCGAACCGTCGTGGAATCTGGCTTCCGGCCGGATGAAAAAGGTGTAGGTCAGGCCGTCGGCCGAGCGCCGCACCTTGTCGGCGGCGAGTCCATACATGGCGTCCGGTTCGTCACCTGAAGGCGCCAGCAGTGTCGCAAAGGTCAACTCCATGCCCTGCGCGGCGTCGCCTTTGAGAATGAAACTGTTCAGCGAATTGAATGTGAGAAAGTTCTGATTGTACAGTTGGTTCGGACCGATCTGAGAAAACACTCCGCCCTTCGGCGCCTTTGGATCGACATAGCGGAAATGCTGGAAGTCGACCGGGTAGGCGAGATCGCCGAAGGCTGACAGTCCGTGCGTCTCGATCGCATCGGCCGCGGCTGCAGAGGCCGCGGCTGCAGAGGAGACGGCGTCACGCGTTACGCCCGCCACGGCAGCGCCGGCGGCCGCTTCGAGAACGCGCCGGCGCGTTAATCTAAGCATTGCGTAATTGAGCCGGGATTGGCATGGCGAGGCACATCACGACTGGGCTCCCGTCTTCACGACTTGGCTCCCGTCTTCACGACTTGGCTCCCGTCTTCGCCGCCTTCGCGGCATCCCACCACCATATCGTGGGAAAGGCCTGCATGCCGTATTTTGGCATGGGATCGGGGCGGCCGAACCGGTCCCAGCGGGCGGTGCGCACGTAGGGGTATGTCCATTGCGGCACGACGTAGTGATTCCACAACAACACGCGATCGAGCGCCTTGGTGGCGGCGATCAGATCGGGGCGGCTCTTGGCGAAAACCACTTGGTTGATGAGCGCGTCGACCGCCGGGTTTTTGATGCCGATCAGGTTGAACGAACCCGGTTCGCCGGCGGCTTGCGAACCCCAATAGCCGCGTTGCTCGTTGCCGGGTGACAGCGATTCCGTCCAGCCTTGGGTGATGATGTCAAAGTCGAAATTGCGCAGCCGGTTCTCGTATTGCGCATCGTCGATGACGCGTACCGTGACGGTCATGCCGAGGCGGGCAAGTGCCGGTTTATAGAACAGGAAGACGCGCTCGAACGCCGGGTCTTCGGTGAGAAACTCGATCGCGTAGGGTTCGCCGGTCTTGCTGTTGACTAATTGCCTGTCGCGAATCTCGTAGCCAGCGTCGTGCAGGAGACGCACCGCCTGGCGGAGATTGTCACGCACGGCCTGCGGATTGCCGCCGGACGGGTTGGTATAGGGCGTGGTGAAGACTTCGGGCGGCACCTTGTCGCGTACGGTCTGGAGAAGTTCCAGCTCGCGGCCGGTGGGCAATCCGCTCGACGCAAGCTCGGTGCCTTGGAAATAACTGGCGATACGGGTGTATTGGCCGAAAAAAATCTGTTTGTTCATCTCGTCGAAATCGAACGCGTAATTGAACGCCAGCCGCACCCGCGGATCCTGAAATTTGTCGCGGCGGATGTTGAAGGCGAACGCCTGCATGATGCCGACGCTGTTTTCGGGAAACTGCTCGAGAACGACGCGCTTCTGGCTGACCGCCGGGAAATCGTAGGCTGTGGCCCAGTTCTTGGCGCTGTTCTCAGTCCGCCAATCAACCGTATCGGCCTTGAACGCTTCGAGCGCGACGGTGCTGTCGCGAAAATACTCGAACCGCAGCTCATCGAAATTGTCGCGTCCGATTCGGACATTGAGATCGCGGGCCCAATAATCCTTGACGCGCTCGTAGATCACTTCGCGGCCGGGAGAAAAACTCTTGATGCGATAGGGACCGCTGCCGAGCGGCGGCTCGAGCGTCGTCGCGCCGACATCGCGTTTCTTGCCGTTCTTGTCCGTGCCTTCCCACCATAGCTTCGGCAGGATCGTGAGTTCGCCGACAATTTGCGGCAGTTCGCGGTTGCCGGGACTGTCGAAACTGAATGTCAGCTCGCGATCGCCGCTTTTCTCGACCTTGACGACGTGGCGATAATAGGCGGCGAGCTGCGGACTGTATTGCTTCCAGGCATTAAAGGAAAAGATGACATCGTCGGCGGTCACCGGACTGCCGTCATGCCACTTTGCTTCCCGGCGCAGCCGATAGGACACCGAGGAAAAGTCGTCGGGATAGCTCACCGCTTCGGCAATCAGCCCATATCCACTCGCTACTTCGTCGAGCGAACTGGTGAGCAGCGTGTCGTAGATCAGGGTTATTCCGAGAGCCACGACGCCTTTGACGCCGGCCACGATCATATTGAAGCTGTCGAAGGTGCCGGTCGCGATCTGCCGCGCCGTGCCGGTCTTTGGGGCGCTGGCGTTGACGTAGTCGAATTGCTTGAACCCCGGTGGATATTTCAAGTCGCCGTAGAGCGAGGCGCCGTGCCGCCAGGGTGCATTCACTGTGCTGTTCGTCGCCGGGTTCGGTGCCGCCTGCTGCGCTTCGGCGACAGTACTAAAGGTGGGTAGCGGCAGGACGCGCGCGGCAGACGCCAGCGCGGCGGATTTAAGCAACGATCGACGATTCACGGGCGCTCCACGGCAGTCTGTCGGCCAGGCGCCAGCCATGAGGCGGCGCCATGTTCGAGCCGCTCATTATGTGGTTTTCGATTGCGGCGCCAGCATGCCGGGCGGTTTACGCGACGAAATGCGCTTCACAACCGCGTGCAGAGCACGGTTCGACCGTCCGAGGGGTAAGCCGCTTAGCGCGCGGATTATTTCGCCGGCGCGGCGGGCGCAGGGGCGGCTGGTGCAGCGCCGGCGGCAGGTGCCGCCGGCTTTTCGCCGGCCGACGCACTCGCCGGTGCGCCGGCAGCGGGCTTGGCCTCCGCGGCCTTGGGCAGCGGCAGCGGCTTGTCGGAATTCGAGTTGAGGTAGGCGATCACATCCGCGCGCTGATGTGCGTTGGAGATGCCGGCGAACGTCATGAGCGTGCCCGGTACATCGGCGCGCGGATTGGTCAGCCAGGTATTGAGCGCATCGAAGGTCCAGGTGCCGCCCTTGGCCTTCAGTGGTGCAGAGTAGTTGAAGCCTGCCTCCGACGCGACCTGCCGGCCGACGACGCCGTAAAGATCGGGGCCGATCTTTGTGCCCTGGCCCTTGCCGAGATTGTGGCACAGCTCGCATTCCTTCGCGGTCTGCTCGCCATTCTTGACGTTGGCGCTGGCCAGCAACGCCTCGATCGGTTGCGCGGCCGGCGCCGCCGTACCGCCACTTGGCTTCGCCCCACCTTCTTGCTTGACTTCGATGATGTAGCCGGGCTTGGCCGGCACCGGGCTCGCGAAGATCGCGCCCGAGGCGATGTGCAGGGCGACAAGCACCAGGCAGGTTCCGAGCAGGGCGCCAAGAACCTTATTGAGTTCGAACGAATCCATTGCCGAGAGGCTCCGAGGGGGCGGGGAAGTGTGGCGCACAGATAGCCGGTTTGCCGCGCGTGTTGCAACCCGTATAAGTAGCCTTTGCTGGCGCAGCGAATGCCTGATGTTCTCATCCTGATTCCGGCCCGCATGGCCTCGACCCGGCTGCCCGGGAAGCCGCTTGCCGATATCGCGGGCGAGCCGATGATCGTGCATGTTTGGCGTCGCGCGCTGGAGGCCGATATCGGCCCGGTGTGGGTTGCCACCGATTCGCCCGAAATCGCCGCCGCGGTGGAAAAAGCCGGCGGGCATGCGGCGTTAACGCGCGGCGAACATGCGTCGGGCACCGATCGCATCCACGAGGCGTTGCGCGAGGCCGATCCGGCGGGACGCGCCGATATCGTCGTCAACGTGCAGGGCGACTTGCCGACGCTCAATCCGGCCGATCTCGCGGCCGCCGCTGCGCTGCTGTCCGACCGGTCTGTCGATATCGCCACACTGGCCGCCGAGATCGTCAAAACGCACGAGCGCAACGATCCGAATGTGGTCAAGGTGGTCGGTACGCCGGTAAGCCCGAACCGCCTGCGAGCGCTCTATTTCACGCGCGCGACGGCGCCGGCCGGCGAGGGGCCGCTCTATCACCACATCGGCCTTTATGCTTTCCGCCGAGCGGCGCTTGAGCGGTTTGTCGCGCTGCCGCCATCGCCGCTGGAGCGGCGCGAGCGTCTCGAACAGTTGCGGGCGCTGGAAGCCGGCATGCGGATCGATGTGGCGCTCGTCGCCAGTGTACCGCTCGGCGTCGATACGCCGGCGCATTTGGAAACGGCGCGCGCCGTGCTAACGAGCCGGTCATGAAGAAATCGCGCAAAATCTCGTTCCAGGGCGAGCCGGGCGCCAATTCGCACATCGCCTGTAACGAGGCCTATCCGGGCTACGCGCCGCTGCCCTGCCCGACGTTCGAGGATGCCTTTGCGGCAGTGCGCACCGGCCGCGCGGCGCTGGCGATGATCCCGATCGACAATTCGGTCGCCGGCCGGGTGGCGGATATCCACCACCTGATGCCACGATCGGGCCTGCATATCGTCGCCGAATGGTTCCTGCCGGTGCAGCACCAGCTCATGGCGCCGCGGGGCGCGAGCCTGCGAACGATCCGAACGGTCGAGAGCCACGTGCATGCGCTCGGCCAGTGCCGCAACATCATTCGCAAGCTCGGCATCAAGGCCGTGGTCGCCGCCGACACGGCCGGCGCAGCGCGCGAAGTGGCGGAAGCGGGCGACATCACGCGCGCGGCGCTGGCGACCACGCTGGCGGCGAGAATCTACGGGCTGAAAATTCTCAAACGCGACGTTGCCGACGCCAAGCATAACACCACGCGTTTCGTCGTGCTGTCGCGCAAGCCGAAATGGGCAAAGCGCGGCAAGCCGGTCGTGACCACGTTTCTGTTCGAGGTGCGCAACATCCCCGCCGCGCTCTACAAGGCGCTTGGCGGGTTCGCCAGCAACAGCATCAACATGACCAAGCTCGAAAGCTACATGGTCAACGGCGTGTTTGCGGCGACGCAGTTCTATGCCGATGTCGAGGGTCATCCGGACGAGCGTCCGCTGGCGCTCGCACTCGAAGAATTGGAGTTCTTCTCCCGGCCAAAAAGCCTGAAGATTCTTGGTGTCTATCCGGCGCACCCGTTCCGTGCGACATTCAAATAAAGCGCAATTCAGGGAGCGGCGCCGGTTCGGAAAAATCTACCCGCAAATATAAGGATCAGGCGATGGCTAATGACGGCGCGAAGATCAAACGGACGCTGCAGCTGCGATTCACGCTTCCGGCGGCCGATTCAGGACAGCTCGCCGCCATGATCAAGGCCGCCGCGCCATTCTACCAGATGTTCGGCAATGCCCAGGTGCGGCTCTTGCAGAACGTCGACGATCCGGCCAAGTTCGTGCAGGAGATCGAATACGAGGCCCAGGAAGACTGGGAGCTGAATCGGCAAAAAATCGCCGGCGATGTGCGCATGCAGACCTATTTGCAGGCATGGCGCGCGATGCTGCCGGGTGCACCGGAGATCGACGTTTATCAGGAAGTGTAAGACGGACTACTCAAACGAAGGGGAGCGACATGCGACAACACTGGACTGTTACTGCCGCGGCAATCACTTTACTGGCGACGGCCGCCGCCGCATCGGCCGATGAGATAAAGCAGGTGCCGTACCCGGAAGTGAAGGTACAGGTTCCGGAACTCTTCAAGGCCGACGCGGGCTTTCAAAAAATGCAGAAGACGCTGATGGATGCCATCGAAAGCAAGAACGCGCAGGCGGTGGCTTCTCTTGTCGGCCCGTCATTCGTGTGGACCCAAGACGGCGCGATCTCCGACCAGTTCGACTATGGCGGCGACGCGTTGCAGAATTTCAAGGTGGTGTTCGGGTTCCGCGCGGCCGGGAAGCACGCCGACGGCGGCGTCAAGGACGGGCCATACTGGGAAACACTGTATGATTTCGCCGCCAATAAAGATTTTCAGAAGGTGAATGACGCACTCGTGTGCGGTCCGGTGACGGCGACCATCGTCGATTTCGACGTATTCGATCAAGCCAACCAGAAGCTCGGCGGCGGCGATTCGATCGAGTGGTACTTTACGCTCGGCGACATGGCGGTGACCGTGAACCCCAAGGGGGGAGCGGTCGTTGGCCAAGTCGGCAAGATAGCGATGCCCGTTCTCGACCACTTTCCGAAGTCGAATGACGACTCCGTGATGCCGACGAATTACAAAGTGTTGTTGCCGTCCGGCAAGAGCGGGTGGATTCCGGCTGCCATCACGCGGCCGCTGAGGCCCGAGCGGCTCTGCTACGCGATGACGGCTGACGGCAGTTGGAAGATCGTCGCGTACCAGCAGCCCGAATAGCGGATGCGCTCGGCGGCGCAAGTCGACTGCACAAGTCGACCGCGCCGCCGATCGAAACGAGCAAGTGACGCTCAGATCGTCTGATTGTACTCGCCCACGTCCTTGTGGGTGCGCAGCACGGCGTCGAGCGACTTGAACATGTCGCGCATGCGCGCCTCCGACACCGGGCTTTCGACCACGACGACGAGCTCCGGCTTGTTGGAGGAGGCGCGCACCAGACCCCAGGTGCCGTCTTCGACGGTGACACGCACCCCGTTGACCGTGACGAGATCGCGGATCGGCTGGCCTGCGACCTTGCCGCCTTTTTTCTTCTCGGCTTCGAAGTGCCTCACCACCGCGTCGACCACGGCATACTTGGTCTCGTCCGGGCAATGCGGCGACATCGTCGGCGACGACCATGTCTTCGGCAGCGCATTCTTCAAGTCCGCCATGCTCTTTCCCGGATTGCGATCGAGCATGTCGCAGACCGCGGATGCAAAGATCAGCCCGTCGTCGTAGCCGCGGCCGAACGGCTTGTTGAAGAAGAAATGGCCTGACTTCTCGAAGCCGGCGATGGCGCCGATCTCGTTGACGCGGCGCTTCATGTAGGAGTGGCCGGTCTTCCAGTAATCCGTCTTCGCGCCGTTTTTGATGAGCACCGGGTCGGTCATAAACAGGCCGGTCGATTTCACGTCGGCGACGAACAGCGCGTCCTTGTGATTGGCGGAAATATCGCGCGCCAGCATGACGCCGACCTTGTCGGCGAAAATTTCCTCGCCCTCGTTGTCGACCACGCCGCAGCGGTCGCCGTCGCCGTCAAAACCAAGCGCGATGTCGGCCTTGTGCGCGAGCACCGCGTCGCGCATGGCATGCAGCATCTTCATGTCTTCGGTGTTGGGATTATAATTCGGAAAGGTGTGGTCGAGCTCACAATCGAGCGGAATGACTTCGCAGCCAAGTTTCTCCAGCACCTGCGGCGCGAACGCGCCCGCGGTGCCGTTGCCGCAGGCGCAGACCACCTTGAGACGGCGCTTGAACTTCGGCCGGTTGGTCAGATCGGCGATGTATTTTTCGGGAAAGTTCTCGACAAACGCGTAGGCGCCGCCCGCCCGCATCTTGAACCGCCCTTCGAGCACGATCTCTTTGAGCCGCGTCATCTCGTCGGGGCCGAAGGTGAGCGGCCGGTTGGCGCCCATCTTCACGCCGGTCCAGCCGTTGTCGTTGTGGGACGCGGTGACCATGGCGACGCACGGCACGTCGAGCGCAAATTGCGCGAAATATGCCATCGGCGTCACCGCGAGGCCGATATCATGGACCTCGCAGCCGGCGGCAATGAGCCCGTTCACCAGCGCCATCTTGATCGACGCCGAGTATGAGCGGAAATCGTGCCCGGTGACAAAGCGCGGCTTGACGCCGAGCTCGTGAATCAAGGTGCCGAGCCCGATACCGAGTGCCTCGACGCCCATCAGGTTGATTTCGCTGCCGAACAGCCAGCGCGCGTCATATTCGCGAAAGCCGGTGGCTTTGACCATCGGCTCGGATTCATACGCATAGGTGTTGGGTTTGAGCGAAGGCTTTGGCTTGGGAAACATTTAGGGTGCAATCGGTAGGGGTGATGGGAGAGCAATAGCGTAAACGGCGAAAAACCGAAATGGTTGCCTAAAGGAGGCGAATAGTGAGTAGCGAAATCGCGAATAGAGCGGGCTTTTCACGCCCTGTTCGCTACTCACTATTCGCCATTCGCACTTTTCTTACTGCTCCAGCACCATTTTGCCTTCGCTGTATTCGAAGTGGTGCAGCCGCGACAGAAACGACAGCCCGAGCAGATTGTCGCTCAAGGCCCCGTCCGGCATCACCACCGCGGCGACGTCATGCACCGCGATGTCGCCGACCTCGACCATGTCGAGCGTGGTCGGCGCGGCGTGTACCGTGCCGTTCGCGGTTCTGATCAGCATCGTATATTCGGTGGCGGCCGGATGGATGCCGAGTTGCGCCGCATCGTCGGCGGTGAGCGCAACGATCGAAGCGCCGGTGTCGACGGTAAATTGCAGCTCACGGCCATCGATGCGGCCGTCGGCGCGAAAGCGTCCGAAGTTGTCGCGCGCCACCACGACCGAATATCCGTTCGACGACGGCGGCCCGCGGGTCACCGGCGCGGCTGCCTGCGCAGGTCCGGCGGCCGAGACGGTCTTGCTCTTCATGCCGTCGGCAAAATGCGGGATGATCACCCCGGCGACGATGGCGGCCGCTGCAAAACTGACGACGAGACGCATGGCCTTGATCCTCACGCGCTATAACGCCGCATCTGAACCCCGCGGAACGAAAAAGCCGCTAACGCCGGACGCCGCGCGCCGGATTTGCATGTCGGCGGTAAGCGGCGCGGTAAGACTTTTGTTCAAATTTTAATGGTTGCGCGGCTTGGCGCGTCGCGTCGGGCTCGCGGCAAGCGGATCGTCGGGCCACGGATGTTTCGGATAGCGTCCGCGCATCTCGGTGCGGACGGCGGCGTAGCTGCCGCGCCAGAAGCCCGGCAGATCGCGCGTGGTCTGCACCGGCCGGTGCGCGGGCGAGAGCAGTTCGATGACCAGCGGGATTTTTCCGCCGGCGATCGTTGGATGGCTGCCCAGTCCGAACAGTTCCTGCACGCGGATTGCGATTTTCGGACCGCCTTCGGCGTCATAATCGATCGGCACCTGCGAGCCGGTCGGAGCCTCGAAATGCGTCGGCGCCTCGGCGTCGAGACGGCGGGGCAGCGGCCACGGCAGCAGTGCGTGCAAGGCCGTCGCCAATTCCTCGGCCGTAATTTCGGAGAGAGCCGTCTTGCCGGAAAGCGCCGGCATGAGCCATTCGTCGACGGATTTGGTCAGCGCGGCATCGGAGAGGTCGGGCCATTCCTCGCCTTCGCTCGCCCGCAAGAACAGGACGCGGTCGCGCCACTGCCGCAGGGCCTTGCTCCACGGCAGGCGGCCAATGCCAAGCCCGGCGATACCGCCCGCGAGTTTTTTTTCGCTTTCATCACCCGGCACGACCCGCACCGGTTGCTCGGACAGCAGCAGCGCGCCGAGCTTGCGGCTCTTGCGTCCGCGCAGGCTCGCGCTCGCCGCATCAAACGCGATCTCTTCGCGCGTTTCGATACCGCCGCCAAAGCGCGCCTCGATCTCGGCGAGGGTGATCGGTGCGGCGAGCAGGATGCGGCCGGCGGCCGCGCTGCCGGTTAACTCGGCGACGGCAAGAAATAGCTCGCGGGCGAGCGGCGAGGCTGGATCGATCTGCGCGCCGCGTCCGTTGGCGAGAAGGAACGCGCCCGAGCCGCCGCCGCGATTCCTGGCGATCCGTTCGGGGTAGGCGAGGGCGAGCAGGGAGCCGGCCGACCTTTCACCCCCTTTATCGGCGGGAGGGCCGGATCGTGGCGCGGCGAAATCGGCCCATCGCGCCGCCATGGCGCGCGCCTCCCGCGCGCGCGGCGAGCGGTCGCGATGCAGCGCTTCGATGCGCGCGCGTATGTCGGCATCGTTGCCGCCGAGCCCCCGCTCGCCGATGACGGCCGCGATCTCAGCGGCTAATGGCGCGTCGCCTTCAGCCGCCGCGTCGATCACCATGCGCGCAAGCCGTGGCGGCAACGGCAGCCGGCGCAGCTTCTTGCCTTCCTCGGTGATCCGGCCGTCGCCGTCGATGGCGCCGAGTTCGCGCAGGAGCGCATGCGCCTCGGTGAGCGCAGCACGCGGCGGCGGGTCGAGAAACGCCAGCTGGTCCGGCACCGCGCCCCACGCCGCCAGATCGAGCGCGAACGACGACAGATCGGCGGCGAGAATTTCGGGACGGGCAAACGGCTCGAGCGAAGCGGTTTGCGGCTCGTCCCAAAGCCGATAGCAGACGCCCGGCTCGGTCCGGCCGGCGCGTCCGCGGCGCTGGTCGGCGGCCGCGCGCGACACCCGCACGGTTTCGAGGCGCGTGACGCCGACATCGGGTTCGTAGCGCGGCACGCGGGCGAGCCCGCTGTCGACGACGATGCGCACCCCCTCGATGGTGATCGAGGTCTCGGCAATTGCGGTGGCAAGCACGATCTTACGCCGGCCGGCCGGCGCCCGAGCAATCGCGCGGTCCTGCGCGTCGCTGTCGAGCGCGCCATAGAGCGGCGCGATATCGGTTGCGGCATCGGTCCTGTCTTTGAGCAAGCTTTCGGTGCGGCGGATTTCCGCGGTGCCGGGCAGGAATGCGAGCAACGATCCAGGCTCCGCGCGCGTCGCGCGGACGATTGCATCGGCCATTTGCGGCTCGATCGGACGCGTATCGCGGCCGGCATAACGGGTCTCGACCGAAAACGCCCGGCCAACGCTTTCGATGACCGGCGCGCCACCCAGCAGCGCCGCCACGCGCGCACCGTCAATGGTCGCCGACATGACGAGAAGCTTCAGGTCTTCGCGCAAACCCTGTTGGGCATCGCGTGCCAGCGCCAATCCCAGGTCCGCGTCGAGCGAGCGCTCATGGAATTCGTCGAACAAGACCGCCGCGACGCCGTCGAGCGCTGGATCGTCGAGGATCATGCGGGTGAAGATGCCTTCGGTGATGACTTCGACAATTGTTTCGCGCGACACGCTGGAGCCGAACCGCACGCGCAGGCCCACTTTGCCGCCGACACGCCCGCCGAGGAGGTGCGCCATGTAGCCGGCGGCGGCGCGCGCCGCGAGCCGCCGCGGTTCCAACACCAGGATGCGCCTCCCCGCGGCCCAGTCCTCGGCCGCGAGCGCCAGGGGGACCCGCGTGGTCTTGCCTGCGCCCGGCGGCGCCACCAGCACGGCCGTGTTGCCTTCGCGCAATTGCGCGATCAGGTCCGGCAGGACGGCGTCGATCGGAAGAAGGGGAGAAAGCGCTGTCATCGTTGCCTTGTCATGCCGGGGCGCGCGGAGCGCGAGCCCGGAATCCACAATCACTTTCGTTTAAGGTCGACTTCGAAGCGCCAGTTCTGCACAGGGCTGGGGTTATGGATTCCGGACAGCCGCTTCGCGGCTTCCGGAATGACGCCAAACCCCTATATTATCGGCAGCATGCCCACAGCACAAAAAGCTCCCGCGAACGCGCCAACGGTGCCGCCAGCCGCCGCAAAACCGGTGAAGAAAGGCGACCACGTCTTTCTGGTCGACGGTTCCGGTTATGTGTTCCGCGCCTATCACGCGCTGCCGCCGATCACGCGCAAATCGGACGGGCTGCAGCTCAATGCGGTGTTCGGCTTCTGCAACATGCTGTGGAAGCTTCTGCGCGACATGAAGCCGGAGGACAAGCCGACGCATCTCGCCGTGGTGTTCGACAAATCGGAAAAGACCTTCCGCACCACGATGTATCCCGACTACAAGGCGCATCGGCCCGATCCGCCCGACGACCTCATCCCCCAATTCAAGTTCATCCGCGAGGCGGTGCAGGCGTTCGACCTGCCATGCCTGGAACAGAACGGCTTCGAGGCCGACGACCTGATCGCGACCTATGCGCGGCTTGCGTCCGAAGCCGGCGCCAAGACCTCCATCGTGTCCTCTGACAAGGACCTGATGCAGCTCGTCAGTGACAACGTCACGATGTACGACACGATGAAGGACAAGACGATCGGCCGCGCCGAGGTGATCGAGAAATTCGGCGTGCCGCCCGAGAAGGTCATCGAAGTGCAGTCGCTGATCGGCGATTCCACCGACAACGTGCCGGGCGTGCCGGGCATCGGCGTCAAGACCGCGGCGCAGCTCATCGGCGAGTACGGCGATCTGGAAACGCTGCTCGGGCGAGCCGGCGAGATCAAGCAGGAGAAGCGCCGTCAGTCGCTGATCGACCATGCCGAGTCGGCCCGGATGTCGAAGAAGCTCGTCACGCTCGACGCCAACGTCAAGCTCGACGTGCCGATCGGCGACCTTGCCGTGCATGAGCCGGACTACAAGGCCCTGATCGCGTTCCTCAAGGCGATGGAATTCAATTCGTTGACCCGCCGCGTCGCCGAATTCTCCAGCATCGACGTAGCGGCAATCGAGCCGGCGTCGCAGTACGCGGGTGGCGGCCGCCCGGCGCCGGCCACAGCGAACGGTAAGGGCGATACCGGCGCCGCGCCGCAGCTTGCGCTTGATCGCCCGCCGCAGCCCGGCGACCTGTCGCGCCAAGGCCGTTCCGAGGCGCCGCCTGCCACGGTGCTGACACCGCAGATGTTGGCCGAGACGCGCCGCGAGGCCGCGCGCGCCGCCAAGTTCGACCGTAGCCAATATGAAACCGTGCGCAGCCTTGAGCGGCTCAAGGCCTGGGCTCAGCGCGCGTGGGAGACAGGCGCAGTGGCGCTGCACGCGGCCACCGCCAGCCTCGATCCGATGCAGGCGGAGCTGTGCGGCATCGCGCTCGCGGTGGCGCCGAACGAGGCCTGCTATGTGCCGCTGTCGCACCGCCAGGGCGGCGAGGGCGCCGGTCTGTTCCGCGGCGACGTCGTCGCCGATCAGATCGGCGAAGCCGCCGCGCTTGAGGCGCTCAAGCCGCTCCTCACCGACCGAGGTGTGCTCAAAATCGGCCACGATCTGAAATTCACCTGGCAGATGTTCGCGCAGCGCGGCATCGAGATCGAATCCTACGACGACATTATTCTGATGTCGTATGTGGCCGATGCCGGTCGCGCCAGCCATGCGCTGGAGTCGCTCGCCGAGCGGACCTTCAACCACGCGGCCGTGGACATCAACGCCTTGGTCAAGGCGGGCAAAGCCAAGATCACTTTCGACGCCGTCGGCATCGATCGCGCCACCGAATATGCCGCCGAGCGCGCCGACATCATCTTCCGCGTCTGGCAGGCGCTGTCGCCGCGGCTTGCGGCCGAGCGGGTGCGTAACGTCTACGAGACGCTGGAGCGTCCGCTCCTCGCCGTGCTCGGCCACATGGAGCGGCGCGGCATTTCCATCGACCGCAACGTGCTGTCGCGGCTGTCGGGAGAATTCGCCCAGGAGGCGGCCGGTCTCGAAGCCGAGATCAACACGCTTGCCGGCGAGACCGTCAACGTCGGCAGCCCGAAGCAGATCGGCGACATCCTGTTCGGCAAGATGGGGCTTCCGGGCGGCACCAAGACCAAGACCGGGCAATGGGCGACCGGGGCGCGGCTGCTGGACGAACTCGCCGAGCAGGGCCACGAACTGCCGCAGAAAATCCTCGACTGGCGGCAGGTGTCGAAGCTGAAATCGACCTACACGGACGCGCTGCCCGGCTACGTCAACCCGACGACGCATCGCGTCCATACGAGCTACGCGCTTGCGGCGACGACGACCGGGCGCCTGTCGTCGTCGGAGCCGAACCTGCAGAACATCCCGGTCCGTACCGAGGACGGCCGCAAAATCCGCCGCGCCTTCATCGCCGACAAGGGCCGGAAGCTCGTTTCCGCGGATTACTCACAGATCGAGCTGCGGCTCCTCGCCGAGATCGCCGAGATCGAGCAGCTGCGCAAGGCGTTTCGCGACGGCCTCGACATTCACGCCATGACGGCGTCGGAGATGTTCGGCGTGCCGGTCAAGAACATGCCGGGCGAAGTGCGGCGCCGCGCCAAGGCGATCAATTTCGGCATCATCTACGGCATTTCCGCCTTCGGTCTGGCCAACCAGCTCGGCATCGGCCGCGAAGAAGCCGGCGCCTATATCAAGAAATATTTCGAGCGCTTCCCCGGCATCCGCGACTACATGGAAGAAACCAAGGCGTTCGCGCGCAACAACGGCTACGTGCTCACCCTGTTCGGCCGCAAGTGCCATTATCCCGATATCAAGGCATCGAACGCCTCGATCCGCTCCTTCAACGAACGCGCCGCCATCAACGCGCGGCTGCAGGGCACCGCCGCCGACATCATCCGCCGCGCCATGGTCCACATGGATCTGGCGCTCGCCAAGAAAAAACTCTCGGCGCAGATGCTGCTGCAGGTGCATGACGAGCTGGTCTTCGAAATGCCGGACGGCGAGGTGGAGAGAACCCTGCCGGTGGTCACCGAAGTGATGCGCGACGCGCCACTGCCGGCGCTGGCGCTATCAGTACCGCTGCACGTCGAGGCCAAGGCGGCCGACAACTGGGACGACGCGCACTGAAAATGCGCGAGCGTTCTCATGGAGTGGAGGAGCGGACTCTCTCGGCCGTGCACGTCTCTTTCGAGTCGCTGGTTTGCAGTTCAGCAACCAGATCCCGGCCTGAAATCGCACTGAGATACGCAATCTCTTCCTCCAGCAGCGCCGCCGCGGGGCAGCCGCCGCTTGCAGTGCGGCCGCAAAAAGTCTGGGTCACAAAGCCGTCGTAGCCGGGATAGCTGTGTGGGTCGGACGCTTCGTCATAAAGACGGATCGCGCCATGAGCGATCTTGATCGGGTGCAGCCAGCAGGCAAACGGCTTGTAATACCACTGATGCTCACGATGACGTTGAGCCAGGATTTGCAATCCGCAGCGCCCGTCGTCGAGGAGAAAAACGCAAGCGGTTTCGGGAAAGTGGTCAGGATAGCCGGCGACCAGTGACTTGAATGGAAATGGACGGACCGCAGTCTTTTTGCTGATCACTCCTTGCCATTCGCTGTTGACGATTACATCGTCGGGCAGCGAAAGCCCGATGTCTTGGAATTCGGCTGCATATTGTGCCGACAAAGTTTGTAAAACATGGGCAGTTTCGCCGTCGACCGGAACGCCGTCGTGGCAGCACACCCCGTGACAGCTCGCCACCGAGCAACGCGCCAGCGGCCGCTGAAATTCGCACGGGTCGACGCTGGCGGTCGCCACCTGTTCGCGCAGTGAAGCCTCGGCTGCGGCGAATGCCGTCATTGGTGATGCCGGAGGGCTTTTTGGGTCTCGCATAGCGTAATCGGTATGTTCGCCGGCCAGTTCTTACGGCCCGAGCGTACGAGCGACACGGAAGCCCACGCTGTCGAAACGGCCATCGCTCCGGTATCCCCAACGGCTGGCGGAGACAATGTAAGAGGGATCGCTGACGTAAGACCCGCCGCGTACGGGATGCTTCGTGCAGTCGCCGCCGGCGATCCATACCGAGCCGTCAGTCGGCGCATTAGTGTAATCATTGTGCCAACAGTCTTGCGTCCACTCCCAGACGCTGCCGACCATATCGTAGAGGCCGAATGCATTAGGAGAGAACGAGCCGACCGGCGCCGGCGTCTTGTTGTCCCATCTCGTGCCGCAACCGTTGCAGTCCGTATTGCCCTTACCAACATCGTTGCCCCATGGATAGGCCGTGGTGGTGCCCGCGCGCGCGGCATATTCGTATTCGGCCTCGCCGAGTAAGCGGTAGGTCTTGCCGGTCATCTCCGACAGCCATGCGGCGTAATGCTGAGCCTCGTCCCAGGTGACGCCGATCACCGGCTGTTGGCCGCGCCCCAACCCGGAATCGCTGAGATGAGGACAATCGCCAAATGTCGTACAGGTATCCCACTCGGCGAAGGTTATCTCGTACTCCGAAACAGCGAACGGTTTGCCGATGGTGACGGCGTGCTGCGGCTGTTCGCTCGGGTCTGACGCCTTGTTCCCACTCGGTAAACCCATCGCGAATGGACCGGCAGGAATGACGATCATTTGCGGACAATCGCCTGAGCATTCCTTGAAGGAATC
>DASZWK010000090.1:0-3869 GCA_035546235.1 Xanthobacteraceae bacterium | reverse complement strand
CGTTTCCGAAAGACATGATCCTCATTCCAGGCGTGGTCGAAACCACCAGCAATTTCGTCGAGCATCCCGAAGTGGTGGCGCGGCGCATCGAGGAGGCGGTGGCGGCGGTGGGCGACCGCGAGCGCGTCGTCGCCTCGACCGATTGTGGCTTCGGCACCTTTACCAGACGAGAATGGGTGATCGAGCCGGTGGTGTGGCTTAAGCTCGCGGCGATCCGCCAGGGCGCCGATATCGCCTCGGCGCGGCTGTGGGGCAAGAAGGCGGCGTGATGTACATCGTCATCCTGAGGTGGCCGCGCAAGGCGCGGCCCTCGAAGGATGCCGGCCGGGGCGCCGAGGCCGTCGTCCTTCGAGGCTCGCTTCGCTCGCACCTCAGGATGACGGTTCAATAGCTTCAACTGAACTCAAACCAGCACAGGACCAAAACCGTGATCGATCTTTACACCTGGACGACGCCGAACGGCCGCAAGGCTTCCATCGCGCTCGAAGAGATGGGCTTGCCCTATACGGTACACGCCGTCGACATCGGCAAGGACGAGCAGTTCAAGCCGGAGTTTCTGAAAATTTCCCCCAACAACCGCATTCCGGCGATCGTCGACCGCGACAACGGCATGAGCCTGATGGAGTCGGGCGCGATCCTGATCTATCTCGCCGACAAGTGCGGCAAGCTGCTGCCCAAAAGCGGCGAGGCGCGCTACCGTACCATCGAATGGCTGATGTGGCAGATGGGCGGACCGGGACCGATGTTCGGGCAGGTGCACCATTTCACCAAATATAATCCCGGCAAGGCGCCCTACGCGGAAGAGCGCTATCTGAAAGAAGCGCACCGGCTTTACGGCGTGCTCAACAAGCGGCTCGCCGATCACGAATTCGTGGCCGACGCCTATTCGATCGCCGACATCGCCATCTGGCCGTGGGTGTCGCGCTATGAATGGCAGACGGTCGATCTCAATCAGTACCCGAACGTGAAGCGCTGGTACGTGGCGATCGCCAAGCGCCCGGCCACGCAAAAGGGCTATAAGGTGCCCAAGGACGTCGGCGACGTGCCGATTCCCGCGTGAGCCCCGGTGTACCGTCATCCTGAGGTGCTCGGCGCGAAGCGCCGAGCCTCGAAGGACGACGGCCGAGGCAGTTCGGCTTGCTACTTGCCGCCTCGCCGTTGTGACAGCTTACGAATGTCGGTCCAATCGCCGCGAACGAGAGCTGCCTTCTTGGCTCTGCTCCAGCCTTTCAGTTTGCGTTCGAGCGCAATCGCATCCGTAATTCGGTCAAAGTGTTCCGACCACACAAGCTGGATTGGTCGGCGAGAGTAGGTGTAACCCGGAAAGGCCCCGGTCTGGTGCTGTGCGATCCGCTTGTCCAAATCGTCGCCGGTGGCGCTTCCGACGTAAAAGCTGTCATCGGCACAGCGGAGCATGTAAACAAATGCGCCCATCGGGCCTACAATAGTACAACCTTCAAGCGGCGGCACATCGGCCGTCGTCCTTCGAGGCCCGCCTGCGGCGGGCACCTCAGGATGACGGAATAGGGCAAGGAGTTTCCCATGGACGACATCACCCGCGAGCCGACGGCGATCCGCGCCGAGGACATCAACCCGCGCTACAATTGGGGCCGTGCGCTGCCGGCGCTCGGCACCATGGCGGTCGATTTCGAGGAGCGGGTCGACTACAGGCGGCTGCACCGCTATCGGCTCGGCCGGGTCCGGCAGGCGCTGGAGAAATCCGAGCTCGGCGCGCTGCTGGTGTTCGATGTCAACAACATCCGCTACTGCACTTCGACCAAGATCGGCGAGTGGGAACGCGACAAGCTGTGCCGCTGGGCGCTGGTGACGCGAACGAGCCCGGACCCGATCCTGTGGGATTTCGGCTCGGCCGCCGTGCATCACAAGCTCTACACGCCGTGGCTCAAGCCGGAGAACTGCAAGGCGGGCCTGATCGGACTGCGCGGCACCGTCAATCCGGCGTTCGGGCTGATGGAGCGTCACGCCAAGGAAATCGCCTCGCTGCTCAAGGAGGCCGGCGTCGACAAAATGCCGATCGGCGTCGACATCATCGAGCCGCCGATGATGTTCGAATTGCAGAAGGCCGGGCTGACGGTGGCGGACGGCCAGCAGACCATGCTGGAAGCGCGCGAGATCAAATCAGCCGACGAGATCGCGCTGCTCAACCGCTCGGCCGCCATGGTGGATGGCGCCTATCACCTGATCCACGAGCAGCTCAAGCCCGGCGTACGCGAGAACGACATCGTCGCCGAGGTCAACAAGTTCCTCTATCACCATGGCTCCGACGACGTCGAAGCCATCAACGCCATCTCGGGCGAACGCTGCAATCCGCATCCGCACAATTTCACCGACCGGATGTTGCGGCCGGGCGATCAGGCGTTCTTCGATATCCTGCAATCCTTCATGGGCTATCGCACCTGCTACTACCGCACCTTCAACGTCGGCCGCGCCACGCCGGTGCAGCACGACGCCTACAAGAAAGCGCGCGAATGGCTCGACTGCGCCATCGACCTGATCAAGCCGGGTGTGATGACCAACGACGTGTGCAGCGTCTGGCCGAAGGCGCCGGATTTCGGCTTCCCCGACGAGATGTCGGCGTTCGGCCTGCAATTCGGCCACGGCATCGGCTGCGCCATTCACGAGCGGCCGATCATCTCGCGCGTCGTTTCGCTCGACCATCCGACCGAGATCAAGGAAGGCATGGTGTTCGCGCTCGAGACCTACTGCCCCGCCAAGGACGGCTTCTCCGCGGCGCGCATCGAGGAAGAGGTGGTGGTGACCGACAAGGGCTGTCGCGTGATCACGCTGTTCCCGGCCGAGGAACTGCCGATCGCGAACCGGTACTGAGCGGCCCTATTCCGTCATCCTGAGGCGCTCGGCGCGAAGCGCCGAGCCTCGAAGGACGACGGCCCCGGCGCCCCGGCCGTGCATCCTTCGAGGCTCGCTCCGCTCGCACCTCAGGATGACGGAATTAACGCAGGCGAACAAAAACTTCATGGAATCCGCAGATCTCCCCAAAATCGCCGTTGCCGAAACGCTCGCGCAAAAAATCTGCGCCCTTGATGCGGCGCGCTTGCCGCAAGCCGTTCGCGCCAAGTGCGAGGAGCTTTTGATCGACGTGGTCGGACTCGCCGTCACGGCGCGCAACGAGGATTACGTGCGCGCGGCGCTTTCGGCCTGCGAGGACGATGGGCCTTGTCCGGCAATCGGCCACGGCCGCACGCTGACCGCGGCGGAAGCCGCCATCGTCAATGGCACCGCCGTGCATGGCGAGGATTTCGATGACACTTTCGAGGGCGGCCCGGTCCATGCCGGCGCGGTCATCGTGCCTGCCGTGCTGGCGGCGTGCGAGCGGCACAAGCTCGACGGCCGGGCGGCGCTCCTTGGCATCGCGGTCGGTGTCGAGACCATGTGCCGGCTCGCCACCGTCGCGCCGACACTGACCCACAAGGCCGGCTTTCATCCGACCGCGGTGTTCGGCGCCATGGGGGCAGCCGCCGGCGTCGGCGCGGCTCTCAAACTCAATGCCAAGCAACTGGTCGATGCGCTCGGCACGGCGGCTTCGATGGCGTCGGGCATCATCGAATATCTGGCCGAAGGCGCCTGGACCAAGCGGCTCCATGCCGGCTGGTCGGCGCAAGCGGGCCTGCAGGCGGCGCTGTTCGGCCGTGCGGGCTTTTCCGGCCCGCGCACCGTGTTCGAAGGCGTGCATGGTTTCTTCCACGCCTTCGCCCACACCACGAAGGGCGACTACGGCGCGATCACCAACGGCTTCGGCGACAAATGGGTGACGGAGACGCTCGCCTTCAAGCCGTATCCGTGCGGGACCATGACGCATCCGTATATCGATTGCGCGCGCCGCCTCGCCG
>DASZWK010000089.1:0-11675 GCA_035546235.1 Xanthobacteraceae bacterium | reverse complement strand
CGCTCGCCGGCCATGTGCGACGTCGAGCCGACACCGGCCGAGGCGAACGTCAAAGTGCCGGGCTTCGCCTTGGCGGCCGCGATCAGATCGCCGACCGTCTTGAAGCCGCTCTGCTTCGAGGCAACCAGCACGTTCGGCTGCTCACCGAACATCGCCACCGGAGTGAAATCGCGCAGCACGTCGTAGGGCAGCTTCGAGTGCAGCACCTTGCCGTTGGCCATCGACGACGAACTGGTAACCAGCGTGTAGCCGTCGGGATTGGCCTTGGCGACCATCTGGAAGCCGATAATGCCGCCGGCGCCTGCTTGCGGCTCGACGATCACCGATTGCCCGAGGATCTGCGAAATCTGGTCGACCACGACGCGCGCGGTGGTGTCGGAGGCGCTGCCCGCCGGGAACGGGCTGATCAGCCGGATCGGCCGTGTCGGCCACGCCTGCGCGTGGACCGTGGCCGCCGTTACAACAAAAATCGCCGCCGCAATGGCAGCGTCGCGAACGCGAATGCACCTCATGGGTCGGTCCTCCCGGCAGCGCCGTTTCTTCCTCTCGCCGGCTGATGCCCGGCATTTCGGCGGCCATCTGAGCCAGAACCGGAGCTTTTTGCCAATAGGCGAAAGCGCGCAGCATTTGCTGCAGCCGCGGTATCAATGGTGTGCCTTCTTGTTGAGGCTGAGCGCTGCGCCATTTCTTCAATACAACCGCAAGCCAAGGTCAAACCGCCATGTCCATCAGACCCGTCAAACGCATCATCACGTCACAACCCACGACCGAGGGCGCCGGCGTCAAATTGCGCCGCGCCTTCGGCTTCGGCGAAACCGGCGAGTTCGATCCGTTTCTGCTGCTCGACGATTTCCGCAACGATCGTCCCGATGACTATCGGGCCGGCTTTCCCTGGCATCCGCATCGCGGCATCGAGACCATCACCTATGTGCTGGCTGGCAGCGTCGAGCACGGCGACAGTCTCGGCAACCGCGGCAACCTGCAGGCTGGCGACGTACAATGGATGACGGCGGGCCGCGGCATCCTGCATCAAGAGATGCCGCAGGGCGATGAGGCCGGCCGCATGCACGGCTTTCAGCTCTGGGCCAATCTACCGTCGTCGCTGAAGATGACCGCGCCGCGTTACCAGGACGTCAAAGGCGCCGACATTCCCGAACTGGTCGACGACGACGGCACGCGCGTGCGGGTCGTGTGCGGCGACTTTCACGGCCGACGCGGACCGATCGAGGGCGTAGCTGCGGACCCGCGCTATCTCGATGTCACTGTCCCGGCGGGCAAGCGCAAAACACTTCGGGTCGAGCTGGAGCGCCATGCTTTCGCCTACGTGTTCGAAGGCTCCGGCGATTTTCGCGCCGCCTCAAAGCCGTTCGGCGTGCTGACGGAAAAAACCGATGGCGCCGGCGAAACGCTGGTACGCGAGCAGACGGGAAATCGTTCGCTGGTGCTGTTCGACTCCGGCGACGAGATCACCGTTCAGGCCGGCGACCAGGGCATCCGCTTCCTTCTGGTTTCCGGCAAGCCGATCAAGGAGCCGGTCGCCTGGTACGGGCCGATTGTGATGAACAACAAGGCAGAACTGCAGCAAGCGTTCGACGAGCTGCGCGCCGGCACGTTCATCCGCTAATCCGTCCGGCGCACGCCACGCCAGCAGGCGCTTCAATCCGAGATAAGGCGAAAAGTGCTCCGGCGTTTTCTGCCGGAGCACTCCGACATGTGGCAAAATCTCTCGTGGAGACTAATCGCACACGCGGACGCGCGGACGGATCCACCGGTACCCGTTCCAGTAAGGGCGGCCCCAAGCCCAATGGCACGGCGGCCCATAGCCCGGCACCGGAATTGGCAGGAGGCCGCCGAAAAAGCCGTGGTGATGGTGGTGGTGGTGATGATGGTGGTGGTGATACTGGGCAAGCTGGACGGTAGCCGGTTGCTGCGCGCGCGCGGCATCATCGGCCTTTAGCAGCGCAACCGCGTTTGAAACCGGCTCAAGCAAATCCCGATAGCTCACCGCGGGGCTCGACTGGTTGGACTGAGGCTGTGTACTCGCGTGAGCCGCGCTCACCGTCGCGAGGGCGGCCACCGCCCCCAGTAAACCGGCTATTTTCTTATCCATATGAATTCTCCCAAGGTGGATCGGATTGCTCCCCCCGATGCCGCATAAAGATATGCCCGGCTCAATCGATGACCGAGATCGCCGCGTTTGGCACGGGCCGCCGTTTATGCAGAAGTTATGTCTTGTTTATGGCGAGACGAGATTTATGGTGACGCGCAACGATGGAACCTTCGGGGCGTTGTAAAATTGCAGGTCAGCCGAATAACCGGAAAAATATTGAGACATTGAGACGAGCGACATGCACGACGTCAAATACAGATTGGTCAATCCGGCCTTGGCGCCGCGCCGCACCAAGCTCGAAATGCCCGGTTGGGCGGGTCAGCCCAAGCCCCGCGCCGACGGGTCTCACGAATATGCCTGGCACTGCGCACCATTCACCGAAGGCGCGCAATACGGCATCGAGATTTTCTATCCGTACCAGAACGAGCTGCGCGTCTCGAAAAAGGACGGCCAATGGATTTTCGACGGCGATTTCGGCTCTGAGCCCGAGAGCGACCTGCAATGGCCCCCATTCCGCGGGTTCGGCAACGAGTATTACACCTACCAGCTGCTGCTCGATCTGAAAGTCGGCAAGGAATGGGCGGTGCGTACCGAGCCGCACCCGCGTTTCTATACGGATACCACCGGCACCGTCCCCATTGCGGTACCCGCGCTGCTGCGCACCGAGTGGTGGCCGATGATCTCCTTCGTGGTGTTCAAGGCGCCGATGGCGGGGCAGACACACATCTTCCGTCCCGGTGAGCCGATGCTGCAACTCCTCGTGCTGCCGGTCACGGCCGATTTCGTGCTGGCGCCGATGAACGAAGAAGAAGCGGCCGAACGCGAAATGCGCGGCCGGCGCATCCATGCCAGCCGGCCAACGCTCGCCGAGGATTCAACCTGGACGTCGGATACCGATACCGTGTTCGACGGCACCTATCGCCACCTGCTGCGCGCCGCGAAGGCCCGCGAGCGGGAGACCTAAGCGAAGGCGGGGACCGGACCATCGCCGCTCCCCGCCTCTATTCCCGAACCAGCACCATGACGCTCAATGGTGGTGGTGATGATGGTGGTGGTGATGATGATGCCCACGCAGCAGGCGGCGTAGCGGACGCGGCACCACGTGGTGGTGGTGATGATGGTGGTGGTGATGGTGGTAATACTGCGCCACCTGGAGACCATCGTCCTTGACGCTGTCTGCAGGAGTCTGGGCCAAGCGGGCGTCGTCCGCTTTCAGCGCCACGACTGCATTCGGAACCGGGTCGAGAAGGTCGCGATAACTTGCCGCAGGCGCGTTGCCTTCGGTCTGAACTGCTGCATTGGCGGCGGTTACGGTCGTCAGCGCGGCAGCAGCGCCAAGTAGACCGGCGATCCTCTTGTCCATGGTTCCTCCTTGTCGTCGCCCGCTTCGACAATCCGGCGCACGCCAGGAAGTTCCTCTTTATGACCACATTACGCCGACGCGCTCGGTCGCGCAGAGACCGCCTCGTGCCAGCGCCTGACGTGAACAAGCTCGTCGGGAACCGCGAGTTTGGAAACGCGCATGAAGTCGACCGCGATCTGCGCTGTGATGTCGGCAACGCTGTAGATCTTCCCGGCCACATAAGGCCGGTTTTTCAGTTCGTCGTCGAGGAAGCGCAAGAATTCCAACACGCGCGGCTTATTGGCCTCGCCCCACGCCGCGACCTGTGGATTGACCATCCGCTTCATCGCCGGATGCAGGTGCTGGAACACGCTCGCCACGGGAAACAAGAGATGCAGCTCCGCACGTCTGTTCCACATTTCGACCAGCGCGCTCTCCAACGCGCCGCGGCCAAACAGCGGCGGATCGGGATGCAGCACCTCGAAATAGCGGCAAATGGCGATCGATTCGGCGATCACCGTGCCATCGTCAAGTACCAGCGCCGGCACCCGCTGCATCGGATTGACCGCGGTATAGGCCGCCGAGCGCTGTTCCAATTTGCCCAGGTCGACCTGCTCGGTCGGAACCGTGATGCCTTTTTCGGCGAGAAAAATCCGCACGCGCCGAGGGTTCGGAGCCCGGCCGCCGTCATAAAGCTTCATCGCACTTCCCCCGTTTATCGCATTGAGGCCGCAAAACTTATCCGGCCCAGGGGCGATCGGCCAGCGGGCAGCACCCGCCCGGGCGGGAGGCGGGGCATGGTGAATAAATGATTGATACCTCGAAAACCGTGTGTGCCGTTAAGCCTGGTCTTAAGGAATTTGCGCGACTTTTGTCGCGAATTTTCAGAACCCGGACCGCAATGCCATCCACGACCAGCGAATCGCGCGATGCCGCTCTCCCGGCCGCATCCACCGCCCCTTCGCCGGCGCAACGGCGGCTCGCGTTCCAGCACGTGCGCGAGGCGCGCGACCGGCTGACGTCGACCAGCGGCACGCGGCCGGTATTCGACTACGAATTGTTGCGCCAATTTACGCAGAACCGGGTATCGGCGTCGCCCGTGATGCTGCTGCTGATCGTCAGCATCGGCCTGTTCTCGATCTTGTGGACCGGGGCACTGACCTCCGGCGTGTGGACCGGCGGCGCACTCGCCATCCATCTCATTATCGTTCACGCCTGTCGGCAGTTCCTCGCCGAAACACCTGGCACGGTCAATTTGCGCGCCTGGCGGATGCGCTTCCTGTTGCTCGACCTGTTCTTCGGCGTGGCCTGGACCTTCATCCTCATTGATCCGATCGGCATGGACGAGCAGGCCGGCATGTTCATGCTGTTCGTCATGCTGCTTGTCGTCGCGATCTCCAGCATGCTGGCTTCGAGCTTGCCGATTGCGGTGCTCGCGCTGACGCTGCCGGTCACCATCGCGATCGCCGTCGATTTCCTGCTCAAAGGAACGCTGCACAACTATATTCTGGCCGCCATGGCGCTTGCCGCCGAGGGCTATTTCTCGCTGCTCGCCTATCGGCTGTATTCGACGACGCTGACGACACTCGAAATGCGGGCCGAGAAGGAGTTGCTGATCGGCGAACTCGAACAGTCGAAATCCATTTCCGACGAGGCGCGCCGGCGAGCCGAGGCCGCCAATATCGCAAAATCGCGTTTCCTGGCGCAGATGAGCCACGAGTTGCGCACGCCGCTCAACGCCATTCTCGGCTTCTCCGAGGTGATGAAGGCCGAGATTTTCGGACAGCATGCAGTGCCGGTGTACAAGGATTATGCCGGCGACATCCATAGTTCCGGCGTGCATCTCCTCAACCTCATCAACGAAATCCTCGATTTGTCGCGCATCGAGGCCGGGCGCTACGAGCTCAACGAGGAGGCGGTCTCGCTCGCGCGCGTGGTCGAGGATTGCCACCATCTTTTGAAGCTGCGTGCCGGCAACCGCGGCATCACCCTTCACGAGATGTTCGAGCCGGACATGCCGCGGCTTTGGGCCGACGAGCGCGCGGCACGCCAGATTTGCCTCAACCTCCTCTCCAACGCGATCAAGTTCACGCCGCAAGGCGGCGAAATCTGGCTCAAAGTGGGTTGGACCGCCTCCGGCGGTCAGTACATGAGCGTCAAGGACACGGGTCCCGGCATCCCCGAAGATGAAATCCCGATCGTGCTGGCCTCGTTCGGCCAAGGCTCGAACTCGATCAAATCGGCCGAACAAGGCGCAGGTCTGGGCCTGCCGATCGCCAAGAACCTGATCGACCTTCACGGCGGCACATTCGCACTCAAGTCCAAGCTGCGCATCGGCACCGAGGTGATCGTCACCTTCCCGCCCGAGCGCGTAATGTCCGCGCTCGCGCCGATCGCGCAAAGCGCTCCGCCCTTGCAGCCGCGGTCTCCCGAAATGTCCTCATCCGATGACGGCCTCGGCCGCCCCCGGCGGTCGGCAGCCGGCGCAGGCGGCTAGCGTCATCATGGACGGAAGGCTATTGCTTCGGCCGCGCCGCTACGGCTCTATGATTCACGCCGGAATCGGGGAGCGGCGACGGGACGGTCGCGCCGGAGGCGGCGCCAGGGGATGAATCGAACGTGCGTCAGCGCCTGTTGCTGCTTCTGCTGCTTGGCCTGTTCATCGCGATCCTGATCGTCATCGCGAACCAGGGGACGATAGCGCCTGGGCGGCTTTCGCCCGAGGATTTCTCTTCGCTGGCCTATAAGATCGGCATCCTGGTCTTCGTCGCCGGGACGGTGCTGACGCTGTTCCGCGAGCGGTTCGCCCAGGCGGTGACCATGGCGATGATGTGGGTCATCGTCGGCATGCTGCTCGTGGTCGGCTACTCCTACCGGTTCGAGCTGCACCAGATCGCCGATCGGGTGCTGGCCGATCTCATTCCCGGCCGCGTCATCTCGCAAGGCCGCACCGTCGCGGTGGCGCGCACCAATGGCGGCGACTTTGCCATCAATGCGCAGATCAACGGCGCACGCGTCGCCATGATGCTCGATACCGGCGCGAGTTCGGTCGTGCTGACCCGCGAGGACGCCAAGGCCGCCGGTCTGCCGATCGAGGTACTCGACTACTCGGTCAATATCGACACCGCCAACGGCCGCGCCCGCGCTGCGCCGGTGACGCTCGAACGCGTGGCGGTCGGCAGCTTGGTCGAGCATTCCGTTGATGCATTGGTCGCGCCGCCAGGACAGTTGAAAACGAGCCTGCTCGGCATGAGCTTCTTGAACCGGCTGCAGAGCTGGGAAGTGCGCGGCGATCGCCTGCTGCTGCACGGTTATCCATAGAGCCCGGCCGGCTAAAGCAGGCTGATCAGAAAGCGCAGCGACACCGCAAGAATGAACAGCGCAAACGCAATCTCCAGCGTTCGCCGCGACAGCCGGTGCGCCAGCCGCGCGCCATAAGGCGCGACGAGGCTTGAAACCGGCGCCATCACCACGACGCCGATCAGCGACACGAAGCCGAGCGAAAGCGGCGGCAGTTCCGCCTGATGCGGCAGTCCGGCGAGGATATAGCCGATCGTGCCGGCGATGGTGATCGGCACGCCGAGCCCGGCCGAAGTCGCGACCGCCTGGTGGATCGACTTGCCATAGAGCGTCAGTACGATGTTGGACAGCGAGCCGCCGCTGATCCCCATCAGCGAGCCGGCGAGCCCAATGCCGAAACCGTACCCCGTCATCGGCAGCGGACCCGGCAGCTCGGTCCCGATATTCCAGCGATCGCCGGCGAACATGAATTTGGCGGCGATGAACAGCGCAATCACCACGAAAGCGATCTTGAACACCACCTCCGGTGCGAAGGCGGCGATGGCCGAGCCACAGGCAACGCCGAGCACCGCCGGGATAGTCCACAGGCGGATGACGCCCGGCACGATCAGCCCTTTGGCGCGATGGGTGAGATAGGAACGGATTGCCGTCGGCACGATGATGGCGATCGAGGTGCCGATGCAAAGCTGCATGTGCACGTCCTCGGACACACCGAGTATACGAAACACTTCGTAGAGCACCGGCACGATCACGGCGCCGCCACCGATGCCGAACAGCCCGGCGAGCAGACCCGTGACCAGACCGCCTATCACAATGGCGACGGCAAGCCAGAGAAGTTCGTGGACCCCGACACCGAACAGCATGTTGACAGCTCACTCCGCCGTGCGGGTGCAACAGCAAGGCCCGAACCTGACGGTTGATCACGCTGCGATGTGCGCCAATTCGGCCATGGTGTCCATTGCGCTTTCGCGGACCAGCGCCAGCGCCGCGGTGAGCACCTCGACACCGGCGTGCGGATTCCCTCCGGCCGTAGCGAGCGCGCGGCGGAACGCGCGTGCGCCGGGCACGGCGCGGAACAGGCCGTGCAGGTGCCGCGTCATGGCATGCAGGTGCGTCCCCGCTGCGAGCTCGCGTGTGATGTAGGGCGCGAGCGCGGCTATGGCCTGGTGAGCGGAGACGAAACGGGCTTCTTCACCAAACAGCCGCGGATCGACGGCGAGCAGTCGCCATGGTTCCTGGTAGGCGGCACGCCCGAGCATCACGCCGTCGACGTGCGCGAGGTGAGCGAGCGCATCCTCGATGCCGGCGACGCCGCCATTGATCACGACCGGCAGGCGCGGATGCGCCGCCTTGAGCCGATAGACTCGCGCGTAATCGAGCGGCGGGATTTCACGGTTCTCCTTCGGTGACAGCCCTTTGAGCCAGGCCTTGCGGGCATGCACGATGAGCGCATCAGCCCCTGCCCGCTCAGCCGCGCTGGCCAGCGTCTCCAGCGCCACTTCCGGATCCTGGTCATCGACGCCGATGCGGCACTTGACCGTGACCGGAATTCCGACCGCGGCCTTCATCGCCGCGACGCATTCGCCAACCAAAACGGGCTCGACCATAAGGCAAGCGCCGAAGCGGCCGTCCTGCACACGGTCGGACGGACATCCGACATTCAGATTGATCTCGTCGAAGCCGACGTCGGCGCCGATGGCGGCGCAGGCTGCGAGCGCGCGCGGATCGGAACCGCCGAGCTGCAGCGCCAATGGATGTTCGGCCGGGTCGTAGCGCAACAGCCGCGACCGATCGCCGTACAGAATCGCGCCGGTCGTCAGCATCTCGGTATAAAGCCGCGCCCGCCGCGTCAGCAGCCGATGGAAGTAGCGGCAATGGCGGTCGGTCCACTCCATCATCGGAGCGACGCAGAAGCGCCAAGGGCTGATGTTCGAAGCGCTCATCGTTCCAGGATTCATTGTTGCAGCTTCGGCTGATGACAACACGTCACGACGTTCTTTGCTTCTCGCTCGGCGCGGACGCGCCCGTTGTACTCATCCCTGCCGTCAGTGAAAACCCTCGCGAGCGGCCGTTATAAATCCTCCATATATCAATACCACATGTATATAACCGCCGCTCTCACGTATCCATTGCGTATATTTTATCGCGATTTAATGTATTCGACCTACGGTTTTACGGTACGGCCTCTAGGTTTTCCGAATTCGCCCTCGTTATTACTGCAAAATTCTGCTTCGAGCGCCTCGATAGTCGTTATCGCTGGGCTTGGCAGTCTTAACGGAGGAATAAACATGAAAAACCGTGCCGCCTTCGGCCTTGGCGCGCTTGTCCTCGGTATCGCGCTCGCTTCCGCGCCGGCGTTTGCGCAGGACGTCGGGCACAATCCGCTCCAGATCACGCTCGCCGCGCATCACCATCATCACTCCATGCATCATGTCGTGAACGGGCCGCAGATGCCGCCGCAGCCGCAGCCCTGCATCCACGTCCAGACGTCGTGCATGTAAGCCTATAAGATCCAGAATGAAGGCGGACCGGCCGACTCGCCGGCAGCAGAGGCTGCCGGATGGGTTGACCGGTCCAACGTTTTAGCGGCTCGGCGCCAAGCTTTTCTTTGACAGCGTGCGCCGATTTTACCCAAGCTGACGCGACGCCGATGCGCCATTGCTGCGCACAGACGATTCGAGCCGCGTCGCAAACGCCATTCATTCATCGAGCAGCCTCGCGCCGATTCTGACCGGGACGCCCCGGTACCTCACGCTCTACGCGTAGGGCGAACGCAATGCTCGTCCGCATTTGCCGTATGAAGCACGCCTTCCGGCGCTTCGGCGCGGCGGCTATGGTTGGCGCGAGCGCCCATCCGCAAAAGCAAAATCATTCGGGAGGATTGCAGATGAAACGAGGATTAATGTTCTGCGTGCTGGCGGCGGCCTTGATCGCGTCCGGCGCCGCTCACAGCCAGCAAGCCGCGGGCAGCTATCCGCAGCGGCAGGTCCGCATTGTGGTGCCCTATCCGCCCGGCGGCCCGACTGACCTCATCGGCCGCATCTTGGCGCAAAAACTCAGCGCGCGGCTCGGACAATCGTTTTTCGTCGAGAATGTCAACGGCGCGAGCGGCGCGGTCGGCGCCGGTCAAGTCGGGCATTCGGCGCCCGACGGATACAATCTGCTGATCGTGACCAACGACTTCGCCGTCTCGTCGGTGACGAACCGGAATCTGCCCTACGACCCCGTCAAAGACTTCTCACCTGTCACCATGATCTCCTCGTCGCCTTCGGTGGTGGCGGTAAATCCTTCGGTGCCGGCGAAAACCATGAAAGAGCTGGTGGCACTCGTTAAAGCCGCGCCGCAAAAATATAACTACGCGGCCATGGGCATCGGCTACGGGCAGCTTTCCTCCGAGCGCCTGTTCAAGCTCGGGCTGAAGCTGGATACCCTGCCACGCGTGCCTTTCAATGGCGCTGCACCCGCGATCAATGCCACGCTCGCCGGCGACACGCCGATCCTCATTATGGGACTGCCGCCGGTCGCGCCCTATCTCAATTCCGGCAAACTAAGGGCGCTTGCGGTCACCAGCGCGAAGCGCAGCCCGGCCTATCCGGACATTCCCACACTCGACGAGGCCGGAATCCCGGGTATGGCCACGGAGCTTGTGATCGGCATGGTGGCGCCGGCCAAGACGCCGGCACCGGTCATCGCCCTGCTGCAAAAGGAAGTTGCAGCGATCCTCACACAGCCCGACGTCAAGGCGACACTCGCCAAGTTCAGCTTCCAGCCGGTCGGCAGCACGTCGGAGGAGTTCGCGAGTCAGATCAAAAACGATATTGTGACCTGGAAGAAGGTCATGAAGGACGCGAATATCCCGGTCAATTGAGGCGGTGGCCCTGTTTCTTCCGGCCTCGCTTTGACCTAAGGGGGCCGCGTTGCGGCCGGATAAATGAATGACAAGGAACGAGCCGCGCTCGGGTCGATTGCCGCATCGGCGGCGCTGACGGCAGCGAAGGCGATCGTCGGCCTGCTGACGGGATCACTCGCGATCCTGTCGGAGGCCGGCCATTCGCTGCTTGATCTCGCCGCGACCGTGCTGACCTATTTCGCCGTCCGCGTCTCCGGCAAACCGGCCGACGCCGAGCACCAGTATGGGCACGGCAAGGTGGAGAGCGTCACCGCGCTGGCTGAGACAGCGCTCCTGTTTTTGCTCTCGGGCGTGGTCATCTGGGAGGCGGTGCAGCGGCTTGGCGGCACGCAAGCCCATCCGGTCAAAGCGACGGCGGCGGCCTTCGCCATCATTGTCGGCTCGATCGTCGTCGACTTTTTCCGCGCCCGAACGCTGCACCGCGTTGCGCAACGGACCTTGAGCGAAGCGCTCGATGCCGACGCGCTGCATTTTTCCTCCGACATGTGGTCCTCGATTGCGGTCCTGATCGGGCTCGGCGGCGTCGCGCTCGGCTACCCGTTGTCCGATGCCATCGCGGCGCTGGTGGTGGCGGTGTTCATCTGCATCGCCGGGTGGCGGCTCGGCCGGCGCACGATTGACACGCTCACCGACACGGCGCCGGCCGGCGTCAGCGACCAGGTCGCCGCGATCGCGCGCAAGATGCCCGGCGTGGTCGCCGTCGAGCGGGTGCGCGCGCGGCCGGCGGGCGCCGTGCTGTTCGTCGATCTCGGCGTTGGCGTCAGCCGCACGTTGCCGCTCGACCGCGTCTCCGCCATCAAGGACCGGCTCGCCGCCGCCATCCGCGCCGCGCTGCCGCAGGCCGAACTGACGATCACCACCGAACCGCGCGCGCTCGATGACGAAACGGTGCGCGAACGCGTCATGATGATCGCGCGCAATCGAGGCCTCGCCATCCATCATGTCGCCGTGCAGACAATTGCCGGACAGCTTTCAGTGTCGCTCGACCTCGAAGTCGAGGGAACGCTGGCGCT
>DASZWK010000088.1:0-7931 GCA_035546235.1 Xanthobacteraceae bacterium | reverse complement strand
CGGCGAGCCGGTGCGCCGCTGCCTCGCCTGCAATACCTGCATCAACGAAATGCGCGGCGGCGCGCGCATCGGTTGCGTGGTCAATGGCGCAGCCGGCCGCGAGACCGTGTTCGCCGGCGCGAGACCGCCGCACGGCGAGCGCATCGCGGTGATTGGCGCCGGTCCGGCGGGCCTGACCTACGCGTCGCTCGTCGCCGATGACAACACCGTGACGGTGTTCGAGAGGGATACAGTTGCGGGCGGGTCGTTCCGCTACGCCGGCAAGGCGCCGCTGTTTCAGGAAGTGACGGCGAACGACGCGAGCTTCCGGCGTTACACCGCCGACATGGTGGCCGCTTGCGAACTGAAAAAAGTCACATTCCGGTTCGCGACAGACGTGAGTGCTTCGCCGCAGCAATTGGCCGAATTCGATCGCATCGTCATTGCATCCGGCGCCGCCTACCGCTTCGGCCTCGGGCCGCTCGTCACCCGGGCGCTCGACGGCGGCGTCTCGTGCCTGCCCGGCGTCGCACGGCTGTTCACGTCCGACAGGTTGCGCAACTGGTTTTACTACCGCGCGCGGCGCGGCAGCGGCGACGCCTTTACGCCGCTGGCCCGGCCGGGACAAAAGGTCACGGTCATCGGCGACGCCGCCCGCGCCGGCAAGAGCAAGCAAGCAATCTCAAGCGCATTCGAAGCGGCACTGCTCGACAAGGAGCGCAAATCGTAGCCTGATCCGCCCTATAGCTGGCATAGTTCTTGCGATATGATCGCCGCCATGGCGTCAGTCACAAAAGTTCATCTCGATAACGTCAGCATGACGTTCAACACGCCAAGCGGCCCGTTTCAGGCGCTGGCGCCGGTGACGCTGTCAATTGCCGAAGGCCGCTTCGTCAGCCTGATCGGGCCCTCGGGCTGCGGCAAGAGCACGATCTTCAATATCGTTGCGGGTCTCCTGCAACCGACCGGCGGCCGCGTCATGCTCGACGGCGCAGATGCGACAGGCACCATCGGCCGTGTTGGCTACATGCTGCAGAAGGATATGCTGTTGCCGTGGCGCAAGGTGCTCGACAACGTCATCCTCGGCATGGAAATCCAGGGCCTGCCGCTGCGCGAAGCGCGCGGCCGCGCCCTGCCGCTGTTACGCCGTTACGGCCTCGCCGGCTTCGAATACGCCTATCCGAATGCCCTGTCCGGCGGCATGCGCCAGCGCGCCGCGCTGTTGCGCACGCTGTTGTTCGACACCGACGTGATGCTGCTCGACGAGCCGTTCGGCGCACTCGACGCGCAGACCAAGTCGCACATGCAGGAATGGCTGCTGCAGCTGTGGGGCGACTTCGGCAAGACGGTGGTGTTCGTCACCCACGACGTTGAGGAGGCGATCTTTTTGTCCGATGAAGTCTATGTCATGGCGACGCGTCCGGGCCGCCTGGTTGAAACCATTCCGGTGCAGATCGCGCGGCCGCGCCAACGCAGCATCACGCTCACGCCCGAGTTCATCGGCATCAAGGAGCGCTGCATGCAGCTCCTGAACGACGCCCATAAGGCCGCACTCGACGAGGCCGCTTAACATGGCGCAACCGGCATGACGGCTCAGGACACATCCCGTACCGGGGCGGCGCTCGATCTCGCGCCGGCGAGGCCGGCGCATAAGGCTAGGACGTACCGCCGCCTGCCGAGCCAGCGCGACTGGCCGTTCTGGCTCATCATCGCCATACAGATCGGCATCCTGGCGGGCGGCATCGCGCTCTGGCAGGCGGCCGCGGTTTACGGCTGGATCGATGGCTTCTTCTGGTCGAAGCCGAGTGACGTCTATGCGACCCTGATCAAATTCTTCGCCGCCGGCGACGCCTGGACCGATATCGGCTTCACCTTCCAGTCGACCATCTACGGGTTTTTGCTCGGCACGGCATCAGGTTCATTGCTGGGGCTGTCGTTCTGGTGGTCGCGCAATTATGCGGCGGTCGTGCAGCCCTACATGATCTGTTTTCATTCGCTGCCGAAACTCGCCCTGGCGCCACTGGTCATTCTGGTGTTCGGAATCGGCCTCGCCTCCAAGGTCGCGATCGCCACGGCGCTGACCATCATCGTCTCGGCGCTGACGACCTATGCGGGCGTCAAAGCGCTCGACCCGGATCAGGAGCGGCTGTTTTACTCGCTCGGCGCCAGCCGCATGCAGGTGTTCCGCAAGCTCGTGGTGCCGTTTTGCCTGCCGTGGGTGATCTCGGTCCTGCGCGTCAATATCGGGCTGGCGCTGACCGGCGCCATCGTCGGCGAGTTCATTGCCGCGCAACACGGCCTCGGCCGTGCCATTCTGTACGCGGGGAGCACCTATGATATCGCGCTGGTCTGGGTCGTCGCACTGGTGCTCTCAACGCTCGCCGTCGTGATGTATGGTGCGGTTTCCTGGCTCGAGTACGTTCTGCGGAAAGGCATCAAACAATAGCCGCCATAAAACAGGGGTCGCGATGGCATCGTCATGCGCGATGAAGAGGTGAGGTCGTCATGAACATACCGACACTAAGCAGACGAAATTTGCTGGCCTCGACCGCGGCGGCCGGAGCGGCGCTGCTTGCCCGTCCCCACATCGCCCGTGCGGAGGCCAAGGAAGTCCTGATTGCCGAACCGGTGCATGGCACCGGCTATCTGCCGCTCTACATCGGCATGGCGAAGAACCTGTTTGAGGACGTGACGGTCAAGATCGTCACCATCGAAACCGGCGCCGGCCATGCCAACGCGGTGCTATCCGGGCAGGCTTTCGCCTTCATCGGCGGTCCGGAGCATTGCGCGTTCGCCAAAGTGAAAGGCGCCGAACTACGCGCCGTGGTCAACTGCGTCGACCGCGGCAATGTCTACTATTGCGCCGGCACAGGACACGAGCCGACCAACAGCGATTGGGCGAGCTATTTCAAAGGCAAGACGGTCGCCACCAGCGGCTACGGCGGCACGCCGAACTCGATCACACGCTATCTGCTGAAGAAGTGGAATCTCGACGCCACCAAGGATGTGACGCTGATCGAGACCGCCAACTCGGCCATCCTGCCGATCGTCCGCAACAAGCAGGCGCAGATCGGCTGCTCGACCGAGCCGTTCATCACCCAGGGCGTGCGCTCCAAGTCCTGGGGCGAGCCGTTCATCAACATTCCCAAGATGCTGGGGCCCTACGCCTATTCGACCTTCAACCTGCGTCTCGACTCAATCAAGAAAACCCCCGCGCTGGTGGAAGGCTTTGTTCACGGCATGATGAAATCGCTGAAGTTCGTCGATCAAAATCACGACGAGGCGGCGGAGCTTGCCAAGAAGCAGTTCCCCACCATGGCGATCGACGACCTCAAGGCCACGCTCAACCGCTCCTTCGCCGACGCGATGTGGAGCAAGGACGGCACCATCAGCCGCGCTTCATGGAATACGGCCAAGTCTGTGGTCATGAGCGCCGGCATTCTCAAGACCGACGTGAAATACGACGAGATCATCGACATGAGCTACGTCGACAAGTTCAAGGCCAGCCTTTGAGTGTCATTCCGGATTGCTGCGAAGCAGCAAGTCCGGAATCCCTACTCCCGGAGCTGGTGATTATGGATTCCGGGCTCCTTGCCCCGCTCGGCCCCGAAATGTCAGTACAGTAAAAACAGAACAGCAAAGGACTTAAGCACCATGTCGGAACCCATCTGGAACAAATTTCTCACCGAACGCGACAAGGCGGTGTTCGATACCTCCGGCTATGGCGCGCGCGGCGGCTTCGGCAAACGACCGGCGCTCTTGATCATCGACGTGAACTGGGCGTTCTGCGGCGATCGCCCCGAGCCGATCATCGAATCGATCAAGCGCTGGCGCAATTCCTGCGGCGAGGATGCCTGGACGGCGCTACCCTATATCCGCTCGCTGATCGACAAATGCCACGAGAAGGGCGTGCCGATCATGTACACGACCGGCGTGCGGCGCGAGGACAACTGGGACACCGGCTCGTGGGCCTGGAAGAATTCGCGCAACGAAGAGGACCGCGAGACCATCGTCACCAACCTTGACGGCAACGAGATCGTGACGCCGATCGCGCCGTCGCCACAGGACATCGTGGTGCTCAAGCAAAAGCCGTCTGGCTTTTTCGGCACCAACATGGCGAGCTATCTCACGCTGCTCGGCTGCGACAGCCTGATTGTCACCGGCACCACCACGTCGGGCTGCGTGCGCGCCACCGTGCTCGATGCGTTTTCGCTCAATTATCGCATTGCACTGGCCGAGGAAGGCTGCTTCGACCGCTCGCAGGCGAGCCACGCCATCAACCTGTGCGATATGAATGCCAAATACGCCGACGTGGTGAAAACCTCGGAGGTGCTCACCTTCCTCGACACGCTGCCGAGCGGCATGTTCGACCTGCCGACGGGCAAGCCGGTGGCAGGGCGAGAGCCGAAGCGCGCTGCGAATTATTAAGCGCCGATGCGGCGCGCCTGCGAGGTCCGGCCGGCCGGCGCGTGGAACGAGGCGAGCGCGATCGACAGCATCGCGCTCGACGCGCATGAGCGGCATCGCCGGCGCATTGTGTTGACAGCGGAGCGCGGCACGCAGTTTCTGCTGGACCTGCCGCAGGCGGTCGCTTTGCGGGACGGCGACGGGCTGTTGCTCGACGACGGCGGTGTTGTGCGGGTTGCCGGCCGTCCCGAGCCGCTGTTGGAAATCCGCGCTGCGAGCGACGAACAGCTGGCGCGACTCGCCTGGCACATCGGCAATCGCCACATCGCGGTGCAGATCACCGGCAATGCGCTTCGCATTCGCCGCGACCACGTCATCGAGGCCATGCTGGTCGGGCTCGGCGCGCGCGTAACGCCGATCGAGGCGCCGTTTGTGCCGGAGGCCGGCGCGTATGCGCATCACGATCATGGCGACAGCCATGAGTAGTGAGCGGAGCGAAGGTCGAGTCGACATCCCGGCGCTGTTTCGCCTGATGGCGTGGTTGTCGCCGGCGTATCCAGTCGGTGCATTTTCGTATTCGAGCGGCATCGAATGGGCCGTCGAGGCCGGCGACATCAAGGATGCGGCGACGCTGCGCCAGTGGCTCGCCGGCATGATCGGCGCGGGTGGCGGCTTCTGCGATGCCGTGATCTTCGTTCATGCGCATCGCGCCGTCGCGGCGAATGACGACGCGGCGCTGCGTGCGGCCGCAGAACTCGCCGCCGCGCTGGTGACATCGAAGGAGCGTCTCCTCGAAACCACCACGCAGGGCCGCGCCTTTCTGGAAGCCACGCGCGCGTCGTGGCCCTGCCCGGCGCTGGCACGGCTCGACGCCGTTTGGCCGGGAGCCGTGGCGCTGCCGGTTGCCGTCGGCGTCACCTGCGCGGGCCACGACATCGCCTGCGAACCGGCGCTGCACGCCTTCCTGCATGCGCTTGCGGCCAATTGGATCTCCGCAGGCGTGCGGCTCGTCCCGCTCGGTCAGACCGACGGCCAGCGTGTGCTTGCAGCGCTCGAGGGCGATATCGGTGCCTGCGCGGCGCGCGCGCTGGCTACTCCGCTTACCGAAATTGGCTCCTGTGCCGTCCGGGCCGACATCGCCGGCATGCGGCACGAAACACAGTACACACGGTTGTTCCGCTCTTAAGCGGCGCGGACAATCAGGCGCGCTTGTTCGCTACGCTGTCTTCCGCACGAGGTTTGTTGGTATACGTAGCCCGCAAGAACCGCGAGATCGTCAGGCCCTGCACAACGACCGTAAATACCACCACCGCGTAGGTCACCACCAAGAGCTCCGTGCGCCACGCACCGTCGGGCAGCGTCAGCGCCAGCGCGATCGAAACACCGCCACGCAAACCGGCCCAAGTGAGAACGGCCGCGTCGCGCGCCTTGTCGCGCCACTTTTCGCGGGTGAGGGCGAGCGGGACCGCGACGCTCACCAGGCGCGAGAGCACCGCGAGCGGAATGGCGAACAGGATCGGGACGAGCTGCATCGGCGCGACGACCAGTGCAAGGATTTGCAGACCGATCAATAGGAACAGCATCGTGTTCAAGAACTGGTCGAGCAGCGACCAGAAGCGGATCACGACGGTGCGGGAATCCGGCGCCATGCCGAAGCGCGGTGACGGCGACGCCATGCACAGCCCGGCGGTCACCACCGCAATCGGCCCCGACAGCGCAAATTCAGTGGCAAGGCGATAGCAGCCGAGCACGAGGGCCATCGAAATGAGGAGCTGCAGTCCCTCGTCGTCATGCACGCGGCGTATCAAAAGCGCCGCAAGCCAGCCGGCGGCAAAGCCGAGCAGGCCGCCGCCGGCGATCTCACGCAGCAGCGCAGTGAAGACCACGCCATGTCCCAGCGTAACGCTGCCGCCCTGAATGACGCCGAGCGCCAACAGAAACAGCACCACGCCGGCGCCGTCATTGAACAGGCTTTCGCCGACGATCGCAGCGCGTAAGCCCTGCGGCAGACTCACTTGCCGCAGCAGGTTTTCGATCACCACGGCGTCGGTCGGCGCCAGGATTGCGCCGAGCACGAAGCACCACGCCAGCGGGACGGCAAGCCCGGTGGCACCGAACAGCAGCCACATCCCGGCGCCGAGAATCAGCGTCGAGATGATGACGCTGGCCGTCGCCAACAACAGGATCACCCAGCCGCGCCGGCGCAGCTCCGCTACATCGACATGCAGGCTGCCGGCGTAGAGCAAAAGCGCGAGCACCCCGTCGAGAAAAAAATGCGGCAGATCGGCCGCGGTAAGCGTGCCACGAAACCATCGCATGACGTGCAGATGAAAAGCGTGGTCGCTTACGACCACAAGCGAGGACACAACGAGCGATCCGACCAGCATGCCGATGGCGGGCGGCAGCTTGATCCACAGGTGGTTGACGCTCCCGATGAGGACGGCGAGCGCCAGCACGATTGCGAACAGGTCGACCGGCTCGATCATCGGTATAGCCCCGCCACAGCATGGCGTCCGGCCGGCGCAAACACAACGCCGCTTTGCCGGTGAGCCACAGCCGATCTAAACTTACCTGCCGGATAGGAGTCACTGCATGTCCACGAGTCATGGCCCGTTACGCGTCGGTATCGGCGGCCCGGTCGGCTCCGGCAAGACTGCGCTGATGGACGCGCTATGCAAGACGCTGCGCGACCGTTACCAGATCGCCGCCATCACCAACGACATCTACACCAAGTGGGATGCCGAATATCTGGTGCGCTCGGGTGCGCTCGAGCCGGCGCGCATCACCGGCGTAGAGACCGGCGGCTGTCCCCACACCGCGATCCGCGAGGATGCCTCGGCCAACCTCGCCGCAATCGCCGACATGAACAAACGATTTCCAGGTCTCGATCTGGTGCTGATCGAATCCGGCGGCGACAATTTGGCGGCGACGTTTTCGCCGGAGCTTGCCGATCTGACGATTTACGTCATCGACGTCGCCGCCGGCGAAAAAATCCCGACCAAGGGTGGGCCGGGCATTACCCGCTCGGATCTGCTCGTGATCAATAAGGTCGATCTCGCGCCGCATGTGGGCGCGTCACTGGAGAACATGGAGCGAGAGTCAAAACGCATGCGCGGCGAACGGCCATTCGTCTTCACCAACCTGCGCATCGGCAAGGGCGTCGACGAGATAGCAGGATTCATCGAACAGAAGGGCGGCTTGGGCGCAACATAGGGCGGCCCTTGTGGCCACCCATGGAGCAACCGGGGCACCCGGGAGGGGCGCTACGACCTCCCGGTCGCCTTCTGCGCCGCTGTCAGGTGCCCGTAACTCTGCACCGGCGCGCACATCAGGAAGCGGTAGCCTTCCTTGACGATGCGCTCCACATTGCCCTGCTCGACGTGCGGATGACCGACCACGACATGGTGTTTCTTGCAGGTGTCGACGATGCGCTTCATCCATTCCAGCACGGTCTTGTGCTCGTATTGCCGCGGATAGCCGAGCTCCTGCGACAAGTCGCCCTCGCCGATCAGGATGCAGCCGATGCCAGGCACGTTCTTGAGCAT
>DASZWK010000087.1:0-21845 GCA_035546235.1 Xanthobacteraceae bacterium | reverse complement strand
GGCAGGAAGAGAAACATCGTGCTGCCGTAGGACACGATACAGCCGGGGATCAGCAGTATCAGGAACCCCAGAACCGGGTGGGCGCCGCCGAGCGAACTCAGCAGCGCGCTGAAAATCACCGGCACCGCCAACGGTGCCAGGATCAGGCCGGTCCAACTGAAACGCATGGCCAGTCGCTCCCAGGCTGGTCTGCTTGGCAATGATAAGGCAGTAACGCGTCGAATCGCCAGCTCTTGGTGTAGAAAAACGCTGGCGAGATCAGAAATCTGCTATCACGTCGCCATGCGTCCGCTCTCTGTTGGCCCCATCCCATTGCCCAATCCGGTGCTGCTCGCGCCGATGTCGGGCGTCACCGATGCGCCGTTCCGGCGGCTGGCGGCGTCGCTCGGCGCGGGGCTGGTGGTGTCGGAAATGACGGCCTGCGCGGCGCTTGCCGGCGCCGGACGGTCGGCTCAGGCGCGCATGGCGCGGCGGCGGATCGAGGATCATGGCGCGGGATTGCATGTGGTGCAGATAGCCGGCTGCGAGGCGCACTGGATGGGGGAGGGCGCGCGCATCGCCGAGGACGAAGGCGCGGCCATCATCGACATCAACATGGGCTGTCCAGCGCGGCACGTCACCGGCGGCCAATCCGGTTCGGCGCTGATGCGCGATCTCGATCACGCGCTGACCTTGATCGAGGCGGTGGTCGGCGCGGTGCACGTGCCGGTCACTCTCAAGATGCGACTCGGCTGGGATGACGCGTCGTGCAATGCGCCCGAGCTGGCGCGGCGCGCGGAGATAGCCGGAGTGCAGCTCGTCACCGTGCATGGCCGCACCCGCTGCCAGTTCTACAAGGGGCGCGCCGATTGGGCGGCGGTGCGCGCGGTGAAGGATGCGGTGTTGCTTCCGGTTGTTGTCAACGGCGATATCGAGAGCTTCGACGATGCCGATGCGGCGCTTGCGGCATCCAGCGCCGACGCGGTGATGGTGGGCCGCGGCGCGCAAGGAAAACCCTGGTTTCCAGGGCAACTCGCGCGCTATCTGGCGACAGGCGAGCGTGGATTCCCGCCGCCGCTTGGCGAACAGCTTGCGTTCACGAGCGCGCTCTATGGCGAAATGCTTGGCCTCTACGGCATCGAACTGGGCTTGCGCCATGCGCGCAAACATCTCGGCTGGGCGCTCGACACGGCGGCGGCATGCAGCGGCGCGCTCGACGATCTGCGCAAAGCCCATCGCAGCCGCGTGCTGACCGCAACCGATCCGGCGCAGGTACTGCGCCTGCTGGCCGAGGCGTTCGATGCGTTCGGCGGCGCGGCGAGTGAGTCTCAGCCGGGCAGTGCCGCGGTTAGTCCGAGATAAATCTCGCGCACCTGCTCGTTGCGCTGCAGGTCCGACGCCTTGCCTTCCAGCGCGATACGTCCGGTCTGCAGCACATAGGCGTAGTCGGCGATGCTGAGCGCAAGCGGAATGGACTGCTCGGCCAGCAGCAGCGTCAGTCCCTGCCGGTGCAATTCGGCGAGCGTGTCATAAAGCGTGTCGACCACGGCCGGCGCCAGCCCGAGACTCGGCTCGTCGAGCATCAACAGGCGCGGCTCGCTCATCAGCGCGCGTCCGACCGCCAGCATCTGCCGCTCGCCGCCCGACAGTGTGCCGGCTGCCTGCCGGCGCCGCTCGGCGAGCCGCGGAAACAACGCATAGACGCGCGCGAACAGCGCATCGAGGCGCGAACGGTCGGCGAGCGCCGTGGCGCCGAGGCGCAAATTCTGCTCGACCGTCTGTGTCACGAAGAGCCGCCAGCCCTCCGGCGACAGCGCCAGTCCTTTGCTCACGATCGCATAAGCCGGCTCGCCAAAAATCGTCTCGCCGCGCCATTCGATACGGCCATGGGCAGAGCGGATCAGCCCGGCGATGGCGGACAGCGTCGTCGTCTTGCCGGCACCGTTCGAGCCGAGCAGAGCTACGATCTGGCCGGCTTCGACCTGCAGCGAAATATCCGCGACGCCGACCAGATCGCCGTAGCGCACTTCCAGATGCTCGACTTTCAGCTCAGGCATATTACCTCACCAACTCGTCGTCCCCGCGAAAGCGGGGACCCATAACCACCGCGTCTTAAGATCGGCGCATCGTGATTATGGATTCCCGCTTTCGCGGGAATGACTCCGCGCCCCACGTCCCAGATAAGCTTCGATCACCGCCTCGTCCTTGACCACCTGCTCGGGCGTGCCGCCGGCGATCACCTTGCCCTGATTAAACACCAGGACACGGCGCGTGAGCGTCATGATCACCTCCATGATGTGCTCGACGATGACGATGGTCACGCCGGTCTCCTGGATGCGCCGCACCAGGGCGATGGCCTCGCGCAATTCGCCGGGCGTCAGTCCTGCGAGCGCCTCGTCGAGCAGCAGGAGCCGCGGCTCGGTCGCGAGCACGCGGGCAATGCCGAGCCGCTTCCTTCCCGGGGTGCCGAGCGAACGGCCGGGCTGATCCGGCCGCAATCCGGTCAACTCGACGATGCGGCGTGCGTGATCGCGGGCGTCGCCCCTATGCGGATGACGCAGGAACGCGCCGACCATGACGTTGTCGAGCACGCTCATGTCCTCGAACGTCGTCGGCACCTGAAAGGTGCGGCCGATGCCGGCGCGGGCATGCGCCTCCGGCGTTGCGCGCGTGACATCGATGCCGTCGAACAGGATGCGGCCCGAAGTCGGCAGAGTGTCGCCGGCCAGGCAATTAAAGAACGTCGATTTTCCGGCGCCGTTCGGACCAATCAGTCCAACGATCTCGCCTTCCTCGACCGCAAGATCGGCGCCGGCAACCGCCCAGAAGCTGCCGAACGCCTTGGCGACGTTGTGCGCTTCAAGCAGCATGCGCACGCCCCCACAAATGCGGCGCCGCGCGACGCCACAAGTCATAGAGGCCGCCCGGCTCGAAGCGCGCGATCAGCACAATGATGCCGCCATACAGAATGAAGGTCAGTCCCGAGCCGCTGCCGCCGAACCAGGTATTGGCTGCGGTCTGCAGAGGAATCAGAATGAGCGCGCCGATGAGCGGCCCAAACAACGTGCCGGCGCCGCCGAGTGCGGCGACGATCACCATCTGCACCGAGACCAGAATGCCGAAGCCGGAATCCGGGTCAATGAAGCCGGTCTTGACCGCGTAGAGCGATCCCGCGGCCGAGGTGAAGGTCGCGGACAGCGCCAGCGCTTTGAGCTTGGTCAGCCGCACCGGCACGCCGAGGCTCCGTGCGGCGCGTTCGCTCGCCTTGATGGCGCGCAGATAAAAGCCGAAGCGCCGCCGCCCAATCTCGAAGGTCACGAACAACAACAGGCCGAGTACGGCAAGGAAGATGTAGTAGTAGGCGAGGTCGCCGCGGAACGTCAGGTCCCACCAGCCGCGCGCCACCGCCGGACCCTGCAAGCCGACGGCGCCGCCGACCAGCGCCCAGGTGCCAAAGAAGATACGGATCAGTTCGGCGACCGCGATGGTCGCCATGCTGAAATAATGACCGCTCAGCCGGAAGGTTGGCAGGCCGATGACGACCGCAAGCGCGACGCTGAGCACGATGCCGACCGGAATGCCGGCGAGCGGCGGCCAGCCCCACTGTGTGTAGCAAAACAGCGGCGCATAGGCGCCGAGCCCAAAGAACATGCTGTGGCCGACCGAAACCTGGCCGGCATAGCCGCCGACGATATTCCAGGCCGAGGCCGAAATCGCCGCGAGCAGGAACGCCACACCGATGTCACGGTAAAATGCATCAGAAAACACCAGCGGAAACAGCAGCAACGCGGCCGCAAGACAGCAAACGCCGGTCGGTGGGAAGAAAAGATATTTCACGCCTTCCCCATCAGCCCTTGCGGCCGCAGCCAGAGCAGCCCCACGAACAGGCCGTAGACGACGATGTCCTTATAGATGGCGCCGAGCCAGTAGGCGGAGATCGCCTGGATGAGACCAATGATCAGCCCGGCATAGAGCGAGCCGAGCACACTGCCGAAGCCGCCGAGCGCCACGGTAACGAAGGCGATCAGGCCGAATGTTTCCCCGACCGTCGGCGACCACGGATAGGCGGTTGCCAAGAGCGCGCCCGCAATACCGGCCGCGCCGGCCGACAACCCCCAGGCCAGCGCCTGCATGCGGTCCGGCCGGATGCCCATCAGCATTGCGGCGCCGCGGTCCTCGGCCACGGCCAGGAGTCGACTGCCGATCGTCGTGTGGGTGAGCAGAACATGGAGCGCGATCGTCAACACGATTGCGGTCACGCCGGCGACAAGTTGCGCCACAGGCAGGAATATGCCGCCGAGATCGAGCGTGCCCGACAGCGAGGTCTGCGGTAGCGACACAAAATTTGCGGAAAAGACAAAGAACGCGGTGTAGCGCAACAAAAGCGCGAGGCCGAAGGTCGACAGGATCTGCGACAGCATCGGTCCGCGCACCACGTGGCGGATCAGCGCGAGATAAATCACAACGCCAAGTCCGAACAGCGCCAGCGCCGCCGCCGCGCCGAAGGCGACAGGGCCACCGCCGACATAAAGGACGACCAGCAACGCCGCGTACATGCCGAGCATGACGAATTCGCCGTGGGCGAAATTGATGAAATTCATCATGCCCCAGATCAGGGTGAGGCCCGACGAAAACAGCGCATAGATAGCCCCGAGCAGAAGGCCGCCGACGATCACCTGAACGAAAACCATCGATTGTTCCGCGAGGCCGCGGCCCATCCACCCACCGCACAGTGTGACATCGGGCGCCGGTTCTGAACAGAGCCCGCCGCAGCCCCGTTACCGCTGGAGTGGCGGGCTCACGCGCCGCAGCGGCTCGCTCGGCGGCGGCTCCCAGTTTTGGTCTTGCTCATAGCGCTTGGCGTAGCGGTAATAGGTGCCCTCGAAATTGCCGAAGGCAATAACAAAGCCGGCCCAGCCGTCGATGAAGCCGCGCTTGAAAATATAATGTTTCAGAAACGCCCAGATGCCGTGGCCGACCGCGCTCGCCATCGACACGCGCTTGCCGGCAAGCTTCGGCGCGCCGAGCGAAGAATAGCGATCGGCCTTGCGCAGCACCTCGCCGAGATTGCGGAAAGGAAATTGCCAGATCGCGTTCTGCAATGTGCCGAGCGGTTTGCTGCTCAGGATTTCATAGCCTTCATGTACCGGCTCGAGCGTGTAGCGCATGCTGCCTTTGCGGAACAATTGCGGCTGGCGGAAATTCGGATACCAGCCGGAGCCGCGGATCCAGCGGCCCATCATGTAATTGCGCCGCGGCACGCGGTAGGCGTCGTGTGCCGGCTCACCGGCGATGAGGCCGAGAATCTCGTCGCGGACTTCCCGGGTGCAGCGTTCGTCGGAGTCGAGACTGAAAATCCAGTCGCAGCGGCAGGCCTCAACGGCTCGGTTGCGCAAATCGCCAAAGCCTTGGAACGGCACCTGCACGACTCGTGCCCCAAGGCTCGCGGCAATCTCGGCCGTGCCGTCGGTGCTGTTGGAATCGACGACGACGATCTCGTCGGCCCAAAGCACGCTTTCCACGGCCGCTTTGATCTTGGCGGCTTCGTTGAAGCAGATGATGTAGGCGGAGACCGTCTGCATGGATTCCTAGTGGTCCGATTCTAACATTCGCATAATGTCAAATCCGCTCCACTCGTGCTTACGCCCGTTGCTTGTGGCGCGAAAGATACGGGCGCACCTGTTCGAGCACGTACGCGGGTGCAATCCGCGCCATGCCACCCGGCGCCGGGCCGCCGTCCGGCACGATCGGGTGGATGTATTTCGAGTATTTCAGAACCGGGGTGCAGCCGAAAAAGCCGAACGCGTCGGTGCAGGCGGCGGCCGCGAGATTGAGCGGACCGGAATCTGTACCGATGAACAGATCGGCGTGGGCGAGCAGTGCGGTCGCCTCGATCAGTTTCAGGCTGCAGGCATTGATTGCGCTGACGCCGGACGTGCTGGCGATGAGGCCGGCGGCACGCGCGTTATTCGCCGTGCCACCTATCAAAAAGACCGTGCCGGCCGCAATTTCGCGCAAGCCGTTGAGCAGTTCCTGCCAATAGGCGGCGGACCAATCCTTGTCCGGATGCGACGCGGCGATCCCGAGCACGAACCACGGCCGCGGCGCACCGGCGAAGCGCTCGCCGATCGCCGCGAGCGTTTCGCTCGGGATGCGCAGACCCGGCTCGGTCGTTGTGAACGGCACGCCCATATCGGCCATGAGCTGGACCAGCCACTCGATGGGAAAGTCATGGAAATGACTTTGCGGGATGCCGGAATTGGTGATGAAGCGGCGCTGCGCCGTCAGGCCGACGCCGATTCGCTCCGGAATGCCGGCGAGGAAGGCGGCCAGCGCCGGGCGAATAGTGCGGTCGAGGATCCATATTTTCTGAAAGTGGCGGCGGCGCAGCAGCGCCACCAAGCGCATGAGATTGATGCCGCGTTGCAGTTCCGAACCGGAATGCTGGAAATAGATGGTCTCGGCAACGGCGGGCTCCGCCACGAGCAGTTCGCGCGCGCCGCTGGTTGGCGGGGCAAGAAACGTTACCTGTTCGCCCGGCGACACGGCCGCAATGGCGCGGATGAACGGCAGGTGCCAGATGACATCGCCAATTCCAGGCTTGGGCTGAATGACCGCGTGCGGCGTCGTGCTCATGCAATCGCGACTTTTACTGTCCTAGCCGGCCGGCGGTATGAAGCGTGACAACTCTGCCGCAACGCGCGCGATCACGCCGTCCCAGTCGCCGAGCGCGGCCTGGCGAAACAGGCGCGCGGTCGGATACCACGGGCTTGCCTCGCCATTGAGCGTCCAGCGCCAATCCGGTGCGAACGGAATCAGTACCCAGAGCGGCCGGCCCATCGCACCGGCAAGGTGCGCGACCGCGGTGTCGGCGGAGATAACGAGATCGGACAGCGCAATCGCGGCTGCCGTGTCGGTGAAATTCTGCAAGTCGCCGCCGACATGCATCACGCGCGATTCCGCTGCGAGAGCCGGTGCATCCTCGCCGCGCACGTCACGCTGAATGCTGACAAAGCGCGCGCCCTTGCCGTCGATTGCCCGACCCGAGGGACTGGCGAAAAGCGGTGCGAGCCGGGCGAAGGGCAGCGATCGGTTGCGGTCGTTATAATGATTGGAATTGCCAGACCAGGCGAGCGCGATGCGCGGACGCGCCAGCGTGCCGATCCGCCCCGACCACTTGGCGAGCGAAACGTCATCGGCCGAAAGATACGGAATTTGCGCCGGCACGCTGTCCGGCTCGGTGCGCAGCGCCAGCGGCAGACTGCCGAGCGGACAATGCACGTCGAACGGCGGCGGCGGCTCGCCGCGGGCGATGATCCTGGCGCCGCCGGCGAGCCGCGCCATCAGAGCGGTCAGTTCACTCTGCACTTCAAGCACGATCTTGGCACCGGTCGAGGCCAAGAGCGGCACATAGCGCGCGAACTGAATTGTGTCGCCCAGGCCCTGCTCGGCGTGCAGCAGCACGGTCTTGCCCGCCAGCGGATAATCACCGAGCCACAGCGGCCCTCTGCGGTTCGGCGGCGTCATGCCGCTTCGGCGCCAGCGCGCCTCGTATTTCTCGAAGCCCGCCCGATAATCGCCCAGCGTCAGCAGCGCCATCGCCTCACTGAACTGGATGTCAGGATGATCCTTGCCGGCCGCCCGCGCCTTGCCGTAGCTCTTGACCGCTTCGTCGTGCCGATTGAGCGCAGCGAGCGCGCGGCCGCGGTGCAGCCAGGCTCCGGCATGTTCGGGGGCGGACGCGAGCGCACGATCGTGCGCCTCGAGCGCGGCGGCGTAGCGGCCAAGCTCATGCAGCGCAAGTCCGCGATTGTAGTGTACGCCGGGATGGCCGGGCATCGCCGCGAGCGCCGCGTCGAACTCGGCGACCGCTTCCTGATGACGGCCGAGCGCGGCAAGCGCGGTGCCGCAATTGAGCCGGGCCTCGGCCTGCTGCGGCGCACGCGCGATGAGCTCCCGGAATTCGGCGAGCGCCTCCTCGGCGCGGCCGTGGCTCAGCAGCGCGTTGGCGTGCTGATTGAGGATGGCAAGGTTGTTGCCGTCGAGCGCGCGCGCCTTGTCGAGGCATGCGAGCGCTTCGTCGTTGCGCTTGAGTGCGTGCTGCACCTGGCCGAGATTGGCCCAGGCGCCCGCTGCGCGCGGATTGATCTTGATCGCGGCAGACAACAGGCGGTGCGCTTCGCCCATGCGGCCAAGCTGCGCTTTGACGGTGCCGAGCAGGTTGAGCGCCTCGAAATGGTTTGGCGAGGCCTTGAGCACGCGCGTGAAAGCTTTTTCGGCGTCGCGGAGTTTCCCCTGGCGCAGCAGCGTCACCGCGTCGTGAAACGATTGATTGATGTCGAACGGTGTGGCCATGGTACGCGTTACAATCGATTGATCTGCGCGATACGGCGCGTCACCTCGGCCGGCGTTTCGGCGTCGGCCTTGTCCTTGAGCTCAAGCGCGGCGCGCGCGGCCGGGCGTTCCAGACAGCGCGTCAGCCAGGCTTTCAGGTTTGGTACCGCCGAGAGGTTCATGTCGATGGCACGGCTGATCACGGCGGCGACGTTGAGATCGGCGACGGTGAACTCATCGCCCAGCAAATAGGGTTGCGCCGCTACGGCGGAATCCAGGATCCGGAACGGCGTTGCGATCACCTTGAGCGCCTCGTCGCGCCTGGCCGCATCGCGTTCGTTTGGCGGCAGGCGCACGGCATGCAGCGACCAGATATTGACACCACGATCGACCTCCGAAATCGCCCAGAAACTCCACTGCCAAGCCTTGGCCTCCGCCTGCAGCGCCGCGGGATAGAGCCTGCCGGGCGAATGTTTTTTGGCGAGGTAGAGCGTGATCGCCAGCGATTCGAACAGCACGAAGCCGTCGTCGTCGATGAACGGCAGTCGCCCATTGGGGTTGAGCGCGAGAAATTCCGGCGAACGCGCCCCGGCCTCGCCGATCTCGATCGGCAGATGCTGGTAGGCAAGACCCAGTTCCTCCGCGATCCACAGCGCCCGAAAGGCGCGGGTGCGGGCAATGCCGTAGATACGCAGGGCAGACATGCTCCGGTCCCAGATTTGGCGGGACCATAGCCGACAATTGCGTCGATGGGCCAGCGCGGGCAGGGCCCGCAGCTCTGTTGCGTCGCCCTATTCCGCGGGGACTGCTGCCGCGGGGCGGATGACGAGACGTTCGATCTCGTCGCGGCGATAGGGGAACAGCACGGCTCCCAGCAGCACAAGCAGACTGCACAGCGACAGGACTTCGAGCAGCGCCGTGAACCCGCCATGCGCATGCATGAACGCAACGAGCGGGATGGCCACGGCGCTCACGCCGAATGACAGCAAATAACGCACGGCATACACCCGTGCGCGCCAGTCGCTGTTGGCGTAGCGCGCAACCATGCCGTCATTGAAGGTCACTTGGCCGAAGATGGTGAAAATCATGGCGATCGCGACGAACACCATGGGCCAGCCCGATGAGAAGGCCGCCGCCACGAGAAGCGGCGCCTGAAAGACCGCGATGGCGAGGAAGCCGACTTTCAGCGGCTGGCGATCGATGATCCAGCCCATGACGAGTTGCGACATCGCGCCGACGATGTAAACGGCGCAAACCAGGACACCGACGCCGAATGTCGAGCCGCCGAGCTGCGGCAAGCGCTCGTCGAACAGCTTCGGCAGGGCGACTGTCGTTGCATTGAAGACAACGCCGCCGGCAAGCGTCACCAAGGCAAGGACGAGAAATGCCCGCACCACCACCGCGCGTGGGAAGTTCACATGCGCAGCGCCGCGGGCCTTGGTTTGATTGGCTTCGGCGGGAACCAGCACGAGGTACAATGCACCGACGATAACAGCGCCTGCTCCCAACAGAATGAACGCATACCGCCAGCCCAGCCACTGGCTGATGCCGCCAGTCACCAAAGCCGCAAAGGCGACGCCGAGATTGCCCCATACGCCGTTGACGCCAATCTCACGCCCGACCCGTTCGGCGTGACTGACCAGCATCGCGGTTCCAACCGGATGATAGATCGACGCAAACAGTCCTATCACCGCAAGACCAGTCGCGAGTTGCCACGTCGTCTGCGTGAGCCCGGTTGCGAACGTCGCAACCCCGATGCCGAAAAAGAAAATCGCCATCATGTTGCGGCGGCTCCAGCGATCGCCCAGCCACCCGGCGGGAAACGACCCGACGCCAAAGGCGATGAAGCCGCCGAGCGCGAGTGCGATCAGTTCGCTGTAAGGCTTGGCGAAGGTGGACTGCATGCTGAGCACCGCGGTCGGAAAGATCAGCATGAACATGTGATCGATCATGTGGCCGACGTTGATGAAGCCTATGATGCGCCGCGAAGCCGTCATCGCGATCTCCAGTGGACTTCTGCTCTCAGAGCAGGATATTAGCTCCGTCCGAATTCATAAGTCCTGACATAAATCATCGCGAAACGGACATGACGAAAAGCACCGATTCGGCAGATTATCAGCATACCAGGCGGCCCATTGCGGGGATGCCGAAGGACTTTAAGGACGGGTCCATTGTGGCGCCGCATCGGCATCGCCGCTCGCAGCTTATCTGGGCGACCGAAGGGGTCATGGCGGTCACCGCAGCGGCGGCGACCTGGATGGTGCCGCCGCAACGGGCGCTCTGGATACCGGCGGGAACCGTCCATGCAATCCGCATGTCGGGCGCTGTCGCGATGCGGACGCTCTACATCGAACCCGATGCCGCGCCCGCGCTGTCGAAGGATTGCAAGGTTGTGTTGATGACCGGGCTGCTGCGTGAGCTCGTGCTCGAAGCGGTTCGCTCCCCGCTTGATGAAGATCGAAACGGGCGGATGAGCCACGTCGAGGCGCTGATCCTCGATGAGATCACCATGCGCGACGCCGAGCCGCTCCATTTGCCGATGCCGCGGGACAGGCGGTTGCGCTTGATTTGCGAAACGCTCCTCAAGGCGCCTGGCCGCCAGGAAACCCTGGAGCAGTGGTCGCACAAAGCCGGCGCCAGCAGCCGGACGTTGGCGCGCCTGTTCGCCGCCGAGACCGGCATGCGTTTTGTCGATTGGCGCCGTCAGGCACGCCTCGCCGCAGCACTTGTCCGCCTTGCCGAGGGCGAAGACGTGGGTTCGGTCGCGCGTTCGCTCGGGTATGCGAGCGCCAGCGCCTTCACGGCGATGTTCAGGCAGAGCTTGGGCAAGGCACCGCGCGATTACTTCGATGATCCCAAGCCTGAGGGGCCTCGGCGACCGCCGAGCGTTGTCAAGCTGCACGCGGAATCGTAACGTGCTCGGCCCACAATTGAGGAATCCCAATGGAATTCGGAATTTTCTCCAACGGTTTTCGGCCGCACACCACGGCCGCCCAGACATATGACGAGGATCTTGCGGAGATCATCCACGCCGACAAACTCGGCTTCAAATACGCCTTCATCAGCGAGCACCACGGCGAGCCGGTCTACATCGACAAAATCGACACGCTCCCGGTGCCGGAACTTTTGATGTGCAAGGCAGCGGCGCTGACCAAACAAATCCGCATGGGGGCCGCGGTCAAGCTCATTCACCTGGCCCACCCGGTCGACACCGCGATTCAAGCCGCGGTGACCGATCATGTGGTCGGCGGCGGGCGTTTCATTTTCGGTTTCGGCTCAGGCTTTCCCAATCCGCTGTTCGCCGGCGAGCGCGGGCTGTCGCATACCGACCGCCACGGCCGCATGCGCGAGTCGCTCGATCTCATTCTCAAGTGCTGGTCGGCACCTGAGCCGTTCGACTGGGACGGCACATATTGGAAAGGCAAGAACATCGTCGCCACGCCGCGGCCGTTCACTCTGCCGCACATGCCGATGGCGACCGCGACCGACACGGAGGAGACGATCGATCTTGCCGGCGCGCGCGGCTACACGCTGCTCCGCGCGCAACTCGAACCGCCCGGCTCGATCCGTCAGAAGGCGGATCGCTACGCCCGCGCCGCCAAGGCCGCCGGCCGCTCGACGCCGCTCGCCAATGTCACGGTCGCGCGCTACGTCTATCTCGCCGACAGCCGCCGCGAGGCGATGGACGACCTGCGGCCGTCGATTACCTACGAACTCGGTTATCAGAAGGCGCGCGGGCTCATCCGCATCATCACCTCCAATTATGATCTCGGCATCAAGGGCGATGACGTCACTTTCGATCAGCTTGCCGATGCGGGCGTCTATTTCCTCGGCGATCCTGACAGCGTCGCCAAGCAGTTGCGCGAATTCTACGAGCAGACAGGCGGCTTCGGCACGCTGTTGATCGTGACGGGCAAGAATTGGGCGACACCCGAAAAGGTGTTCCGCTCGATGTCGCTGTTCGCCGAGCACGTGGCGCCGAAGCTTGCCGGCCTCGTGCCGGCGCGCGATCCTGATATGGTGGCGGCGTAACGGCGCCCAATCCGTCATCCTGAGGTGGCCGCGCAGCGGCCCTCGAAGGATGCCGGCCCCGGCGCCTCGGCCGTCGCCCTTTCAGTCTCGCTTTGCTCGCACCTCAGGGTGACGGAATTTAGGATCGGAGCAACACATGCGCCTCGGGATATTCATGATGCCGGTGCATCCGCCGGCGCGCTCGTTCACCGAGACGCTCGCCGAGGACGAGGAAAAAGCGCTCTACGCCGACGCGCTTGGCTTCGACGAGATGTGGCTCGGCGAGCATTTCTCCGCGACCACCGAGCCAATCCCGTCGCCGCTGATGTTCATGGCGAGCCTCGTGCCGCGCACCAAGAATCTGAAATTCGGCACCGGCGTGATCTGTCTGCCGAACCACGATCCGGCGATCGTCGCCGCCGAGGTTGCGCAGTTCGATCACATGAGCCGCGGCCGCTTCATGTTTGGCATCGGTCCGGGAGGGCTCCTCTCCGATTTTGAGCTGTTCGGCAATGCGGACCGCAATGTGCGCGGCCGCAAGGCCATGCAAGCCATTGCCACCATCGAGCGCATCTGGTCGCAGGACCCGCCATATGATTTGCCCGGGGAATTCCGCACCGTGCAGATCAAGGACGCCATCATCCCGCATCTCGGCATCGGCTACATGCCGAAACCGTTCCAAAAACCCGGCCCGCCGATCACTATGTCGGTCTCCAGCCGGAACTCGGCGACTGCGCGCGTGGCGGGCCAGCGCGGCTGGAGTATTTTGTCCGGCAACAACGTGCCGACCAGCGCGGTGGCGACCCACTGGCAGACCTACAGCAAGGCGTGCGCCGAAGCCGGGAAACCCGCCCGCGGCGAGAACTGGCGCGTGGCGCGCAACGTCATGGTGGCGGAAAGCGATGCTGAAGCGCACGACCGCATCTACGCGGCCGACGGCTCCAACTGCTACTTCTATACCTACATGCGCGAAGTGTTGTCGCGCGTCGGCATCCTTTCGGTCATGAAGCCCGATCCGGACATGCCCGATGATGCGGCAACGGTGGACGTGATCACCGAGGGCTGCACCATCTATGGCTCGCCGCAGACGTTTCTCGACAAGCTGATCGCGTTTCGCGACGAGGTTGGTCCGTTCGGCACGCTGCTGATGACGGGCCTCGACTGGAGCGGCGCCAATCGCGAATGGGAGCGCAATTCGATGCGGCTCCTTGCGCAAGAGGTGTTTCCGAAATTCCGCCAGCACGCGATGGCGCAGGCGGCGGAGTGACATGGACGCGAGGACGAGGCCTTCGCGTGCTGTCGCCGAGCTCACCACGTTTTCGCCCAGTCCGGTCGTGACGGGTAAGCGCCCTGTGTTGGATGGCAACAGCAAGAAATCCAGCGTGAGATAGGAAGCCGTGAGCTTTCGCTGACGCGGCTAGTGTTTCTCGCCGGCATTTTTGCAGGCGACCGTCACCGAGCGCGGGTCGTCGGCCCGCCCGGTGGCCGTGATGACGACCGTCAGCCCGCATTTATTGCAAACCAAAAGGTATTGTCCGCAGCCCCGTGCCGGGTACGGCAATGCTTGCGTACAGGTCACTGTCACACCGCCCGAACAATCCACATCGATACCGTTTGGGTACGCGGGGTTTGCCGGGTGCTGCGGCGTGCGCGTTTCGTCCAGCCACGTCACTCTGATCGCCAGATTTCGCCCTGGCCCAGTAGTCATTGCATTTCGTCGGTGTGCACAACGCCAAATGGCAGCCCGTCGCGGTCATATGACTTTTTGATTTCGGCGACCAGGCGCGAAAGTCGCTTCGCGAATTCGTTGCCTATGCCCCGCATTTTGGTCGGCGATCCGGCCTCCTTCGAACTCGCAAGAATCATGGCCTGAAGCTGAAGCAGCGCGTCGTAGATTTCATAATTGCGGAGCTGCGCGACCTTGGTTGCCGGATCGCGCGAGGCCGAAATTATGGCCTCCCAGACGGCGTCGCGTATGCGATCGCAATACGCCCGATCGAACGCGTCGATGCCTTCGCGCTTGGCCTTCATGCCTCCACCGTCTACAACCTCGGATGAAGCGTGATCACCATAAATTAATGCTTGAAGCATCACAAGCCAGATTCTATACCCTAAAGTACCGATACCGTTCGCGAGCCTTGATAGGGCTGGAATGATCACAGCCGGGCAATTGCGCGCCTGCCGCGCCCTTCTTGGAATAGACCAGCGGCAGCTCGCCGAAGCGGCCGGGCTTTCGCTGCCGACCATCCAACGGATGGAAGCAAGTGACGGCGTGATCCGGGGCAATGTCGATTCTCTCATGAAGCTCGTTGCGGCCCTCGATGCGCTCGGCATCGAGCTGATTTCCGATAATGCGATGAGCCACGGCGGCGGACGCGGTATTCGGCTCAAGAGGGCGCCGACGTGACGCTGACGATTGTCTTGGTGTGTGCTGCGTTCCTGCTGGCGCTCGCCCCGCTCGCTGTCGCGACGGGAGGCGCTAAAGCGTCGTCACGTCTCATCTACGGTGCGAGTCTGGCCGCTACGGCAGCTTCGTTGGTTGCTTCCCTCGCGCACCTTCTCGCGGCGGCTCCCGCTGAAACCATCGCGCTGCCGCTCGGCATTCCCTGGCTCGGTGCGCACTTCCGACTGGATGCGCTCTCGGCTTTCTTTCTGGTCGTGGTCGACCTCGGCGCGGTAGGTGCGAGCCTGTTTGCGATCGGCTACGGGAAGCACGAAACCGCGCCCGGGCGGGTGCTGCCGTTTTATCCGGCGTTCCTTGCCGCCATGGCGTGCGTCGTGCTGGCCGATGACGCCTTCACCTTTCTGCTGTCGTGGGAGTTCATGTCGCTTACCTCCTGGGCGTTGGTGATGTCTCACCATCGCGTGCCCGAGAATGTGCGCGCCGGCTTTATCTATTTGGTCATGGCGAGCTTCGGCACGTTGTGCCTGCTGCTGAGTTTTGGCCTGCTCGCCGGTCCGGACGGCCACTATGCCTTTGCGCAGCTTCGCGCCGCGCATCCGTCCGCCGCGATCGGAGCGCTGGCGCTGGTGCTCGCTCTGCTCGGTGCCGGCTCGAAGGCCGGCATCGTGCCACTCCACGTCTGGCTGCCGCTTGCGCATCCGGCCGCGCCCAGTCAGGTCTCCGGCCTTATGAGCGGCGTGATGACCAAAGTCGCCGTCTATGGTTTCGTCCGGATCGTCTTCGATCTCGCCGGACCGCCGGCTTGGTGGTGGAGCGTTGTGGTGCTCACACTCGCCGGCATCACGACCGTTATGGGTGTGCTGTACGCGCTCATGCAGCACGACCTCAAAAGGCTGCTCGCCTATCACACCGTCGAGAATATCGGCATCATCTTTGTAGGGCTCGGGCTCGCGCTCGCCTTCAAGGCTTTCGCCATGCCATTCGCGGCGGCTTTGGCCTTCACCGCCGCGCTGCTGCACGTCTTCAACCATTCGCTTTTCAAAAGCCTGTTGTTCTTTGGCTCAGGTGCGGTGCTTACCGCCACCGGCGAGCGCGACATGGAGCGCCTTGGTGGTCTCATCCACCGCATGCCGCAGACCGCATTCGTCTTCCTTGTGGGCTGTGCGGCGATATCCGCACTGCCGCCGCTCAACGGCTTCGTATCGGAATGGCTGACGTTCCAGGCAATTCTTCTGAGTCCGCAATTGCCGTCCTGGGGGCTCAAGTTCCTCGTGCCCTCCGTGGGAGCACTCCTTGCTCTTTCGGCCGCGCTCGCCGCCGCGTGTTTCGTCAAGGCCTACGGCGTGACCTTTCTCGGCCGGCCGCGGACGCCGGCCGCAGAGGCCGCGGCGGAAACCGATTCCTGGTCGCTCGCCGCAATGATGCTTCTCGCCGCGCTGTGTCTGTTCGCCGGGATCCTGCCGGGCCTTTTTATCGACGCACTCGCGCCGGTGAGCTCCGCGCTTATCGGCGCTCGCATGCCGGTGCAGAGCGGTACGCAATGGCTCTCGATCATTCCGATCGCCGCCAGCCGCAGCTCATATGATGGACTCCTGGTGTTCTTGTTCATGGTCATATCAGGCACGCTCGCTGCGGCCGCGATCCATCGCTTCGCCTCGAACCGTTTGCGTCGCGCGCCGGCCTGGGATTGCGGCTATCCCGATGCGAGCCCGGTTACGCAATACACGGCGATGAGCTTCGCGCAGCCGATCCGGCGGGTGTTCGGCAGCGTCGTGTTCCAGGCCCGCGAGGCCGCAGGAATGCCGCCGCCCGGCGACACCCGGCCAGCATGGCTCAAAGTCGAATTGCACGATCCCGTTTGGGATTATCTCTACGCCCCGCTTGCCGCCGGAATAGGCCACGCCGCCGACCGTCTCAACCGTCTGCAGTTCCTCACCATCCGCCAATTTCTCACGCTTGTATTCGGCGCGCTGGTCATTCTGCTTCTGGTGCTTGCCATATGGTCCTGATCCGCGATCTGGCCATTCAGGGCTCGCAGATGCTGTTGGTGCTGTTACTCGCGCCGCTCTTCACCGGCTTCGTGCGCAAGGTCAAGGCGCGGCTTCTTCGGAGGCAGGGACCGCCACTCATTCAGCCCTACCGCGATCTCATCCGGCTTACCCGCAAGGAGGTCGTGCTGGCCGAGAGCGCATCCTGGCTGTTCCGCGTCGTTCCGTATCTCGTCTTCGCCGCTACCTGGGTCGCGGCTTCGCTGGTGCCGACTTTCCGCACCGGGCTGCTGTTCTCCTGGTCGGCCGATCTCATCGCGATTATCGCGCTCCTTGGCAGCGCCAGATTCTTTCTGGCGCTCGCCGGCCTCGATGTCGGCACGAGCTTCGGCGGCATCGGTTCGAGCCGCGAGGTGATGATCGCCTCTCTTGCCGAACCGGCGATGATCATGATCGTGTTCACCTTGGCGCTGGTCGCCGGGTCAACCCAGCTCTCCACCATCGCCGCCTTCATGAGCTCTTCGAACGTGGGCCTGCGCGCATCGCTCGCGCTCGCTCTCATCGCGCTCATCATGGTGGCGATCGCCGAGAACGGTCGCATTCCGATCGACAATCCGGCAACGCACCTTGAACTGACCATGGTGCACGAGGCGATGGTGCTGGAATATTCGGGCCGGCATCTGGCGCTGATCGAACTTGCCGCCTCGCTCAAGCTCGTCCTCTATGTCTCGCTGATCGCGTGCCTGTTCGCACCTTGGGGCATCGGATCGAGCGACGCCTCCTTGCCGGCTTTGATGATCGGGGTCGCGGCCTATATCGGCAAACTCGCCATCGGCGGCTTCTTCCTGGCGTTGTTCGAAACCTCGATCGCCAAAATGCGGGTCTTTCGCGTGCCGGAGTTCCTCGGTGCGGCGCTCATGCTCGGACTGCTTGCCACGCTCCTTCTGTTCGTCTCGGGAAGCTTCTAATGAGTACGATCGATTTCGACGTCGCTCACGTGCTAGCCGGCTCGCTGGTGCTGATCAGCTTCCTCGAACTCTACCAGGATCGCCTTTATTCACTCCTGAATGTCTATGCGGCTCATGCGCTGGTGCTCGCCGCATCGGTCGCCTGGCAGGCCTTCATTCAGGACGCGCCGCACCTCTACGTCACCGCCATGATCGCGCTCGTCTTCAAGGCGATCATTATCCCAGTCGCGCTCCATCGCATGATCGTCAAGCTCGGCATCCACCGCGAGATCGAAAAGGTGGTGGGCGTCGGCTTGGCCATGCTGGCCGGCATCGGCTTGGTCGCGCTGTCCATGGTGGTGATGTTGCGCGTGACCCAACAGGCGGGGCGGCTGGCACAGGAGGACCTCGCCTTCGCGTTGTCGGTAGTATTGCTGGGCCTCTTGATGATGGTCACCCGGCGCAATGCCGTGAGTCAGGTCGTCGGCTTCATGTCGCTGGAGAACGGCCTCGTGCTCGCCGCAACCGGCGCCAAAGGCATGCCGCTCGTGGTCGAGATCAGCGTCGCGTTCTCGATCCTGATCGCCTTCATCGTGATCGGCATCTTTCTGTTCCGCATCCGCGAGCGCTTCGACACGGTCGACATGCAGGTGATCGACTCCTTCCGCGGAGAGCACCGATGACCGTCAATGGCGTGACCGGTGTGCTCCTGATTCCCGCGTTCGCCGCCGGGCTCCTGGCCGTCCTGCCGGGCTATCGGGCGACCGCGCGGATCAACGTGCTGGCGACCACGCTCACGCTTCTGTGCGCGCTGTCGTTGTTCTTCGGCCGTCCGGTACCCGGCCCCTATCTGCTGGTGGACGATCTCAACGCCACGTTCATCGTGCTAACCACCTTCGTCGGTTTCACCACCAGCGTGTTCAGCGCGACTTATATCGGCCACGAGCTCGCGATCGGACGGCTGACCCCGCCGTTCGTGCGGTTCTATCACGCCATGTATCAGGTGCTGATGTTCGCGTTGAATTTGGCGCTGGTCGCCAACAACATCGGTCTGATGTGGGTGGCGATCGAGCTTGCCACGCTCACAACGGTGCTCATGGTGGGCATCTACCGCACCCACGAGGCGCTCGAAGCGGCCTGGAAATATTTCATCCTGGGCAGTGTCGGCATCGCGCTGGCCTTGTTCGGCACCATTCTGGTCTACATGGCGGCCCGGCCCGTGGTCGGCGAGGGTCTCGATGCCATGGTGTGGAGTGTGCTGGTCAAGCGCGCCGGCGCTTTCGATCCGGCCCTGCTCGATCTCGCTTTCATCTTTTTGCTGCTCGGTTACGGCACCAAGGTCGGCCTCGCGCCGCTGCACGCCTGGCTTCCCGACGCCCATGCCGAGGGGCCAACGCCGATTTCGGCGGTGTTGTCCGGCCTTCTCCTCAACGTCGCGCTCTACGCACTGCTGCGTTTCAAAATGTTGCTGGCCGCGAATCCCGCCGCATTAGCGCCCGGACCGTTGATGGTGACGCTCGGGCTGCTATCGCTCGTGTTCGCCGCCTTCATGCTGTACCGCCGCCGCGACATCAAGCGGCTGTTCGCTTACTCGTCCATCGAACATATGGGCATCATCACCTTCGCGTTCGGCATGGGCGGCCCGCTCGCTAATTTTGCCGGCCTGCTCCACATGACCATGCATTCGCTGACCAAGTCAGCGATCTTTTTCGCCGTCGGCCACGTCGCGCAGGTGAAGGGAACGCAGCGCATCGCCGACATGGGCGGGCTCACCGAGACGCACCCGCTGCTCGGCTGGGGCCTGATCCTCGGCGTGGTCGCCATCGCGGGCTTGCCGCCGTTGGGCATATTCATGAGCGAGTTTCTCGTCGTCAGCTCAACCTTTGCCCGCGCGCCGCTCCTGGCGATTGTGCTGGTGTTCGGTCTCCTCGTCGCTCTCGGCGGATTGTTTCTGCGGCTCAACAGCATCGCCTTCGGCGAGCCGCGCGGGCCGACCGACAAGGCACACGCTTCCTACGTTCCAATGTTTGCCCATCTGACTCTCGTCTTCGTCGCCGGCGTCTACATGCCGCCGGCGCTCGTCGCCTGGTTTCAAAACGTCGCCGGACTGCTTGGGTAGAAGATGCCGCAGATCGCCGACCTCCTCCTGAAGGGCAAGCCGGTCGAAGGGCATCGACCATGGCCGCGCGCCGAGGTGACGGCGGACACTTGGCAGAATGTCGCCCACGAGCTTGCCTGTGGTCGTGCGACGCTGCTTGGCCTATGGGGCGAGGGCACGCCCAAACCTGCCGTCCACATGGCGATCATGGGCGAGCAAGCCGCCCAGATTGCTGTTGTTTCGATTGGTTGTCCGGGTGGTGGCTTTCCTTCGATCGGCGCCTTGCATCCGCCCGCCGTCCGTCTCGAACGCGCGATTTTCAGTTTATACGGGCTCGAACCGATCGCCGCGCCGGATACGCGGCCCTGGCTCGATCTCGGCTTTTGGGATGTGCGGTATCCGCTTGGTGCCTCAAGCCCAGCTCCCACAACACGGGCGGATTACACATTTCTGCCGGTGGAAGGCGAGAGCCTGCATCAGGTTGCGGTTGGCCCCGTGCATGCCAGCATCATCGAGCCAGGCCACTTCCGCTTCACCGCGGGCGGCGAAACCGTGGCGCGGCTCGAACAGCGTCTCGGCTATGTCCACAAGGGGATCGAATCCCTCATGGCCGGGACCACCATCGAACGTGCGGCGCAACTGGCCGGGCGTACCTCCGGCGACAGCACCGTCGCCTACAGTATCGCTTTCGCGCACGCGGTTGAGGCGGCGCTCAAGGTTGCCCCGCCGCCGCGCGCACAATATTTGCGAGCGCTGATGGCCGAGCTGGAACGGCTCGCCAATCATCTCGGCGACATCGGCGCCATCTGCAACGATGCGTCGTTCGCCCTCATGCACGCCCATTGCGGTATCTTGCGCGAACGCGTGTTGCGTTCTGCGGACGTCGCGTTCGGTCATCGGCTGATGATGGATCGCGTCGTAACCGGCGGCGTCACCGTCGATCTTGATGCTGCCGGCACAGCCGGCATCTGGGAGGGCCTGCACGAAATTTACCAGCGCTTTCCGCGCCTCGTTGAACTTTACGACAAAACCGCCTCGCTGCAGGACCGCACCGTCGGCTCTGGAATCGTGACCGCCGAGCTGGCACGCCAATTCGGCGCGGGCGGCTATGTGGGACGGGCCAGCGGACGCGATTTCGATGTGCGCAAAGCGCATGGCTATGCCCCCTACGATCAACTCCACTTTGATGTTCCTGTATTCACGGCAGGCGATGTCGACGCCCGCGTCTGGGTGCGGATCCGCGAAGTCGAGCAAAGCCTTTCGTTGATCGAACAAATTCTTACGCGGTTGCCGAATGGGCCCATCCGGACGTTATTCGCGGCGGCGAGCGGCGAGGGCCTGGGATTTGCCGAAGGATTTCGCGGCGACATTCTGGCTTGGGTGCGGCTCGACGGCGGGCGCGTCGAGCGCTGCCATCTGCGCGATCCGTCATGGTTTCAATGGCCGCTGCTCGAAGCCGCCATCGAGGGCAACATTATTGCCGATTTTCCGCTCTGCAATAAATCCTTCAACTGCTCCTATTCGGGCCACGATCTCTAGGAACCACGATGCGCAGGACGCTATTTGAAAGCCTTACGCACCGCCCGTTGACCGAAAAGCTGCCGGCGCCAGACGACGCGGCACTTGCCGAACTAGCCGCGAGCGTGGACCGCGCGGCGCGGGGTAGGCTAGGTCGCAGTCTTTCCATCCGCGCGGTCGATGCGGGCTCCTGCAATGGGTGCGAGCTGGAAATCCACGCGCTCAGCAACGCCTTCTACGATCTCGAACGTTTTGGCCTCCGCTTCGTCGCTTCCCCGCGGCACGCCGATGTTCTCTTGGTGACGGGGCCAGTCACGAAAAACATGCGCGAAGCCCTGGAGCGCACGTACAACGCTATGCCTGATCCCAAATGGGTTGTCGCGATCGGAGACTGTGCCGTGGATGGAGGTTTGTTCTCTGGCAGCTACGCGGTCGTCGGCGGCGTCGGTCGAGTCGTACCGGTCGATCTACATATTCGGGGCTGTCCGCCGCGGCCCATCCAATTGCTCGCAGGGCTGCTTACTCTCCTCAAATAGATGGCTGCTCGCCACCGAGCCGTCGCCAGA
>DASZWK010000086.1:0-5464 GCA_035546235.1 Xanthobacteraceae bacterium | reverse complement strand
GTGCTGATCTCGGTGCCCGGCGAGCCGACCGGCGCGCCGCCGGTCACGCCGACGATCGACCACTCCAGGCCGACCTGTCCCATCGGGGTCGTCAACCCAATGGTATTGTTGCTGATATCATAGAGTTCGAACACGCCCGTTATGCTGTTGCGCATCAGCATATCGGTTTCATTGGGGTTGCCCGAGAAATCGCCAAAACCCGCGATCGTCCATTCCAGGCCGACCTGTCCCATCGGCCCGGACGAGGTGATCGCATTGTTACGGATATCGTAGACTTCGAACGCACCGGTATTGCTGTTGCGCATCAGCATGTCGGTCTCGCCGGCAACGCCGGAAAAATCGCCGAAGCCCGCCACCTGCCATTCCATTCCGACCTGTCCCATCGGACCGGACGAGGCGATCGTATTGTTCCTGATATCGTAGACTTCGAAGTCCCCATTGTTGCTGTTGCGCATCAGCGTGTCGGTCTCGCCGGCCCGACCGGAAAAATCGCCAAAACCGGCGATCTGCCATTCGAGTCCGACCTGACCCATCGGCGCCGACACGGTGATCGCGTTGTTGCTGATGTCGTAAACCTCGAAGTCTCCGTTGTTGCCGTTACGCATCAGCATGTCGGTCTCGCCGACCCGGCCGGAGAAATCGCCGAAGCCCGCGACCTGCCATTCCAGCCCGACCTGCCCGACCGCGACGGTGCCGGTGATGGCATTGTTGCTCACGTCGTTGATTCCAAATGCACCGGTCACCGGATTGCGCATCAACAAATCGGCCGTGTCACCGGCGTCGAAACCGCCCATGCCCACCGCCTGCCAAGCCGGATCGATCTGCCCGAGCGGGCCGTCGAGCAGGATGGTATTGTGTCCGATGTCGTAGAATTCGAAGGCGCCGTCGGCGTTGCGCACCATGACGAGCTGCGCCATCGTGTCCGCCGGCAAAGCGGGATTGGGCGGCGGCTGCACGGTGAATGTGGTGTAACTGCTCCACTCGCCGCCGGCCTCAGCTCTCACCTTGATGGTGTCGGTGCCGTAGTTGGTTTGGAAGCTCAATTCGGAAAGTTGCGCTGGCGTCACAAAGATGAGTTGGCCGGCCGGTTCGACGGTGCCGTTGAAGACCCAATGGCCGCTGTCCGTGGTGGTATCCTCGACTTCGTAGCCTGTGACCGAAAAGCCTGGGGCCTCACTGGCACTGAAGAGGCTCGACGCCGCAATTTCAAGAGCCGGAGCTTCCAACGCATTCGCCGCGCTGATCACCGGCGTCACGCCGACAGGACCGGCAGCCGCGACAGAAAACGATGTGAAAGCTCCGAACCCAGAGGAGTCCGAAGCGGCCACCTCCAGCGAATCCAGAGCGGCGACGCCGGCCACGAAAGTCAGCTGCGGTAATTGTGCTGCCGTTATTTCTGTGATCTGGCCGGAGGGCAGGACCGCCCCATCGAGCACCCAGAAGCCGTTCGAGGAACCGGTGCTTTGGTCCTCAACCTCATAATCGAGGATTGGATCGGCGCCGGCGTCGCTGGCGGAAAACAGATCAGACGCTGTAAGGACTTCGCCTGGCGCGGCGTTCACCACCGGAAAAGTCGCCGTCACGACCGGTGTACTCATTCTACCTGCCTCCGGCACCATCAGGTCGCGCGCGCAACGCGCAACCGACATCGCTCAATCCGGAGTCCCACCTCGACCGCCGCGCATTCCCCTCGCTGGTACCCATCCCGACGCAACGACCGAACAGGGTCACTGAACACTCCGCATCGAACTCAAACCGGCGTTCGTCGCGGTGCTTACCCGCGAAACCGCCGCCGCAATTCCAAAGCCTTCGGGCCCCCTGCCCGCGCCGCGCGGATCGGCATGATCTCGATCGGAATCGTGAGATGGGAACCTGCGTTCCCCGGAAGGCCAAAAGGCCGCCGCGGGCCCTCCGTCGCGAAGGTCGTACCAGGATCAGCCGCAGAGCGGAATTTAATTCAATATTTACCGTTTACGGCGGCGGCGGGACTGGGCGAACGGCGACAGGACCCGGCAGATTGTCCCAGTTTGAGGCAACAACCCTGATTCCGACGTTGTCGCGCGCGCGCCGTCTCATTAGGTTCGCGCAACGTCCGCAAGCAAAACCTGCCCTGGGGAGCTGAAGCTCATGTTCGATTTCGACCGCGTCATAGAACGCCGCGGCACGCATTCTTCCAAATGGGATCACATCGCGCGTCTTTCCGGCATCAAGTCCGCAGACGCTATCCCGATGTGGGTGGCGGACATGGATTTCGCCGCGCCGCCCGGCGTCACGGAAGCGCTCTCTGGCGAACTGCAATGCGCCGTCCACGGCTACTACGCCGATACGGGAAGCTGGGCGGCCGCACTGGTCGATTGGATGGCGCGCCGCCATGGCGTGAAATTCGATCCGGCTTGGGTGAGCCCGACACCCGGGATCGTTTCCGGGCTGGGTCTGATCCTTCAGGCGGTCAGTGCGCCGGATGACGAAGTGGTGGTGTTTCCCCCCGCTTATCATGCATTTCGCCGGATCATTCGCGCCAATGAACGGCGCATTCTCGACGCGCAGCTCGTTGAAAGCGCCGGGCGCTACGTGATGGATCTCGATGCACTGCGCGCGCGACTTTCGCCGCAAACGAAAGTCGTTTTCCTGTGCAGTCCGCACAACCCCGGCGGCACAGTCTGGTCGGCCGCCGAGCTTCGTGCGCTGGGCGCCTTATGCGCCGAACGCGATCTTATCCTGGTGTCCGACGAGATCCATTGCGATCTCGTTTTCGCCGGCGCGAAACACACGCCGACGATGGCTGCCGCGCCGGAGATTGCCGATCGCCTGATCACCTGCGTCGCGGCGACAAAGACCTTCAATCTCGCCGGCGCCCATGTGGGCGCGTGCATCACCTCGAATGCCGCGCTGAAGCGCCGTCTTGATGCGCGCATCGCCGCGAGCGGCCTCGGCTCTTACAACAGGTTCGGCATGATCGCGACGGAGGCGGCTTGGCGGACAGGCGAGGCGTGGCTCGATGAGCTGCTGCCGTATCTCACCAAGAACCGCGACGTGTTCGATGCCCGCATCGAAGCCGCGGCGCCCGGCGCCCGCTCGATGCATCTCGACGGAACTTATCTGGCGTGGGTCGATTTTTCCGGAACCGGTCTCGCTCCCGAGGACGTCGCCGCCAGAGTGAGAGACCGCGCCCGCCTCTTTGTCAGCCCCGGCGAGCAGTTCGGTCCGGGCGGGGAGACGTGGTTGCGCTTTAATTTCGCCACCCCGCGACTGCTTCTCGATGAAGCGCTGTCGCGCTTGGAGGATGCATTTTCGGATTTGCGCATGCGCAAGTGAGTCTCGCTTTTCCGTCGCCATCGCGGGCGGGCGCGAAGGTTGAAGCCGCGAACGCCTTATGCGGAGACAACCGCTGCGGCTTTTTCCACCACGGGGCGCTCCATCGCGCCGACGGCGCTTCTTGTCGCCTTCCGCACCTTCTCGAAAGCGCGCACTTCGATTTGCCGGATACGCTCGCGCGATACGCGGAACTCGCCGGCAAGTTCGTCAAGCGTGGCCGGTTCCTCGACGAGTTGCCGCGCCTCGAAGATGCGCCGCTCGCGATCGTTGAGCACGGTCAACGCCTGGCCGAGCGCCTTGTGGCAATTCTGCGACTGTTCGGATTCGGCAAGCTGGCTTTCCTGGCTCGCGCTATCGTCCACCAGCCATTCTTGCCACTCGCTGGAATTGCCGTCCTCGCGAATGGGCGTATTCAGCGAAGCGTCGCCGGCCAGTCGGCGGTTCATCATCACCACATCCCGCTCGGCAACACCGAGCAGAGCGGCAATCTGTTTGACGTGATCCGGCCGCATATCGCCTTCCTCGAGCGCTGAGATCCGGTTCTTGGCTTTACGCAGATTGAAGAACAGCTTCTTCTGGCTGGATGTGGTGCCCAACTTTACGAGCTACCACGAGCGCAGGATGTATTCCTGGATCGCGGCCTTTATCCACCAGATCGCATAGGTGGCAAGGCGAAAGCCCCTTTCCGGTTCGAACCGCTTGACCGCCTGCATCAAGCCCAGATTGCCCTCCGAAATGACCTCGGCGATGGGCAACCCATAGCCGCGGTAACTTCCGGCGATCTTGGCAACCAACCGCAAGTGGCTGGTGACGAGCTTGTGTGCCGCGTCGCGATCGCCGTGCTCGCGCCAACGCTTTGCCAGCATGTATTCTTCATGTGGCTCCAGCATCGGGAACCGCCTGATTTCCCTGAGATAGAAAGGCAAACTGGAGTCCAGCGCGGATATCGCGGCAACGGTACTGTTAGCCATGGCGGCCTCCTGTAGATTACAGGCAACGAAATTGACTCACGCGAGCGTTGAAGAAAATCCTGAAAACCTCGAACGCACTATTCGGAGCAGCAAAAGAATAGCCTTCGTTTTTGCATGCGAGAAATCCTGCAGTCGGCGCAGGAATTCCCGTCGTCAAAAAGTCATCAGGCGTTGAGCCGCACGGCAGGCGCCGCGCCATTGCCGGCGATCAGTGCCGGCTGAATGTCCAGGTCATCGCTCTCCGATTCCTGGTCCAACGTGTGGAAATGCTTGGTCACGAGATCGAGAAAGCTGCGCACATTGGTCGCCAAGTGCTGGCGATGCGGATAGACGGCGTTGATAGCCAGCTCGGGACAGGAGAATTCGGTCAGCACCGCCGCGAGCCTGCCCGATCTGATGTCGTTCCTCGCCAGAAAGTCGGGCACCCAGATTAACCCCTGTCCCAGAGCGGCGGCGAGCCTTAAGGCATTGATGCTATTCGCTTCCATGTTGCCGGTGACCTGGATTATGCGTTCGCCCTCCGGAGATTTGAATCGCCAGTCGGCGCCCCAAGGCGAAAATGTGTATTTCATGCAATTGAAATTCACGAGATCGCTCGGGTCGCGCGGAACGCCGTGACGGGCGAAATAATCGGGACTGCCGCACACCAAGAGCCGGAACGTACCGATCCGCCGCATGACCAAATTCGAATTTGGTACCGGCATAGTGGTGATCGCAAGATCAATTCCATCCTCGACGAGGTCGACCATCCGATCGCTCATCGTCATGCTCAGCTTGACGTCGGGATAGAGCGAGGTGAATTCGGCAATAACAGGCGCCACGAAATATGGGATCGAGATCGATACGTTGAGATGCAAAGTCCCGCTCGGCTTTGCGTGCATCGCCTGAACTGCGGTGTCCGCGGCCTCCATGTCAGCAAGAATATGCATGCAGCGCTCATAGTAGGCCTTGCCGATTTCGGTGAGGCTGACTTTTCGCGTGCTGCGGTTAAGCAGACGCACGCCGAGCCTGTCTTCAAGATCCTGAATCTGCGTCGTGACGGTACTGGGCGAAACGCCAAGCTTCCGTGCGGCCGCTGCGAAGCCGCCAGCCTCAGTGATTTTCACGAAGGTGCCGATGCTTGTCATGCGATCCATCAGATCACTCCTACAGTTCCCGCAGCCCGCGGATTGTGTGTG
>DASZWK010000085.1:0-5651 GCA_035546235.1 Xanthobacteraceae bacterium | reverse complement strand
GTTCCCGCGGCGAACCGTTTCGTGGATCTGCAATACCTGCAGGCCGCCGGCCTGCAATAGCCGGCTGCGACCGATCGGCCATTGCCTTGCCCGGGCGGTGGCCCTATCTTCATTTCAAACGTCAGTTTGAAAATCGGAGCCGCAATGACGCGACCGTCAGAGGTGACACGCGAACGGATACTCAAAGCGGCCGAACGGCTGTTTGCGGAGCGCGGCTATGACGGCACCAGCATCCGTACCATCGTGGCGCGGGCCCACGTCAATCAGGCCGCGATCAACTATCATTTCGACGGCAAGGAAGGGCTTTATCGCGAAGTGCTGCGCTCGGCGTTCCGCGGCTTGACCGAGCATCAACTCGCCAGCGCGGCGCAGTCCGGCCAGTTGACGCGCGAAGAGGCGCTCACGGGTTTCATCCGGCGCCAATTGCGGCCGCTGCTCGCGCGCGATGAGGCGAGCCGGCACATCCGAATCTTCAATTGGGAAACCGTCCGGCCGACCCCGGTATTTCGCAAGCTGCTGAGCGAGGAGGCCGCCCCGTTCATGGGGGTGGCGACGGACCTGGTCCACCGCTTTCTGCCGGGAGCGGATCATCGCACGCTGGTGGTCGCGGCAGTCTGGCTCCTTGGCCAATGCAGCATCTTCGTGCGCAATCGGGAACAACTTGCTGGGCCGCCAGTGGAATTGGCCTCTGACGAAGCCTCGGTCGAGTGGCTGGCGCAGACCATCAGCCGCTTGGCGACCGGCGCGCTGCAGTCCGCGAGCTGACCCGGCGTCGCCCATAATTTCCGTAGATTGCCGCAATATTTCCTTGTTCTCGGCCAGCGGCCGCCTAGAACGAATGTTTGAAATTCAATCAGTCGTTTGAAAAATGCGGGCGAGGAGAACAGGCGATGGAGCGGAATTTAGCGCCGGGGCTAGGGTCGGGTGAAGCACCTGTGCTGGTGCGTCTTGGCGGCAAACTGGTGCTCGAAGTGCTACCGGCGGCGCTGGCGAGCGCGATCGGCGCTTTCCTTTTCGCCCAGTATCAATTCGATCGTAGCGCACCCGTTGCGCACGCCGTAACTCCGGCGGTGGCGGTCCCAGCTTCGGCCGAGATGCTGCAGCTTGTACGCGAAGAGCACGCACTGATCCGCGATTTTCTCACGGCGCAGCGGACGGCCGAGCAAAACCGTATTCTTGCCGCGAACGCTGCTGATGCTCAGGCGAATCCAACCGCCGATGCCAAGCTGGCGGCCGCGGCGCCGCAGCCCGCCGAACTGCCGAGCGCAGCGGAGGCCGTGTCGCGGCATGACAGAACCCTGGTCGCGGCCGCGAGTGCGCCGCAAAGCGCCGCCGCGGCGCTGCCCCCGATTGTCATTGCCGGCGCGCGACCGGTCCGGGTTGCCACGCCGGGGCTGGTTGCCGCTGCGCCAAGGGGCGCGGGCGCGCCCGCGCAGACTGATGCCAGTCTCTGGCCACCCGCGCCGCCGCCCGCCCAACAACCGTCAATCGTGGCGGCGACGCTGGCGGTCCCGGGTCACGTTGTTTCCGTTACGCTGCATGCTGTGATGGCCATCGGCGGCATCCCGTCGTGGATCGGGCACCGCTTCGGCGATGACGACATGAGTGCGGTCGCGCAGCCGTCAAGTTCGGCTTCTTAAGTGGACGCCTACAGCGAGACCGGCGTGCCCATGAAGTCGCGTCTGCGGATCTCGACACCACCATTTGAGCACCGGGACGTCCGGACGATTGTGGATAATTTTGAGTGAATATGCGCGCAGGTAATAACCCTAATCGGAAGTAGTCGCTGCGATGCTGATGCGGATTGGCAACACTGTTCCAAATCTTAGATTCCGCTGCTTGCCGGGTTCCGCTATGACCGGTAATCGAATCCGGCCGTCGAATCGAACGCTTGCAGATTCGGCAAAGGAGGAACCCGCTTGGCAATGCCGCGTTTGCCCTTCTGATAACGGCATTGTGGCACGGGCCACACCCGTATTGTCTTGGAGGTTGTGGTGATGCGTTCTGCCGGAAATTTTCATCCGGAGTGGGGCTACCTCGCCCCTGCGCCAAGCTTCATGCGCACGATTCGCATTGCACTGGTCGCGACCGCGATCGGTGCCGTAGCCGGAGCGGCTGTGGTTGTTTCGTTGGTTGAGCGTCCCGGGTCCAGCAACGACAACGCAATTGCGGCGCACGCACTGTTGACTCGAGAGCCGGTAATTTCCTCACCTGCACGAGCATCCCGCGGGACCCCCGCAGTTGCGAAGTCCGCATCGCCTTCGGCACCGTCGCAGCCTCAACCCGAGCTGTCCCTGGCAACACCCGTCCCGTCAACACGACCCGCCGCTGCGTCACCGGCGGGTACGCCGTCGGCAACCGCAAGCGCCGGCAAGCCGGACAAGGCTGATGGCATTAATCCGCCGCTGCCGTTGCCCGCGCCCACAGAGGCGAGTGTAGCAACGAATGCTCCGGTCGCGGAGGTGGGGCGCGTGCCGGCGGAAGCGGACGTCGCGGTTGCGCCGGAGACGGCCGTCGAGCCGCGGATGCCCGCGAAAAGGGCTACAGCGAAAAGACATCGCTACTACGAACCCTATCGCCGGCAAGAAGCCGCCAGAGGCCGGTGGCGCGACAACGGTGGCTTCGGGCCGCTGTTCCACCTCTTCAGCTTCCGTACCGGTTCGCCGTATTCCTCAAACTGATGAGCCAATTGTTGGCGCTTGCCGGCGGCTCACCGCGCGCCTGTGCGTGACATTGCAATGCGCGAACGCAGGGCTCGCGCATGCATAGTCCGATATCAGCAGATCGATGTTACGGACAAACGTCCTGTGCGCGGGCGGCGTCGAGCGCTGCCATGGCGGCTGACCAGTTCGGCAGGCCGTATGCGATTTTGCGCCAGCGGGCGCCTGCCGGATCTTCACTGCTGTCGTGCCAGACCTCGCAATGGCCGCTCCCAAACTGGACGACCATAAAATCGGCATGCGCTGGGCTCGACGCGGCGAAACCGAACGCCGATAAGGCAACGGCAAAAGCGATCTGCTTCATGAGACAGCTCCGTTTCGCCAGCCCCGACGATAGTCTGAAATAAGAATATGCGCTCCGGCGGGCAAGGGCCTGCCGAGCGAAAGTGGGCTGCGTAGGAGCAGAAAGCTTCACCCACCCGCTTATGCTGCGGATGGGTGAAGCGTCGTGACCGTTAGGCCGGCGTTACCACCACCAGTGGTGACAGCCACGCCACCGGACCGCCCAATGCAGGTGCCGCTCGGCGGCGCCCAAAGTGTGGAAACGGTAGTGCCAGTGGTGCCAGTGATGGTGACGATGCCACCACAGATACCGCCCATCCTGCGGACCGCCAGCGGTGTCAGTCCACACTCGGCAATAGCCGCTCTTGAACTTCACCACGGCGTAATCGGCGCGAGCGGCGCTCGATATGCCAAAGGCCATGGCCATGACGCCGATGGCGAGAACGAAACGCTTCATAGGTCCAGCTCCCTCGTTTTGCCTCCTCAGTATCTTTCCGATATTACGCCATCGCTCACGACGCAAGCCCGAACGGCCAAATACGTGTCGGAAATGCGTAGAGAACTGGAGGATATTATGCCTGAAGTCGTCGTCTACATGCTGGAAGGCCGTACGCTGGATCAGAAGCGCGGACTGATTAAGGACATTACCGCCGCCGTGGTGAAGAACGCCGGCGCACAGCCTGATGCGGTTACCGTGTCGCTTGTCGAATCGCCCAAGACCTCGAAGGGTAAAGGCGGCGTGCTGTTCTCCGAAATGCAGAGCCGCTGACCGGCCGCGTTTCTCATTGCTGTCACGGATGGCTCCGATACTGGCCGCTGGCGCAAATTTCGCGCCGGCGGGTGGAAACCATTGCCCAATTTGGCGCGTTGAAATCTCCGTGAGTGCGTTGCACAATGCCTTGCTGCATCGCGGTATATGTCTGATATTAAGGCGAACGGTGCCAATTGAGTCGAGGAATGCTTCAGATGGAAGAGATTTGGGACACCAAGGACGGCCGCCGCCGCGTCCGTCGCGATCCGCCGACGATTGAGGAAGCAGTCCTCGCCGCGCAAGGCATGACCGACCAGGTGAGCGAGCAGACCGAAATCGTCGCATCGCTGATGCAGATATCGGCCGACGAGGCGCGCGGCGCGGTCCTGCGACTAGTGCAGCCCAAGAATGTCGGACGCCTCACCATTACCAGCCGCCCGAGCCGGCCCGGCCAAACCGCGACCCCGCGAGCGGTCGTGGTCGAGCGGCGCGTGCCGCGACGTCCGCTGGTGTCCGGGTCGAAGCGGTTCGCCTGAAGTCCGCGCCGGGTCGCTCTGGGCGCCAGACGTCGGGATTGGTAGCGCGGGGATTGGTAGCGGGGGGATTGGTCGCGCGCGACCTGGGACCTTCCAAGGGTTTGACCTATACTGCGGCGCTTTGTTTCTCACCGCTGGGGAGCAGAGGGCATTCGCCATGTCCAAGACCCTCGTCAAGCCGCGCACCAAAGTAAAGACCAAGACGCAGCGGCCGCCGCTGTACAAAGTCATTCTGCTCAACGACGACTACACGCCGCGCGAATTCGTCGTTCAGGTGCTCAAGGCCGTCTTCCGAATGAATGCCGATCAGGCTCGCCGGGTGATGATGACGGCGCACACCAAGGGTGTTTGCGTGATCGCGGTCTATACGCGCGATGTTGCCGAGACCAAGGCCAAGGAAGCAACCGAACTTGGCAAGAGCAAAGGTTACCCGCTGTTCTTCACGACCGAGCCGGAAGAATAGGGCGCGTGCGCCCATCGGTACTGGACGCGCCAGTGCCGCTTGCCGCTCGTCATTTGCCCTGAATCGATACCCCGTTCGGCCCGACATCAATATGCACGCCGGCCGGCGGGTGCCTATCCCGATAGAGCTCATAGCCGAGCACGGCGACCACAATCACCAGCGCGCCGACGATCAGGGAGAGGAGATTGTTGCGCGTCACGGGCCGCCGATCACAGCGATGACAGATAGTGCGCGATCGCCTGCCGCTGGCTTTCGGTCAGCGCCTTCATGAATCCGGGCATGTCGAGATTGTTGGTACGCTTGCCATCGGCGAAGGCATCCATGGCGCTGATCAGGTATTCGTAGCCTTGACCGGCGAGCCGCGGCGCCGGCTGTCCGCCCTCGAATTTCGGCCCGTGGCAGGCTTTGCACATGGCGATGCCCTCGGGCTCCGCACCCGCCGGAGCGGCGGTCGAGGCCTGTTTCGCCGGCCAGGTTTTCGCGGCGAAATAATTGGCTATCCCGCGCAAATCCTGCAGGCTGAAATTCTTTACCAGCGGCGCCATGATCGGGTTGGCGCGCTCGCCGCTGTGGTAATCGTGCAATTCCTTGTAGAGGAAATTGCTCTGCTGGCCCCAAATGACCGGCGTATTGCCGCTCACCGGCTCGCCGTTCTGTCCATGGCAGGCGCCGCAAACCGTCGTCTTCGCCGCCATGTCGTCTTGCGCATTGGCCGGCAGCGCGACGAGTGCCGAAATGACCGCAGCGCCAAATGCGGATGCGACGAGACCCTTGATCATGTTTCCACCCCAGTTGTGACGGTCTCGGTGAGCGAGACCGCTCTTGCACGCCCCCGGCGCGTTCGTCGCGCCCCACTTGGATTCCATTGTAATGGCTTTGACGGCTTTGTCAGCCGCCCC
>DASZWK010000084.1:0-1841 GCA_035546235.1 Xanthobacteraceae bacterium | reverse complement strand
CGGCCGTCTCCAGGTCACCAACACCATCCGCTGCGCCATTTCGATCTATAATCCGGGCGATGTGGCGCCGGTGCATCTGCATTCGCCGAATGCGAGCCGCACCATCCTGTCCAAAACAGGCGGCTATACCGTCGTCGAGGGCGAGCGCGTCACCGCCAACCGCGGCGATCTGATCCTGACCCCCAACGGCACCTGGCACGATCACGGCAACGATTCCGAAGAGCCCTGCGTCTGGATCGACACGCTCGACTGGCCGCTGATGGAGTTCCTCGATGCCGCCTGGGTCGACCACAACATGCCGGGCGCGCAAGGCAATACCAACGTGCAGGCCGTCACGGTCACCGAAGGCTACTCGCGTCACCTCTACGGTCATGGCGGCCTCAAGCCCACTTTCGTCAGCCATCAGCGCGGCGTCGGCCACGATCCGGCGCCGCTGTTTCATTTCCGCGGCGAGGACGTCAAGGACATGCTGCACAGCCTGCGCAAGGAAAAAGGCGACCCGCGCGAAGGCATCAAGGTTGATTTCGTCAATCCCGTCACCGGCGAGCCGGTGTTCAAGACGCTGAACTATTCGGCCCAGTTGCTGCGGCCGGGCGAGGAGACCGAATGGAAGCGCGAGACCGCGGGCACCTATTATGTGTGCATCGAAGGCACCGGCGCGACCGAAGTCGGCGGCAAGCGCTTCGACTGGAGCCATAACGATCTGTTTGTGGTGCCGAACTTCGTGTGGCGCCGCCACATCAACACCGGTAAGGAGGACGCCATCATCTACTCGGTGTCCGACGCAGCACTGATGCGCAATATCGGCCAGTACTACGCACAGGGCCGCGATACGCACGGCAAGGTGACGGAACTGCTCCAGTAGCAATCCTCCGCTCAGCACCCACTGAATCAAATGGCCGGGCTCGCGCCCGGCCATTTTCATTTGTTCCGCGCTTTGGCGCTCAGTGATCGTGCTTCGGCATTTTGCCGATCATTTCGCCGCACCCGCACTTTGTCGCCCAGTACTCCCAGGCGCGCCATGTTGTCGGCGACGTCGGCTTGTAACTGTCACCCTTGCCGCGCGAGGCGATCTCGCCCTTGGACAGCGGCTTCGGCTTGCCGCCCATGCGCATCGCGTTCATCTGCACGCGCGCATTGCGCGGCAGATAAACCGACAGCCGCACCACGTCGATGATCGAGCGTCCCGCCGAGGCGAAGCCGTGGCCGCGCATCAGCGCAACATCGCCCTTGCCCATGCATTTCGCCAGGTCGCGGCCTTGCGCCATGTTGCGCACCAAAAGGTCGGTGTCGCCGAATTTCTTGCGAATGTCCCAGACCGGCACCTTGCCGCCGATGAAGCTGCCGGAATGGATGACCGGCTCGAGCGGCTTGTTGATCAATCCGAACGGCAGCGTGTCCTCGGCATGCGCGTGCACCACCGCGACCACGTCGGGGCGCGACTCGAAAATCGCCGCGTGAATGAAGCGTTCGAGATATGCCGGGCGCTTGTCGCTGATCGGTTCGCCCTCCTGGTCGAACTCGATCAGGTCGTGGCGCTCGACCAGTTCCGGCGCGCGCGAACGCGACATGAAGAAGCGCTTGGGATTGTCGGGATGACGCACGCTGATATGGCCGTAGGCGTCAACCACGTCTTCATTGGACAGGATGCGGTTAGCGACAACGAGGTCGCGCAGAATGTCTTCGACTTGGCTCATGGTGGTTTCTTCCCGCTTGGTTCGAAAAGATTAGGTAATCAGCCGAAGGTCGGCACGAACAGGTCGTCGGCCTTCACGCCCCGGTCGGTCAGGCCGAGCGTCTGCTGATAGAGGATAAGCGCCTCGATGGTCCGGCGCATCGGC
>DASZWK010000083.1:0-4186 GCA_035546235.1 Xanthobacteraceae bacterium | reverse complement strand
TTCGGCGCCCGGGGCTCGTTCGATTTTCGCTGGAGCCGTCATGCCGCCTGGCGCCGCCGCTAAGCCCGCAGGCCTCGAACTGATTACCACGCTGAAACAAGGGGTTAAGGCCGCCGAGGGGCTGCTTGCCGACGCCCGGCTGGCGGTCGCCGCGCGCGTCATGCGCGACGGCCGGCCCGATCCGCGTGCGCTCGACCAGGAGCAGCGCGCCGCCCACGGGCTCGCCTGGCTTGCGACCTATGTGGAGGCGATCCGGCAGCTCGCCGGCTACGCGGAGCGCCTGATGGCGGGCGGCGGCCTCGGCGAGACCGAACAGCTCCTGATTCGCATCGGCGCCGGCGAATACCTGGCGCAGATGTTCGGCGGCATCCCGATGAGCCAGGGCGAGATGGTGCGGCCGGCCGATCTCGGGCTAACTGCGGCCGCCACGGCGGCGCGGATGACGGGTGCGGTCGAAGCCCTCATCGCTTCCGGCAATACGGCGGCGCACCGGGCGCGGCTCGCGCAACTGATGCGCGACAATCAGCAGGCGACCGTCGGCGCCTGCGGCCTCGACGACACGCTCAATTCGATCCGCGAGGAGATGCGCAAATTCGCCGACGATAAGGTGGTGCCGCACGCGCAAGCCTGGCACCTCAACAATGAGTACATCCCGCTCGACGTCATCGCCCAGATGGCCGCGCTCGGCGTTTTCAGCCTCACCATCCCGGAGGCTTACGGCGGCCTCGGCCTCGGCAAGGAATCGATGTGCGTCGTCTCCGAGGAGCTGTCGCGCGGCTATATCGGGGTCGGCAGTCTCGGCACGCGGTCCGAGATCGCCGCCGAACTTATTCTCGGCAGCGGCACGGCGGAGCAGAAGCGGCGCTGGCTGCCGCAGCTCGCATCCGGCGACGTGCTGCCGACCGCGGTGTTCACCGAGCCCAATACCGGCTCCGACCTCGCCTCGTTGAAGACGCGCGCGGTGCGCGACGGCGGCGCCTACAAGATCTACGGCAACAAGACCTGGATCACGCATCCGGTGCGCGCCGATCTGATGACGCTGCTGGTTCGCACCAATCCGGCCGAGACCGGCTATCGCGGCCTCTCCATGCTGCTCGCCGAAAAGCCGCGCGGCGACGATGCCAGCCCGTTTCCGGTCGCCGGCATGTCGGGCAGCGAGATCGAAGTGCTCGGCTATCGCGGCATGAAGGAATACGAGATCGCGTTGGACGGCTTCGCGGTTAAGGCCGAGAATCTGCTCGGCGGCGCCGAAGGGCAGGGCTTCAAGCAACTGATGGCGACGTTCGAGGCGGCGCGGATTCAGACCGCGGCGCGCGCCATCGGCGTGGCGCAGGCCGCGATGGAGGAGGCGCTGTCCTACGCGGTGAGCCGCGTGCAGTTCGGCGAGCCGATCGCGCATTTCCCGCGCGTCGCCGACAAGCTCGCCATGATGGCGGTCGAGATCATGATGGCGCGGCAGCTCACCTATTACGCGGCGCGGCAGAAGGATTCCGGACGGCGCTGCGATCTCGAGGCCGGCATGGCGAAGCTGCTCGCCGCGCGCGTCGCCTGGTCGGCGGCCGACAATGCGGTGCAGATTCACGGCGGCAACGGCTTCGCGGTCGAGTTCCCGGTGTCGCGGCTTCTGTGCGACGCCCGCATCCTCAGCATTTTCGAGGGCGCCGCCGAGATCCAGGCCCAGGTCATCGCGCGGCGGCTCTTGGATGGGTCGAACTGATCAACGTGCAGTGGCAATTATTCGTCTTTGACTCGATCGGCTATGGCCTCGACGGCTGCTTTCAGGCGAGGCAGCTCATCAATGACGACATTCCAAATAATGCGGTCTGAGAGCCCGCTGTATTCGTGCCGCAACACGTTGCCAATGCCACGCACGCGCGACCAAGGAATCTCCGGTCGCAGGCTGGCTAGCTCTTCGGGAACAGCGCGGCTTGCCTCCGATATGATCTCGATCGCTCGTTGAACGAGCCACCGAAGCTGCCAGCTTTCTTCAAATTCCGAAAGCGTTTTCCCGGCGGTAATTTCTTCCACCCGGGCAATTGCCTCCAAAACGTCGTGTAGCGCGTGACCAACTTTGCGGGGCATCAGAAGACGCGAATTGCCGATTGCTCGATGGCGTTGCGCAGCATTGGGTGCAAGCCATCCCGGGTCGTGATGTCGACGTCGACGCCTAATTCGCTTTCGAGGTACTGCTTGATGCCGACCAGATCAAAGGCATTAAACCGGCCTTGCGGATCATAATCGATGAAAAGGTCGATATCGCTTGAATTGCCGGCCTCACCCTGTGCGACCGAGCCGAACAAATAAAGCGACGTGGCGCCCATCGCTTTGATGGCGCCGGCACGACGTGTCAGGCTGTCGATTGCTTCGATTCTGTTCATGTCTGCATAGTAATCGATTTGTCCCCGGCCGCGAAGGGCCGCCGGTCCACGATTATGAACCTAACGTAAGATCACTCGCTCAGATCGGCCGAATTGTTGCTCTATTCCCGGAGAAATGACGTGATCAGGTCGATGGCCTGATTGGGCTGTTCCTCCATGATCCAGTGGCCTGAATCCTTGATCGCGGCGGAACGGACATTGCTTGCCGCGAACGCGACTTCGTCCGCGAGCTTTGCGCCGTAGGAGTGGTCCCCGCCGATCGCCAGCACCGGCATGGCGAGCTTGCCTTTCGCCAGCAGTTGCTGGTTGTCGATCGCGTCCTGGGCGAATGCGGCAAACTGGCCGCCCAACGCGTTGTGGATGGCGCCGGGCCTGGCATAGAGCAAGGCATAGTGATTGCGCGTCGCTTCGTCGATGCGGGCCGGGTTGAACGACAATTCGTTGTAGAACCGATCGAGCAGGATGCGTTCGCGTCCGGCGACGAGACGCTCCACGTCCGGTCCGCGGAAATTGAAGTGCCACGTCTTCGAGTTCTTCAGTTGATCGTCCCAGTGGCCGATGCCGGGCAGCGGCGCGTCCATGACCACCCATCTGTCAACACGCTGCGGATAAAGCGCGGCGAACGCGTAGCCCACCATATTGCCGATGTCGTGTGTGACGAGCGCGCCGTCCTTGACGTTCAGACGATCCAGGATCGCCGCGAGGTCGCGCGCCTGAGCGACCTTCTCGTAACCGCCTTCCGGATGCGACGAGAGACCCATGCCGCGCAGGTCGGGAACGACGACGGTATGATTCTTGACGAGGAGCTCCGCCAGCGGCAGCCACATGTCGCCGGTATCGCCGAAGCCGTGCAGGAGGGTGACCGCGGGACCGGAGCCGCCGGCGCGCACATATTGGGTGCCGTCCGAAACCGGCATCTGCTGGCCGCGAAAATTCTCCGCCCAGCGCCGTTCCAGCTTCTGTCCATAGTCATCCGTTTCCGCCATACGATTACTCCTGACGCTTCGTGCACCGATATGGTCCGGTGGCTGCATCAATCTGTGTGGTCCGCATCCTGAGTCAAGCGCGGCCAAGGCGGGCCAGGATTGACGGCGAAGTTCAGGTCGGAGATTTTCGTCCGATGAATATGCTCACCGAGTCCGAGTCGGAAAAAAACGTCGTGCCCGATTCGGCACAGGCGTGGCTGCGCCTCGGCGCCACCATGCTGGTCTCCACCGTCGGCGGCGTCGGCATGTGGTCGGTGGTGGTGGCGCTGCCCGCGGTGCAGGCGGAATTCGGCGTGGCGCGGGCGGAGGCGTCGCTGCCGTTCACGCTGACGATGCTCGGCTTTGCGCTTGGCGGCGTGGTCATGGGCCGGCTCCTGGATCGCTTCGGAGTTCTGGCGCCGCTTGCCGTCGGCGCGCTGGCGCTCGGCACCGGCTATCTGGGCGCGGCGAGCGCCGGCAGTCTCGTGGTTTTCGCGCTCGCGCAGGCGCTGATCGGCTTCGGCAGTTCGGTGACGTTCGGCCCGCTGATGGCCGATATCTCGAACTGGTTTGTCCGCCGCCGTGGCGCGGCCGTGACGCTGTGCTCGTCCGGCAACTACATCGCCGGCGCGCTGTGGCCGCCGCTCGTGCAGGCGGCGATCGCGCATTACGGCTGGCGCGCCACGCACGCCGGAATCGGGATCGGCTGCGGCGCGGCGATGTTGCTGATCGGCGTCGTCGCGCTGCGCAGGCGCGCGCCCGCGGCGGTCGCCGGCCCGAGTGCCGCGGTCCGCATGGGCACGCCCGCTTCGCTCGGCCTGTCGCCGGGCGCGCTGCAAACGC
>DASZWK010000082.1:0-12260 GCA_035546235.1 Xanthobacteraceae bacterium | reverse complement strand
TAGTCGCTCGCCAGAATGCCGCGCACCCAGGTGCCGGTGGTCACCGTATAGGCCCGCACGCCGACCTTCTTACCGTTCAGATCCGTAGGCTTGAGCGCACCGCGCTCGGGATTGTAGGCGATGGTGTGGTGCTGACCGCGGCTCACCAGAACGGCCGGCACCAGCACATACGGCTTGCCGTATGCCTTGGCCTGTAAATAAGTCACGATCGCAAGTTCAGAAACGTCGTACTCGGCTCCTCGCACCACGTTCTTGAACATGCTGTTGGCAACCTTCACGTCGACAAAATCGAAATCGACCAGGTCCGAACGAGTTGCGCCGCTCTTGAGCGGCTTGGTGTTCGGATAATTGCCGAGCATTGTGCGAAGTTTGATCTTCGTGGCAGTTGCCATAAGCGTGTGTCCTCGTCTTATTTGGCCAGCGCAGGATAGAGCGTCGGCACGGCCTTGCCAAAATGCAGCCTTGCCTAATCAAGGGTCGATCGCGAGAAAGACGTGATCGAGCTGCGGCCGCGTCGGGATCAGCTCCTGTTGCAAGCTGTAGGTGACCAGCGCCTCGATGCTGGCGCGGTTCGCCGTCATACCATAGGGCAGCGGATCGTCCATCAGCGACAGGAATTTGCGGTAGCGCTTGTCTTCCGGCTTGTCGCCCTGCCCGCGCTTGAGTTCTGCGAGATAGGGCTGTTTCGCCGCAACGAAGGCCTCCATCAGCGAGCGGGGAAGCCACGGATACCGCTTGATATGCTCGTCCTTCACCACGAGCAGACCGTGGATGGGGTAGATGCCACTCTTGCGGTACCAGTCCGCCTCGACCTGTTCGACGTCGGCGATCAATTCGGGATAGACGTCGGCATCGGCGGCAGCAGCCCCCGCCTTGTCCCAGCCGCTGATCGGTGGACCGGCACGGCCGACACCGGCAGCACCGGTGAAACCCGCCTGAATCTCGCCGGACTTCATCATGCTTTGCAGCGATCTGCCTTGCGGCGCGTGAATCACATTCGGCGGCAGCTTCAGCGCCGTGACATGTTCCTCGTCGTCAACCACCCAGGTCACTTTGGCGGAGTCGAGACCGTATTCGTTGACAAAAATGCCGCGGGTCCACACCCCGGTGGTGACCGAATAGGCGCGAACGCCGACCTTTTTGCCTTCCAGGTCTTTCGGCGCCTTGATGCCGGCGTCGGGCCGCACCACGAAGCCGCCGTGATGGAAGCGGCGCATCAAAAAAATCGGCAGCGCGACGAACGGCGCACCGAGCGCACGAGCGATCATGTAGGTGGTCGGCGCCATCTCGCAGATGTCGAATTCGAGGTCGCGCACCATGCGGCGGAATGCGCCGATGATGGGCGCGACCTGCACGAAGTCCGCCTCGATGCCCTTGATCGGCGCCGCACCCGACTTCACCGCGCGGGTGTGGCCGTAATCGGCGATGGCGATTTTGAGACGCGGCCGGTCCGGCATGTCAGGTCGAGTCACCCGCGAACGAAGCGGTGCCGGGTCGGCTCCGCGGCACCGTGATGATGATGTTGTTGTTGATGCGCTGCCCGGTGATGGGGTGACGTTTCGTAATGCAGACGCAAGAGATCCATGCCGAAGTCGTTGCCGTTTGGCGTGTGCACGATGGTGTGGACGTGAAATTTCTGCGGCTCGGGATTGTTGAGCACGACGCCGTTCTGGTGATCGAACTCGATCATCACCACCGGGCTTTGGATGCGATAATAGAACGGGCTCTCATCGCCTAGTCCTCCGGCCCAGCAGAAATGCGTCTCCGCGAAATGCCGTTCGACGTCGCTCATGCGGGCCGCAAGCGGTCCTGGCGGCAGCGTCGAGAGATAGCACCGGGTAAGATCGAGAAGGGCCTGACGCTGCCGCGGATCAAGCTCAGCTCCCCGAACCCCCTCGTAGGGAATGATCGCATTGTTCTTTTGACGCGCGGCGAGCATCAGGCCGTCGACGCCCTGGTGCCGTCCAGGCGGAAGGCGATCCGGAAGGAGGCTGTCAGAGAAGATGGCCTTTGCCTTTTGCTCCGCCGACAAGTTGCGGGCAAATTCCAAGCCCAGGCGCTCCTCGTCCTCGAATGCGACTAAGCCTGCATATTTCCCCGCATCGGCGTATTTCGGTTCCGCCCCCATGAAGGTCGGCGTCAGCGTCATCTGATCGCCCAAAACGAAGCAGGTGATGATCAGATGATGGCCGGTGAGCTGCCAGCCCCAAGGCTCGGTCAGGGAAGGCGCGCCGTAGATGTGCAGTTGATAGGACCACTCACCAAGCAGTTTCGGCGCCCCGACCAGTTCGCCAAGAAAGGCGTTGAGCTTCATCAGATTGCGCGCCTTCTGGTAACCGGCGGCGCTGAGGCTCGACCGCACCACAGCCATCGCCGCTTCCTGGAGACCGTCTGATACTTCGTCGAGTCGAAGTCCAAATCGCTCATAACGAGCGATGCTGTTTTGCCACAGCTCCCGCTCCCGAGACTGAAGCGGAAGGCAGACCACTTCTCTTTGTTCCGGGCTCAGATGCGCCAAGAGCACCGAGACAGCTTGCAGGATTTCTCGCGTGGGCGCGGATTCAGGCCGCAGGCTGAAGAGACCGGGAACGATGTTGCCGTCCGTGGTGATGCCCTTGAAAGGCGTCGATAGATATTTTTCAACAGCGGCTTTCTCCTTCGGCCCACGCGCCGGTATCACCGCGTCGAAGAATTGTTGCGTGGACTTTCCGAAATGAGGCGTCGTTCCCATTTCCGGCACGAAACGACGAAAACCGGACTTCGTCATCGCATTATTGTCCTTGTTAATCCCGCAACCCCGCCTGCTTGAGCAGCGGATAGGTCGCATCGCGGAATTCGCGCATGCCCTCGATATAGCGCGGCCAGGACAACAGCACGCCGTCGAGCCCGATTTTCGACAAGGTCATCAGGCCGTCGACGATCTGTTCCTTGGTGCCGATCAGGGGGAAGCCGCCCCAGCCGGAGATCATCATCTCGGCCATGGCTTTGCGCCGCTCTTCCGGATAGTCGCGCTGATTGATCTCCGCCCCCATCGTATCGATGACATGACGCGCCGCGGCCCAATCGCCCTTTTCGTGCACATAATACTTGTAGAAGTCGCGCGCTTCCTTTTCGGTCTCGGCCTGGATGATGGTCGCGTTCGACCACACCCGCACATCGCGGCCGTATTCCTCACGCGCGAGCCGGTAATAGGCCGCGACGTGAGCGGTATTGGTGGCGATGTCGTGAGTGCGGATGTTGGTGAAGACGAGATCGCAATGCTTGCAGGCAAAATGCCGGCCGCGCTCCGATGAGCCGGCATTCATGATCGCTGGATAGGGTTGCTGGATCGGCTTCGGCTGCAGATAGCCGCCCTTGATGCGGTAGAATTTGCCGTCGTGGTCGAAGGGCTCGTCCTGCGTCCACAACCGCTTGACGATGCCGAGCCATTCCTCGGCGCAGGCGTAGCGGTCCTCGTGCTCAAGGAGCGAGACGCCGAACATCTCCATTTCGGGAAAATTCCAGCCGTTGACGATATTGAGCGTGTAGCGGCCATTGGAGATATGGTCGATCACCGTCGACTGCTTGGCGGCAATGATCGGGTGGTTGAGCGCGACATGCGAGGTCGACACCACGCCGGAGTGGCGCGTCGCGCCGGCAATACCCGCCGCCCAGGTATAGGTCTCAAAGCCCGGCCCCTGCGGATCGGTGGCGCCGCCAAAGCCGCGCCAGCGCGCCACCGGCACCAGCGCCTCAAAATCCATTTCGTCGCCCAGCTGCGCCAGAGCGACGGTATTCGGCCACGTGATATCGAGCCGGCCATCGAGGTCCGACATGACACAGCCAGAGTCGAGATTGGTCTGAAACGTGCCGAGCTTCAGCTTACGGGGCCCGAACGCCGGGTTCGTCGCGGTCCGGTCACGCCGGTAGGGCCTGGCTGTCGGGTTTTGGGGCAACGACTTTAGTCCAACTTGTCTTAGGCCGCGGTCCGCTCGATAAACTTCATTGCCCCGGGGCAAAGCCGGCACCGTTGCCGGTCCAAGCCCGATCTAAGGGGCGATAACGCAAAACGCCGGTCCATAGCGATGGACCGGCCATCGGTATAATCTTTACCAATCAGTACTGCTAAAGCTACCCCGCCGAATGGGGGAAATATCGAAAAGCGTAAGCAGAACGCGATCAAGGGAGGTAACTATGATCAAGGACAACTCGCCGTCCGCCAGTGGGCTTTCACGTCGCCGCCTGCTGCGGCAAGCCGTCGCAACCGGCACGGGCATCGGCGCGCTTTCGGTCGGCGGACAGCACTTCGGGTTCATTCCCGCCGCCTTTGCCGATGACAAGCCGCCAATCGGCACCTGGCCGGCCGGCTCGCAGGGCGACACCGTCAACGTCGGCGCGGCCGTGCCGCGTACCGGCACCTATGCGGTGCAAGGCGAAGATGAACTCAAAGGCTGGCAGCTTGCCGTTGAGCACATCAACGAAGGCAATGCGCTGATCAAGAAGATTGCGCCCAAGATCACCAAAGGTTTGCTCGGCAAGAAGGTCAACCTGCTCGTCGCCGACTCGGCGGCGAAGCCAAACGACGCCGTGCAGGAGGAGCAGACCTTCATCAATCAGAACAAGATCATTCTGATGACCGGCTCGACCTCAAGCGCGGTCGCGGTCGCACTCAATAAGTTCGCGCAGCGCGAGAAGGTGCTCTATGTCACCGGCATCTCGGGCTCGAACGACACCACAGGCAAGGATTGCGTGCGCTACGGCTTCCGCCAGAATTTCTACGGCGAGACCGCGGCTAACGCGCTCGGGCCGGTCCTGCTCAAGGTATTCGGCAAGAACCGCAAGTCGGCGTTCATGACGCCGGATTACACCTACGGCCACACCGTCACCAAGTCGATGAACGATTATCTGACCAAGAATGGCGGCTGGACCATGGTGACCAATCAGGTCTCGCCGCTCGGCACCCAGGACTTCAGCCAGTACCTCACCAACATCGCCAACTCCGGCGCCGAGGTTCTGCTCAACGTGAACTGGGGCCGCGACGCAGTGCTGTCGGTCCAGCAAGCCAAGCAATTCGGCATCCTGCCGAAGATGAAGCTGGTGATCCCGTACCAGATTCCGTTCCTCGCCAAGGAAGTCGGTGCGGAATTGACCGAAGGCGTGTATGCGGCGACCGATTTCTGGTGGACGTTGGAAGACAAGTATCCGCTGGCCAAGATGTTCGTCGACGCCTTCTACAAGAAATACAACTACCGGCCGGAATGGGGCGCCAACAACGCCTACATGTCGTTCGCCATCTGGGCCCGCATGGTCTCTGAGGCCGGCAGCTTCTATCCGCCGGACGTCATCAAGACCTACGAAAAGGGCGAGACGTTCGACTCCACCGTCGGCCAGGTTCATTTCCGTCCGGAGGACCACCAGCTGGTCCGTCCAGTCATCATCGTCCGCGGCAAGGCGCCGAAGGCGATGAAGAACAAGGAGGACTATTGGGAAGTGACCGAGGTCGTACCGGGCGCGGGCGTGATGCAGAAGCCCGACGCGTTCGGCTGCAATCTCGGCGCCTATACCTGAGGGCTGCTGCCGCAACGCCTTCTCCGCGGCGACGCGGAGAAGGACACATTTTTTCGCGAGAGTCGCGCGGCAAGCGCGGCCCTCGGCAGCTGTCTGGATTGGGGCAACACGTGCTTCACCGGCGCTCGGCCGGCGCCACTTAAGGTGGATGCACAAAGGACGAACGACCGCGTGATCAACTGGGGCAACTTCATTTCGCAATGCTTCAACGGGCTGGTGCTCGGCGCATTGCTCGCACTGATCTCATCCGGACTGACGATCATCTATGGCACGCTCGGTGTGCTGAACCTGGCGCACGGCGCCATGTTCATGCTGGGCGGCTATGCCGGCTGGGTGGCTTACGACTACACTGGGTCATTCATCGTCGCGGTGATTGCCGGCTCGCTGTTTGTCATGCTGGTCGGCGTGGTGATGGAGCGGATCGTCATCCGTCACTTCTACTCAAGACCGCACGAGGATCAGCTGCTCGTCACCTTCGGCCTCGGCATCGTTTTCGTCGAGGCGGTACGCTTCTTCTTCGGCAGCTTGTCGAAAGCCGTTCCGGCCCCGCCGCCGTTCGTCGGCATCACCTCGCTCGGCTTCATGTTCTACCCAACCTACCGCCTGGCGCTCCTCGGTATCGTCGCCGTGGCGCTGCTCGCGCTTTACATCGTGCTCTACCGCAGCCGCATCGGCATGATCGTGCGCGCTGGCATCGAAGATTCAGTCATGGTCGATTCGCTCGGCATCGACGTCTACAAGGTCTTCATGCTGGTGTTCGGCATCGGCGCCATGGCGGCGGGTTTCGCCGGAATCATCAACGCGCCGGTTGTCTCGATCGCGCCCGATGTCGGCGAGTCGATCCTGGTGCAAACCTTCGTCGTCGTCGTCATTGGTGGTGTCGGCTCGTTTCCGGGCGCGGTGCTTGGCGGCCTGATCGCCGGCGAGATCATCAGCATTACCTCGATGTTCAATCCGGGATATTCTTACGTGATGCTGTTCGTCGCCATGACGCTGGTGCTGGTGCTGCGCCCATATGGGCTCCTCGGCACCGCCGGCCGCGAATGAGCGCTGCGATCTGATGCTCAGGCAACGCCCCCTTATTATCGAGGTCTTGACCGCCGCCGGCCTGATCGCGGCGCCGTTCATTCTGCCGTATCTCGGTTTCACACCGACCACAGTGAACCGCATCCTGGTGTGGGGGCTGTTCGGCCTCGGCTTCGATATTCTGTTCGGCTTCACCGGCCTCCTGTCGTTCGGCCAGTCGGCGTTTTTCGGCACCGGCGGCATGGTGGCCGCTTACCTGCTCACAGTCCTCAATTATCCGGACGTCATCACCAGCGTCTTTGTCGGCATGATCGCATCCGCGATCATCGGACTCCTGGTCGGGCTGATCGCGCTGCGGCGTACCGGCATCTATTTCGCCATGATCACCGTGGCGATCGCCGAAGTGTTCTTCTTCGTCGAGTTCAATCCGCTCTCGGCCTATACGGGCGGCGAGAACGGGTTGCCGGGCGTGCCAACGCCCATCCTGCCACTCGGCTTCACCACGCTGCAGTTTGACAGCGATACCAAGCTCTACTCGTTTCTGGCGTTCTGGTACTTCATCGGCTTGGTGATCGCGCTGCGCATCGTGCGCTCGCCGGTCGGCGCCATCCTGCGCGCCATCCGCGATAATCCGCTGCGCGCCGCCGCGGTCGGCCATAACATCCACGGCTATAAGCTCACAGCCTTCGTCGTCGCCGCCGCCTATGCGGGGTTTGCCGGCGGGCTCCTTGGCATCATGCAGGGCTTCATGCCGCCCGACGCCTTCACGTTCGACACGTCAGGGCAACTGGTGATGCAGACCGCGATCGGCGGCGCCGGCACGTTGTTCGGTCCGCTGGTCGGCGCCACGGTCTGGCTTTATCTGAGCGACTTTCTGCAGACGACGCTGCATCTCGGCGCCACATGGAAGCTCGTTCTCGGCATCGTGTTCGTGCTGCTGGTCTGCTTCCTGCGTCATGGACTGATCGGCGGCGTCAAGGATCTCTATGATATTCTGACTCGGCGGTCGGCTACTGGCGCCAAACCCGAGGTTGCGGCCGCCTTGCCCGTCGCCGAAACAAAGCCGGCGCCACACGTGGTGGCCACCGCTCCGGCTGCGCCGATGCCGGCACTGCGCCGCAAGGGCAGCGATTACTCGGGACCGATTCTCGAAGCGACGCTGCTCACCAAACGCTACGGCGGACTCGTCGCCAACAGCGAGATCAATTTTTCCGTCCAACAAGGCGAGCGGCGCGGCATCATCGGGCCGAACGGCGCCGGCAAGACGACTTTTTTCAAGATGCTGACCTGCGAGGTCGAGCCGACCTCCGGCCAGATCGTGTTCGAAGGTCGCGACATTACAGGCATGACCGTCACCGACGTCTGCCAGTTCGGACTGACCAAGAGCTATCAGGTCAACCAGCTGTTCACGCGGCTCACCGTTCGCGAGAATATCACCATCGCGGCGCTCGCCGAGCGGCGCGGCAAATTCCGCCTCGACCTGTTCCGCCGCGTGTCGAAGATTCCCGGCCTGTCCGAACAGGTCGAGCATACGCTGGCGCTGGTCAATCTGACCGAGCGCGCCGAGTGGCCGGTGGCGTCGCTCGCTTACGGCGAGAAACGCCGGCTCGAAGTCGGCTTGGCGCTGGCAAGTTCACCGAGCTTGCTGTTGCTGGACGAACCGCTCGCCGGCATGAGCCCGCTCGAACGCGTCGAGATGGTCAAGCTGCTCAGATCAATCAGCCAGGGCCGTACCATGATCATCGTCGATCATGATATGGATTCGTTGTTCGAACTGGTCGAGCGCGTCACCGTGCTACAGGAAGGTCGCGTGCTGGTCGAAGGAACGCCGGCCGAGATCAAGGGCAACAAGATCGTTCAGGAAGCCTATCTGGGCGGAGTGATGGCGGCATGAGCCTGCTTGAGGTCAACGGGCTGAATTCCTACTATGGGGATTCTCACATCCTGTTCGACGTGTCGCTCAAGATCGAGCGCAACGAAGTCGTGGCGCTGCTCGGCCGCAACGGCGCCGGCAAAAGCACGACGCTCAAAAGCCTGATGGGCGTAGTGACGCCGCGGACCGGCTCGATCCTGCTCGACGGTGCCGAACTCGCCGGCAGGAAGAGCCACATCATCGCCCAGGCCGGCATGCAGCTCGTACACGAGGATCGCCGCATCTTCGGCAGTCTCAATGTCGAGGAAAACATCATCCTCGCCGGGCTGACGGCGCCGAAGCGCTGGCCGCTGGAACGCGTCTACACCACGTTTCCGCGCCTGAAGGAGCGGCGCGGCAGTCGCGGCACCGATCTGTCGGGCGGCGAACAGCAGATGCTCGCCATCGCGCGAGCGCTGGTGCGGGAGCCGAAAATTCTGCTGCTTGACGAGCCGTTTGAAGGCTTGGCGCCGGTCATCGTGCGCGATCTGCTCGCGACCTGCCGCAAGCTCGCCGATGCCGGCCAGACGATCCTGATCGTCGAGCAGAACATCTCCGCGGCGATGATACTGGCCGACCGCGCCTACGTTCTCAACAACGGCCACATGGTCGAATCGATGACCGCACAGGCAGTGCGCGATCAGCCGGAAATCCTGCACCGCTGGCTCGGTGTTTGATCCTCGCCGTCAAGCGGCCCGGCGCCACAGCCGGCCGCTGGCGATGCGCGCACCGTCCACCAGCGCCTTGAACTTCGCCCAGACGATCGACGGATGCACTTCGTTCGAACCGGCGAACGAGGCAAAGCCGCAATCCGCGCCGGCGATAACGCGTTCGCGGCCGACGATGCCCGCATAGCGCTCAAGGCGCTGCGCCACCAACTCCGGGTGCTCGACCAGTACGGTCGATTGCGTAATCACGCCCGGGATCAGTATCTTGCCGTCAGGAATTTTGGCACGCTTCCAGTCTTCCCATTCGTGCTCATGCCGCGGGTTGGAGGCCTCGAACGAATATGCGCCAGCGCGGACTTTCAGAATGATATCGACGATATCCTTCAGCTGCATGTCGTGGATACGCGGCCCCATATTGATGCTGTAGCAGGTATGGAAGCGGACGCGGTCCTCGGGAATGCCGGCGAGCGCGCTATTGAGCGCCTCGACGCGCAGCTCCGCCCATTTGCGGCACGCGGCGATATCGAGATCGGGACGCGTGATGTAATACGTGACGAGGAATGGATCATCGATTTGCAGCACAAAGCCGGCATCGATGATCGCCTTGTATTCCTCGCGCATCGCTTCGGCGATGGCGAACACGTAAGCTTCTTCCGTCGGATAATATTCGTTGGGCGTGGTCGCTTCCACGTTCGACGGCGCGATGGCGGGCACGAAAGCCTCAGCCGCCGTTACCTTCGCCAGCGCAGATTTGAGAACGGCGAGATCGGCCTTTAGCGCCGCGTGGCCTTTATACTTGATCGGTCCGGTGCAGACAGTCAGCGCCCGGCGCCGCCGCGCGGTAACCTGCTGCGCCAGTGCAGACTCGTAATAGTCAGGAAACGCGATGGTCTCGCGCGAGGTTGCGAACGGGCTAGGCCGCGAGCCTTCGCGGCTGGTCAAGCCATCCAGCCGCGACGCCGCGTAGGTGATGAAACTCGGTTTACCCATCTCGCCGTCGCTCACAATGTCGAGCCCGACATCGACTTGCTGGCGCACGCTTTCATCCACGGCGCGCTGCACGCGCGCCGCATAGGCGGCTGCATCCACTGCTTTCCCGTCCATCCGGGACAGCATCATCTCGAACAGATCGTCGGGCCGCGGCAGGCTGCCCACATGCGTCGTCAAAATCCGATCGGTGCTTGCTTTCATCGCTATCCTGTCTTGTTGGCCGCAGCTGCAGTCGCACTCTGGATATCGCAACGCAGTGACTATGGCACTCGGCAGAACAACATGCCAACCATCCGCCGCTGCGGCTTGCCTGCGCCGACGCGCCGGCGATAGTGGCGGTCACAAACAAGGACGGCGGCTGTCCTACCGTGGGCAGAACCCCACTGGAAGAATGTGAAAGCCATGAGGAAACTGGTGAAGAGCCTTATCGCGCTGTGGATGGTCGGCATCACTTGCGTTTTCGCGCCTTCGGCGAGTGCCCAATCGGATTTCCCGGCGCGCCCGATCAAGATGTACGTGCCGTTTCCGCCCGGCGGCGGTATCGACGTCACCGCGCGCATCGCCGCCGACCAGATCGCCAAGGAACTGGGCCAGTCGATCGTCATCATCAATCAGGGCGGCGGCGGCGGCGCGATTGCAACCGACGCGGTCGTACGCTCCAATCCCGACGGCTACACGCTGCTCTATCATTCGGTCACCGGCATCGTGCATGCCTCCGTGACCAAGGATTTGCCCTACGATTGGCTACGCGACCTTAAACCTATATCGCTGGTCACGCGCTTCGCCCCGGTCATGGTCGTCAGTCCAAAGCTGCCGGTGAAAGACATGCGTGAATTCATCGCGCTATTGAAAGCCAATCCTGGCAAATACAGCTACGGGTCATCCGGTACCGGGACGGCGGTACATCTCGCCACCGAACTGTTCAAGCAAAGGGCCGGCGTCAATATCGTGCATATCCCCTATCGCGGCACCGTCGCGGTGCTGCCTGACCTGATATCGGGACGGGTCGCGATGATGATCGACGGTGTCCCCGCCGAGATGAAGAATATTCAGACCGGAGTTGTGCGGGCGCTGGCGGTGACCACCGAGACCCGTTCGCCGGCGCTGCCCGACCTGCCAACCATGAAGGAGGCCGGCGTCGATTTCGTCGCGCCGTTCTGGACCGGACTCTACACGCCTGCGGCCACGCCCAAGCCTATTGTCGACCGCCTCGCCGCGGCCGCCGCCAAGGCGATGCGCGATCCTGCCGTGGTCAAACGGCTCGCCGCCATCGGCACCGAAGCAGTCGGCTCGACGCCCGCCGAACTCGACACGGAGACACGCGGCCAGTTCGCGCTATATCGCAAGATCGTCGCGGATAATCCCACGCTCCTCGCGCAGTAGCGACCGCTGCCGCCACGCTCAAGCTTATGGACCGGGCCGATAGGCCCACATGTCCATGACAATGTCACAGCCGGGAATCGGCAACGACGTGCGCACAGCGCCGAAGGGTATTGGCGCGCCGCCGAGTTTTTCCTGCCACACACGCAACGCCGGATAGACGGAATTGAGGTCGCCGACGAAATGGTGGGCACGCACCACGTTGCCGAGCAAGGTCCCGCTAGCGCGACAGATCTCCTCGGCCGCACCGAGAATGGCTCGCATCTGATGCCGCGCCGGCGCGCCGAGGTAATGCAGTCCGGCGGATTTTTGCACGGCCGGCAGCGCGCCGCTCTCATCGGCCGCATAGAGCGCCGAAAGGCAGACGAGATCGCCCGCCATCACGGCGGCCGGACCGAGCCGCATTGCGCGCGACGGCTCATGTTCGATGACCTGTTTTTTTGTTTTGCCCTGGTCGCGAACGCCAAAGATATTGATCTCGATGATAGATTCAGTGAGGCCCAAGCCCTTGGTCTTTACCACCGTCAACGCGCAAGGATTGTCGTCGAAGTGGCCGTTCCAGACGTCGAGAAATTCCGGAAGGTCGCCGATGTTGGTCAGATAAACCTGCGCTTTGATTGCGTTCTTCAATGAGCTGCCGCCGGCTTCGAGACCGGATTTCAGCCGCGTCACCAGAAACTCGGCCTGCAGCCGGATGTCGGTGCCGTTCCACACAGCGTTGGGCGCCCGATACGCCC
>DASZWK010000081.1:0-8279 GCA_035546235.1 Xanthobacteraceae bacterium | reverse complement strand
GGCGCCGTGGTAAAATTCCGCGGCAACGCTTTGGCAAAGCGCAAGAGGGGGCCTTATGACGCACGTTCCACCACCGATGCCCGTCCAGCCGATGTCGGTCCAACCGCCGCCCATCGCGCAATACGTTGAGGGCGAGTTTCGTGTCGGTCAGATCTTGAATCGAACCTTCGCGGTATTGTCGCGCAACCTGCTGCCGTTCTGCGTCGTCACGGCAATCGCATATCTGCCGAACCTGCTCTTTCTTGAGAGAGAGCAGACGGGCTTGCCGCAGGGCCGTATGATCGCGATGGTGTTTATTGGCGCCATTCTGTCGCTCATTTTGAGCGCGCTCAGCCAGGCCATTGTGCTGTTCGGCGCGTTCGAGGACATGCGCGGCCGGCCGGTCGACATGATTGCGTCGCTGAAGGTTGGCCTGTCCCGGTTCTTTCCCGTCATCGCCGTGGCGCTTCTGGTGGGCCTCCTCACCGCGTTCGCCGCTATTCTGTTGCTCTTCCCGGCCTTCATCGTCATGGCCATGCTGTTTGTCTCGATGCCGGTATGTATTGTCGAGCGGCTCGGCCCGGTAAAAAGTTTGGGCCGCAGCTCCGCGCTGACCAAGGGCCATCGCTGGAAGGTGTTCGGGCTCTGGCTCGTGATCATGCTCGTCACGGCAGTCGGCAGCGGCATGTTGGGGGGCATCAGCATTGCGACCGGCCCGATTGTAGGTGGTCTCCTAAAGCTCATCTGGGGCGCCCTTGCAGGTGCATTCAACGCCATCATGGTCGTCGTCGCGTATCACGATCTTCGCGTCGTCAAGGAAGGCATCGACACCGATCGCATCGCCTCGGTATTCGACTGATCGAGGGGTGAGTGCCGTCGGGATCGCTCCCGCGGCACGCCAGCTTCATGCCGGCTTCAGGGCGGCGCGGCGGGCTGGGCGTATTTGTCGGCCTTGGCCTTGCCGAACAGCTGCTCGCGTTCGAGATAGGCGCGCTCGGCGGTGTAGAAATCGCGCAGAAAGGGCGTCACATCGCGACGGGGCAGGGGATCGGTCCAGCCGATCTTGCGGCAGATCTTGTCGCAGACCTCGTCCAGCACCTGCGTGGTCTCGGCGCTCGGCGGCCGCCGCAGCAGCTCTTCCAGAACCTGCAGCTCGAAGGCGCCGTAGGCTTGGAGCTGCTGCGGGGTGAAGGTGAATTGCGTCGTGCGCTCGACCAGATCGCCGGACAACGCCCGGCGAGGAAGCGCGATGACCATCGTGCCCGCAATCAGATCGCCGCCGCGCATGCGATCGCGATTGATCGCCGGCAACGCGGCAAAGAACAACAGCCACACGGCGGTCGAGAGCTGACTCCAGTCGATGCCGCCGCCGACGGTTCGGCCGCCCTCCAGCAGCACGCCCAGCGGAATGAACATTTCGACTTCGCGGGTCAGGTTTCGTGCGATCACCGCGGAGGGTAGGAGCGGGCCGCCGCGGCGGTCGATCACGCGCAGACCGATCACGCGCTTGCCCGGAGTGGAGCCCTGCCAAGCCAGTTCGAAATAGATGAAATAAAGATTGCGGACCACGAAGCCGATGAACAGCGCGATCGAGATGGCGATCAGGCTGCCGCCGATCCTGCCGATGACCAGAAATACCGGCAAGTAAACGAGGAGGGTGAGCAGGGTCCAGATCGCAAAATCGATGCTGAAGGCGGCGAGGCGTTCCCCGTAATCGGCGATCTGCACGGTGACCGGTACGCCCTCGGGCGTGACGATCTCGCGCCGCTGCCGGCGCAGGTCGCCGAATAACTGTGAGGCGCGCTCCTGCAGCGCGGATGGCAGCGGCGGTGGCCCGCGGGGTGCATCTTGCGCGGTCATCATTTTGGTTCCCGGCGGCCGCAACGGCTGTAATAGATCAGCCACAGCGCGCCGATGCCGAGCCCGATCGCGAAACGCAGCGGCGTGCTCTGCACGAGCTGGCGGAAGCCGCCTTCAAGTATGCCGGCTACGAACAGCATCAGCACGCCGCCGACCCCCATCATGGCCGCCTGGCGCCCGTGCAGCGCCAGGTTTTCGATGCGCGAGTAGCGGCCCGGAAACAGAATCTTGTCGGCGATCACCAGGCCGCCCGCAGACAGCAGAATGATTGCGCCGATCTCGCTGGTGCCATGGATCGAAATCCAGCCGAGGAAATCCACGGTCAGACCGCGGTCATAGTGGAGCGCCAAAAAGGCGCCCAGCGTCAGGCCCTGATAGGCCATGAGCAGCAGCGTCGGAATGCCGGCCGCGAGACCGAGCCCGAACGACAAAAGGCCCACCAGCGTGTTGTGGCTGAACAGCACGTTGGCAAAGATGCCGAAGGCTTCCGCCGCACCCGGCCAGGGTGCAAATAGTTCCTTGCTGCGCAGGTCCGCCGCGGAGATGGAAGGTCCGCGGCCGCCGGCCAGATCAGTCGGCACGAACGCCGTCATCCAGGCTTCGTCCTGAACCGTCAGGATAAAGCCTGCCGCAACGCCGAGCAGCAGCGCGACCGTCACGATGAGAATGTGCCAGCGCGCCGCGCGCACCGCGGCCGGCAGGTCGTGGACGAAAAACGTTCGCAGTCCCTCAAGCGCACCGACGCGCGGTCCGTACACCGCGAGATACGCCCGCAGCGCCAGGTTTTCGAGATAGAGCAGAAGGTTGCGGTCAAGCGCGATGGTTCGCGCCACCGACAGCGACGACAACGCCGCGCGGTAGAGCATGGGCAGCTGCTGCAATTCGTCGAGCGTCAGCGAGCGCACGCCGCGCCGTTCGACCCGCCCGACGAGCTTTTCCAGCTCGCGCCAGCCTTCCTCGCGGCCTTTGCGAAACTCGCTGCTTTTAAGCACAAGTTCGGGCTTGCCGCCGCTTGCCGGCGCACTGCGCCCGGCAATTCTAGCTTCGTCGATCAGGTCGGCGGCCGGTGTCATATCAGCCCGCGTTGTTTGATGAGCAGATAACGGTTGATCAGTGCAACCGGCAGCCCGCGGCTCGGCACATCGAGACAGTGAATTCCGAGCCGCTCCAGGCGCTCGAACACGATGCTGCGCTCGCGCAGAAAGTCGTGGGCGATCACCGCCTGCGCCACGTCGGCGAAGCGCGCGGGAGCCGCATCCACCGCGCGCTGCAACAGCGAGCCGCGCTGGGTGACGAACACCACAAGGTGCCGGTTGGCGACCCGCTGCATGCTCTCGATCAGCAATTCGGCCGTAATTGTATCGACGAAATCGGTGAACAGAATCACCAGCGCGCGGCGCTTGAGCCGGGCGTTGAGCTCGGCCAGGCCGAGAGTGAAATTGGTCTCCTGATGATGATAGTCGAGTTCCGCGGTCGCGCGCTGCAGCCGGGCAAAGCCCGATATGCCGCGGACTGGCGTCATGTATTGCCGCACCCGGGCGTCGAAGCCGTAAGTGCCGACAAGGTCGCCGCCCTGCAGCGATACCCAGGCCAGCACCAGGCCGGCGTTGATGGCATGATCGAGCCGAGCCATGCCGTCGACCGGCTCGAGCATGAGATAGCCGGTGTCGAACGCCATGACGACCTGGTGATTGCGTTCGGTGCGGAATTCCTTGGACAGGAGCTTGCGGTGGCGTGCCGAATGCTTCCAGTCGATGAAGCGGTTGTCCTGCCCGGGTGAATATTCGCGCAGCGATTCGAACTCGGCGCCTTCGCCCTTCTGGACCTGCGTCTTGATGCCGTAGATCGCTTCCTGAACGAAGAATTGCAACGCCGTGCCATGAACGCCGCGGACGTTCGGCACGACTTCGATGTTGCGCCCGACGGGAATGCGGCGAATAAACTCCACGAGTCCGAGCGGACCGCGCCAGCGCAGCCAGATTTGATCGACATGCACGCGACCGCGCCGCCGCGGCATCACCGGAAGCACAACACGGGTCTCACCGCCGGGCGGAATGATGCCGGACACGATTTCGGACGGCTCAACGTCGCCGCGCTGTTCGGCGATTGCCTCGACGGGGATCGGGCGCCGAAAGCCGCCCGCTGAAATCGACAGCGTCGTGGCGCCCTGTTCGCCGATATAGAGACGGTCAGGCACCGACACTTTGACATTCAACCGGCGCCACGGGCAGGCAAGGGCGAGGTCGCTGGCGCCGACGATGAGCACCAGCAGAGCGTAGTTGAACGACAGCGCCCACAGGCCGGGACTGTAGAGGACGATCAGCAGCGCCAGCGGAATTCCCGCTGCAAAGATCAAGAGCGCACGCAGCGTCGGCCGTATCATCGCGGCGCCGGTGTCTGGTCGAGCACTTCGCGCAGAATTCGATCGGCGGTCAGGCCCTCGATCTCGGCGCTCGGTGAAATGGTGAGGCGGTGGCGCAACACCGGCAATGCAAGAACCTTGATATCGTCCGGAATGACGAAGTCGCGGCCTTGCAGCGCCGCGAAGGCGCGCACCGCGGAAGCCAGCATGTTGGCGGCGCGAGTCGAGGCCCCGACCTCAAGCGAGGAGTGCGCCCGGGTCGCCCGCACGACGTCGACGATGTAGTCGATCAGCGGCTCCGTGAGTCGAATGTTGGTCACGGCGAGGCGCGCCTTCGCCAGCACCGAACTCTCCGCGACCGCCTTGATGTCGAAATCTTCGAGGCGCGGCATGGCGGAGCGATGTCCGTGCCGGCGCACGATCTCGCGCTCTTCGTCGCGGCTCGGGTGATCGATCAGGATCTTGAACAGAAAGCGGTCGAGCTGCGCTTCGGGCAGCGGGTAGGTGCCCTGCTGCTCGATCGGATTTTGGGTCGCAACCACCATGAAGTCGTCGCCCAACGCATAGTCCTTGCCGTCGATCGTGATGATGCGCTCGTTCATCGCCTGCAGCAGCGCGGCTTGCGTCTTCGGCGGCGTGCGATTGATCTCGTCGGCCAGCAACAACTGCGTGAAGATCGGCCCCTTGGTGAGGATGAAGGAATTGGTCTGGAAATTGAACAGGTTCGTTCCCAGCACGTCGCCGGGCATCAGGTCGGGCGTGAACTGGATGCGGCCGAACTGCAGCGACAGGCTGGCCGCGAACGTGCGCGCGATCAGTGTCTTGGCCGTGCCCGGCACGCCTTCGAGCAGGATGTGGCCGCCGACCAGAAGACTGGTCAGCATCAGGTCGATCACTTCGTCTTGGCCGACGACCGCCTTGCGCACTTCGCCGCGAATGCCGTCAGCGATCGCGCGAATGTCTTGTACGTCCATCGACGATTTCCCCCCGCCATCGGTGAATGTCCCGCGCCAGCCTCACCAGCGACGCAGTGTTGCGCCGCCGGCCGTCCGCGAGCGTTTCGGTTTCGCCCATGAGGGCGCCGCAATCGGTAGTAATGCCGCGCGCCGCTCCGACACGTTGCAGCCAGGCAACCAGCGCGGATGTCGAGAGCCCGCGCGGCGCGTGAAGCTGGCGGGCGACGTCGCGTACGGTCTCGAACACGTACCGCCGGACCATCACCTCATGGTGGCCGGTGAATTCGACCAGTTTGGCGATGTTTTGCAGCAATCCCAGGCGCCCGGCGCTCATCGGCGGCGGCGCCGGCTGTGGGGCGCCGAAGCGTCCGAGGGTGGCCCACAGCATCAGTGCAATCGCGATCGCGCCCTGGATGGTTGCGACGATGAACGGGAAACGGAACAGCAGCAACAGCGGGCCAGCCGGTTCGCTGGTGAAGCCATGCAGCGTTTCGTCGAACACGACCCGTCCGGAGCCGGCGAGCAGGTGCTTGAACATCGTCACGGCGAGCGCCGCATTGCCCGCCGCCGCGAAGCCATGATTGGCAATGATATCCGGATCGGACAACACCCAGATCGTGCGCTTGCGCGTAACGGTCGAGCGTCTTTGCCGCGACTTTGGCGGATCGGACAGCAGTATGGTCTGGGCATTGCCCTGTGAAATCTCTCCGAGCAGCATGCCGTCCTTGTCGCCGATAAGCGGCCGCAAACGGCCGCCGCGCATGAGCTGAATCGGCGCCGGCAAGGTGGGCGTGATGCCGAGCGTGTTCGTCGTCCAGGACGCCTCGTCGCTGCGGAGCACGTCCGCACGCGGCGCCACGAAGCGCAACACCCAGGCGGCATCGGCGCGCGACAGCAGCTCCGCTTTGCCCAGCCAGCCCGATTTTTGGCGGCTGGGCTCGCCGGTCCATTTTGGCAGGATCAGCAAGATCGTGTCGGCTTTGAGCAGTGTTCGGATAATGGCTTCGCTCTTGCCGCCCGGGAGCGGCTCGGCAATCACCAGAACGCTGCCGGACGAGAGCTTGCCGAGCGAATCATAGCGGCTCTTGACCACATCGATGCCGAGTTTCTGCAGGACATCGGCGATGCCCGCATAGCCGATGGCCGAACGAGAGAATGCGCTGGGTCCAACGGTGTTGCCCTGGTCTTTGCTGCCCATGAAATAGAGCGAGACCGCAAACGTCAGCGCCGCGGCGACGATCCAGACGATCAGCAATCGTCTGGAAAAGATCGATTCGCCGTTCATGCCGCCGCGCTCCCGTACAGGCAGCGCGCCAGCGCGGTGAAACTCGACCGGCAGGCGAGGTAGTCGTTCTGTTCGGCGGGATGCTCGCCGAAATAGGTCCACTCGACGCGGTTGACGACGTCGCGCAGCGGATGGCGCAGTTCGTCCGACAATTGTTTGTTGCGCAGGATTTCACGGCTGGTGAGCGAATCGGCGAATTGTTCGTTGAGCCGGACGCGGATTTCAGCGAGCGCCTGCAGCAGCAGCACGTGCATGGCCTCGACAAAGCGGCCCTGCGCGGCGAGGTCGTCGGCGGCGCCAAGCGCCATGCCGGCGGCGGGCTGGCCGGTTTCGCCAGTGCCGATCTCATCGCCGGTCCAATCGGCACCGCGGCTGGTCCGAAACATCGGGATCATGTCGCGGAATGCATAAAGCAGCATGCAGGCGCCAAGGATGACGATGACCCATAGGGTTTCGGGCGGCAGATTGATTTGAAACTGGAATGGCTCGGGTTGCCGCAACAGGTCGGTTTGGAGGTCGAGCCGTTGGATGGCCTGTTGGGCGAGCGCTTGCTCGCGCTCCGGCGTTTGCGCCGAGAGTGAAGCAATCGGCAAAGCCGTGAAGGCAGTCGCGAGGAGCGCGGCCGTCGCCGCCGCTCGGCGGACGGCTGTTGCACAACCGGTTGCCTTGCCGAACGGCATCGCCCCCTCATTGCGTCCGCGCACAGCGGCGCAAGCCGCCACTTTCGTCCATTGTAACGGTTTGCCACAATGGGTCCACGCGCAAACGCGGTAAAATTTGGCAGTTGGGGAAACGCGATGAGAATTCGACGCCGAAAATTTTTGCAATGGACTGCCGCATCCGGCGCACTTGCGTTCGCGCCGCGGCTCGCGCGCGCGCAAGCCTACCCGGCCCATCCGATACGCCTTCTGGTCGGCTTTCCGGCCGGCGGCCAGGTCGACATCGTTGCACGGCTGACGGCGCAATGGCTGGGGCAACAGCTCGGCCAGACCGTCGTGGTCGAGAACAAGCCCGGCGCCGGGGGCAACTTGGGCGCCCAGGGCGTCATCAATGCGGCGCCGGACGGCTATACGCTGTTCTTCGCGGCGTCATCGAATGTCGTGAACACCACGCTGTTCGCCCATCTGCCCTATGATTTCGCACGCGACACCACGGCGATCACCACGGTCAACAGCATCCCGCTGGTACTCCAAGCCAACCCGTCGTTTGCGCCGAAGACCGTCGCCGATCTGATTGCCGCCGCCAAAGCCAAACCGGATGCGATCAGCGTGGGCTCGCCGTCGGCTGGGACGCCGCCCTATCTGTGTGTCGATCTGCTCAACATGATGGCCGGCATCAAGACGGTTCACGTGCCTTATTTCGGCGAGAACCAGATGGTGACCGATCTGCTCGGCGGCCAGATCCTGGTTGCCTTCGGCGGCATCTCATCCGGCATGGGCCACTTCAAGTCCGGCAAGTTGCGCGCACTCGCGGTCACGACGGCAACCCGGCTCGAGCAATTGCCGGATGTGCCGACGGTCGCGGAGACCGTGCCGGGCTTCGCCGCCAGCGGCTGGAATGGCATCGTCGGTCCGAAGAACACGCCGCAGACCATTGTCGACAAGATCGCAGGCGCGGTCAAAGCCATCCAGGCCGACGCCAAATTCAAGGAGCGGCTAACTGCTGTCGGCGTTACCGAATTGGCAATGTCGCCTCCTGATTTCAGCAAATTCATCGTGGCTGAAACCGAGAAATGGGGCAAAGTCGTCAAGTACGCCGGCCTCAAGCCGAAATAAATGACGAAGCAAAGATACTAGGCCGCTTTAGCTCCCCACAATTGTTTGCTCGCAATAGCCGC
>DASZWK010000080.1:0-7753 GCA_035546235.1 Xanthobacteraceae bacterium | reverse complement strand
AATAGTCAAATTTTTGAGGTTGAATGACCAGAATTCAGTTGTTTTCTCGGCTGAGCCAAAAATCGACGGCCTCTCGATGTCGCTCCGATACGAAGGAGGAGAGCTCATTACTGGTGCGACTCGCGGTGATGGCTTCGAAGGCGAGGACGTCACCGCCAATGTCAGGACGTTAGAAGATGTCCCGAAAAAGCTTATTGGTAGAGGTGTGCCGAGAGTGTGCGAAGTTCGCGGCGAAGTCTACATGACAAAGCATGCGTTCCTGGCGCTTAACAAGCGTCAAACCGAAATTAGTGGTCAAGTGTTTGCCAATCCGCGCAACTCCGCGGCCGGTTCGCTGCGACAAAAGGATCCGTCAATAACGGCGTCGAGGCCACTGGGCTTTTTCGCTTATGCTTGGGGTGAGATGAGCGATTTTCCCGCTAAAACGCAGTCAAGCATGATCCGCTGGTTAGAAGGTTGTGGATTTAAAACCAACCCTCTCACCAAGAGTTGCCGCTCGGTCGACGAACTTCTTGCCTTTCATCGCGAAATCGGCGACAGGCGCGCGTCACTCGATTACGACATCGATGGTGTGGTTTATAAAGTTGACCGTATTGACTGGCAGGATCGGCTTGGCTTCGTCTCGCGATCGCCGCGCTGGGCAATCGCGCATAAATTTCCCGCCGAGCGGGCTACCACCGTGCTCAATGATATTGAGATTCAAGTTGGTCGTACGGGTGCCCTTACTCCGGTAGGTAAGCTCGACCCGGTCAGCGTGGGTGGCGTAATCGTCCAAAATGTCACATTGCACAATGAAGATTACATTAAGGGCATCGGTGGCGATGGTGAACAGATTCGTGAAGGTCGTGACCTCCGGCGTGGAGATACCGTCGTTATCCAGCGCGCGGGTGACGTGATTCCACAAATCGTGGATATCCTCATCGAAAAGCGAGATAAAGAATCTAAGCCGTACAAATTTCCGACGAGATGCCCGTGCTATTTACATACGCGCATCGAACGAGAAAAGACGGCAGCAGGCGAAGAGACGGCGCGGTCCTATTGCACCGGCGAGTTTGCTTGCCCCTACCAGAAGATTGAGCATCTGAAGCTTTTTTGTTCGCGCCGCGCCTTTGACATCGAGGGGCTTGGCGAAAAGCAAATCGAGCTGTTCTTTGAGAAGAAATGGGTGCAGGAGCCGGCTGACATTTTCACGCTCGAAAAGAAGCATCGGGACGACCTTCTTGCTGAGGAAGGCTACGCAGATACGTCAGTGCGAAACTTATTGGGGGCTATAAGACAGCGACGCCAGATTTCTCTTGACCGCTTCATTTATGCGCTCGGCATCCGTCATGTGGGTGAAACGACGGCATTGGCACTAGCGCGGGGTTACGGTTCGTGGACCGCCTTTCATGATGCAGCACTGAAGATAGCTGATGGCGACGAGGATGCTGCGGCCGAAATGGACGGGTTGGACCAGATCGGGGATACCGTGATCAAAGCCGTGCGTGCGTATTTCGGTGAAGGCCACAACCGTGGCATTGTCGAAAGGCTCGTACACGAAATGCGCGAGATTCTCGACGCCGAGAAGCCGCGCGCCGATTCGGCGGTTGCCGGCAAAACCGTGGTGTTCACCGGCTCGCTGGAACTGATGACGCGCGACGAGGCCAAGGCCTCGGCCGAGCGGCTGGGCGCCAAGGTTTCAGGCTCGGTGTCGAAGAAGACCGACTACGTCGTAGCCGGCCCGGGCGCCGGTTCGAAGCTTGCCGAAGCGAAGAAGCTCGGCGTTACGGTGTTGACTGAGGACGAGTGGGCGAAGCTCATTCGTTGAGTCCGCGCCGGAATAGCCGAAGCAATCCAACCTTTGGCGATTGGATTGCTTCAACGCGTTCATGAAAATCAGGTGGTGGTTCGGTCCCGCCTTCGCGGGACCCTCGTCAGATTCTTCCGACAAGGACCAATATGACGACGATGATCAGCACCAGGCCCAGGCCGCCGCCGGGATAATAGCCCCATCCGGTCGAATAGGGCCAAGTCGGCAACGCGCCGATGAGCAACAAGATGAGTATGATTATCAGAATCGTACCGAGCATGTTGTTTCCTCGCTCCGTTCCAAGCCAAGCGGAAAACGTCGGTTCCGGGAAAAAGTTCCAATCCCGACATGGCGGAATCAAATTACGCTTTTGCGTTGCAGCATGAGTGCTGCCGGATCAGTATCGTGCGGCGGTAAGCGGCGCCGTGGCGGCGTCGAGCCAGGCGCGCACCGGCGCATCAACGAGCGGCGTCAGTGCGCCGCGCACGCGCGCCTGATAGGCGTCGAGCCAGGCAAGTTCGTCGGCGGTGAGCATCGCGGGCTCGATCAGGCGGCGGTCGAGCGGGGCGAGCGTCAGCGTTTCGAAAGCGTTGAGCGGCTTTTCGGCGCCGGCGACCGGCTCGGCTTCGTTCACCAGCACGAGATTTTCGATGCGGATGCCGTAGGCGCCGGTGCGGTAATAGCCGGGCTCGTTGGACAGAATCATGCCGCGCCGCAATGGCGCGGCGCCGAGCTTGGCGATGCGCGCCGGGCCCTCGTGTACCGACAGATACGAACCGACGCCGTGTCCGGTGCCGTGATCGAAATCGAGTCCTGCGCGCCACAGGAATTGCCGCGCCAGCGTGTCGAGCTGCGCACCCGTGGTGCCGTCCGGAAATACCGCGCGCGCGATCGCGATGTGGCCCTTGAGCACGAGCGTGAAGTTCTTTCGCGCATCGCTGCTCGGCGAGCCTACCGCGACCGTGCGGGTGATGTCGGTGGTGCCGTCTTCGTACTGGCCGCCCGAGTCGACCAGAAACAATTCGCCGGGCGCGATGCGGCGATTGCTCCGGCGGGTGACGCGATAGTGCACGATGGCGCCGTCCGAGCCGGCGCCCGCGATGGTCGGAAACGACACGTCCTTCAACAGCCCGGTGTCGCGGCGAAAACTCTCCAGCGCCTCGACGGCGTCGATCTCGGTGAGTTTTCCGCTCGGCGCCTCGTTGTCGAACCAGGCGAGGAAGCGCGTTACCGCCGCGCCGTCGCGCAATTGCGCGGCGCGAGCGCCCGAGATTTCGGCGGCATTCTTTATCGCCTTCATGGGCACGATCGGATCGACGCCGCGCAACAGTTTGCCGCCGTTGTCGGCGATGAGCCGCGCGATCGCTTCGGGGCAAGCCGCCGGATCGAGTCGCACGGCGCGCTTGTTGGCGCCCAGCGCGGCCAGGTCGCGCTCGAACTCTTCTGGCGCGTGCACCGCGACGTTCTGCTCGATGAGGTGCCGGACCGCATTATCGAGCTTGCGCGAGTCCACATAGAGGCGGGGCCGCTCGTCCTTCGGCAGGATCGCGGTGGCGAGCACGATCGGCGTGTGCGGCACGTCGCTGCCGCGGATGTTGAACAGCCAGCACACGGCGTGGGGGTCCGACACGATCAGCGCATCGGCGGCGAACTTTTCCATCTCGGCGCGTACGCGTTCGATCTTGTGCGGCGTCTCTTCGCCGGCATAGCGCAGGTCATGCGTCACCACCGCGCCGAGCGGCGGCGCCGGCCGCGCGCTCCAGATCGCGTCAATCGGATTGCCGGCGACCGGTACGAGGTTGCCGCCGGCCGCCGCGCAGGCCTTGGCGAGTTGTTCGGCGCCGTCGACCGTGTGCAGCCACGGCGAATAGCCGAGCTTTTTGCCGGCTGCGAGGTTGGCTTCGATCCAGGCTGCCGGGGGCCGCTCCACCAGATGCTCGACGGCGAAACTCGCGCTGTCGACTTCCTCGGCGACCTGCACCTTGTAACGGCCGTCGACGAAGATCGCTGCGCGGTCGGCGAGCACGATGGCGACGCCGGCGGAGCCGGTGAAGCCGGTGAGCCAGGCGAGCCGCGCGTCGCTGGGCGGTACGTATTCGTTCTGGTAGCGGTCGGCGCGGGGCACGATGAAGCCGTCGAGCCCGCGCCGCGCCAGTTCGGCCCGCAGCGCTGCGAGCCGCTCCGCGCCGGCGCCGCGCTCGGCCTGATCTTCGAACGATTGGAAGCGCGCTTCGAACATGGCGGGCACTTTAGCAGTCCCCTCGCCCGGTGCGCGAGGGTAAGGCGCGCCGCATGACGAGCGTCGCCCAGCCCTCGATGGCAATGCGCCGTTCCAGCGCGAGCGGACGGTAGGCGGCGATGGCCGCATTGGCCTGCGCGGCGAGCAGGCCGGACAGGATGATGCGGCCGCCGGGCGCGATCAGCTTTATCAGTGGCGCGGCGATGCGCTGCAGCGGCTCGAGCAGGATGTTGGCAAAAACGAGATCGAACGGCGCGCGCGCCGCGATGACATGACGTTCGACGCCGCCGGCATGGACGAACTGCACCAGGCTGCCAGTGCGGTTGAGCCGCGCATTGGCGCGCGCCACACGCACCGCCTCGATGTCGATATCGGTCGCCAGCACGCGCTGCCGCAGCGCACGGGCGGCGGCGATGGCGAGCACGCCCGAACCGGTGCCGAGATCGAGGATGCGCAATTTTTTCCCCGTCACCCTGAGGGGCTCCGCGCCTTGCGCGGGGCCTCGAAGGGCGACGGCCCGGGCCCTGGGGCCGGCATCCTTCGAGGCTCGCTGCGCTCGCACCTCAGGATGACGGTGAACAGGTGCGCGTCCGTTCTGTAGAGCCTTGCAGATCCAGTCGAGCGCCAACAGACAGCCGCGCGTGGTGCCGTGATGGCCGGTGCCGAAGGCGAGCGCGGCCTCGATTTCGATGCCGATCCGGCTTGGCGCGACGCGGGCGCGATCATGCGCGCCGTGCACGACGAAGCGTCCGGCGGCAACGGGCCGCAAGCCCGCAAGACTCTCGCGCACCCAATCCTTGGCGGCGACGTGCGCGAAGGTCAGCGTCTTGGCGGCCTCAGCGCCGGCCGCGGCCGCCGCCAGCCTGCGCACCGCCTCGCGGTCGGGCGGATCGCGAAAGTGGATGATGACGGTCCAGCGTCCGCGGCCGTTATCCACAAGACTGACGGCCGCGTCCTCGTCGGTGCAGGACTCGGCAAACAGGGCGGCGAATGTTTTGGCGGCTTGTTCACCGGTTTCGAGGCTCGCGGTCGCGGTCTGAGCGCTGGAACGAGCTTTGGAAGCCATTGCATTCATGTGCGGTTTCGACTTGTCCCGGCTGTTCACAGGCGCTGACGCAAGAGATTCATGAAACTGGCGCGGCGGTTTTATTCCGCAGCCTTTCCACAATATTTGCCGGGTCTTTTCACAGCTTTGTCAACCGCGGACGCGCACTTTGCCGCTAGCATGGCGCCGTCAGCAAAGTTGGAGAGGCATCGATCCATGAAGGTAACGCCGGGACGCACGTCAGCATTGGCTTTCACCCTGTTGGCCGGGCTCGCCTTGAGCCTCGGCGCAACCGCCGCGACGGCGCAGTCGGCGCCCGACTACAAGGCGCTGCTCAACACGCCCGACCGCAGTCCTGCTGACCTGAAAGCCGACCAGCGCCGCGACCCGGTGCCGTTTCTCGTCTTTGCCGGCGTGCGCCCGGGCATGAAGGTGCTCGATATGGCGGCAGGCGGCGGCTACTCGACCGAACTGATGGCGCGTTCGGTGGCGCCGAACGGCATGGTGTATGGCCAGAATCCGCCCGACGCGAGCGAGAAGATGAAGACGGCGTTCGAGGCGCGGATGAAGACGCCGGCGATGAAAGACGCGACAGCCGACATCCGGCCGTACGACGATCCGATCCCGCCCGGCGTGCAGAACCTCGATCTGATCACGTTTTTGTTCTTCTACCACGACACCGCCTACATGAAGGTCGACCGCGCCGAGATGGACCGCAAGATGTTCGCCGCGCTCAAGCCCGGCGGCTTTCTGGTCATCGCCGATCACTCGGCGCTGCCGGGGCAGGGCACCTCAGTGGTGAAGACGCTGCATCGCATCGAGGAGGCGGCGCTGCGCAAGGAAGTCGAAGCGGCCGGTTTCAAGGTCGTGGCCGAGGGCGATTTCTGGCGCAACCCCAAAGACACCCACGACTTCGTCACCTACAAGCCGGTCATGCCGGTCGACAATTTCGTGCTGAAATTTCAGAAGCCGATGTGAGATGTCATCATCCGCGCAGGCGGATGATCCAGTAATCCCTGAAACGGTATTGGTTACTGGATGCCCCGCCTTCGCGGGGCATGACAGGAATCAGTACTGCCGGTACACCGGCCCCGAATAGCTGCCGCCGTAGGGGTTATACTGGCCGTAGCTCGGCGGCTGGTTATAGGCCTGTCCATCGCCGTAAGGCTGGCTGTAGGCGGGCTGGCCGTAGGGCGCCGGCTGCGGCGGGAACGCGCCACCGGATTGGCCGTAAGCCGGGCGGGGTTGATTGTAAGCCGGCTGACCGTAAGCGGGCTGCTGGCCATAATAAGCCGGGCGCCCATAACCCGGCGCCTGTTGGCCGTAACCTTGCGGCACAATCTGCGTCGGCTGTTCCGCATCGGCTTCCTGCTGCACCGGCGCCTGCTGCTGGCGTGCCACCATCGGGTAGCGGCTCGGAATGTGGCCGCTGATCTGCACGGTGGTATTGGCCATGCCTTGCTGCTTCACCAGGCTGAACAGCACCGCCGCATTGGCGGGCGCCAGTCGCACACAGCCGTGCGACACCGCCATGCCGAGATGCGGAACGTCGTTGAAGCCGTGAATGGCGTGGCCGTTGAGGTCGAAGAACATCGAATCCGGCATGAAGGCGTCTTCGTATTCCTTGGAATGGTGATCGGCATCCATGCGGTTGACCTTGAAGACGCCGTTCGGCGTGCCATGGCCGGCGCGGCCGGTGGACACCGGCCAGTCGTAGCGGGTGACGCCGTCGACCGACACCAGCATGTGCTGGGTGGCTTGATTGATGGAAATGACGATGTTGGCGGAAGCCGATGACGCGCAAGGCAGCGCCAGGGCAGCCGCGCAAACCGTGGCGTAGAGTATGTGTTGCAAACGCATTGCTTTTACACCTGCGATGGGAACCGATGGGGATCGGTTGAGTGCCGAGACCAAGAGGTGCGCCCCCTTTGTTAGAAGCCTCGGCCGGCTAAATGGTTCAATTCAAGTGCGTAGTTCGGCGGACTGGCGAAATGGTGAATGAAATGCGGCGGGAAACGTGAATGGTCGGGGCACGGAATTCACGATTCCGTGGCGCTTTCCCGCGGCCCTATCCCGTGTGTCGCCCGCGTAATATTGCGGGCGGAAATGCGGCGGTCGGGCGCTCCGTTCAGGCGCCCGCGATCGGCTCTTCCAGCGGCTGTTTTCCGGCGGCGTGCGTTGCCGCCCGGTACGCGAACACCATGCCGGGCCCGAGCGTCGTGCCCGGTCCCGGATACGACCCGCGCATCATCGAGGCCATGTCGTTGCCGCAGGCATAGAGGCCTGCGATCGGCTGGCCGGCCTGGTCGAGCACGCGGGCGTTCGGGTCCGTGGACAGCCCGGTCGAGACCGCGATATCGGCGGGCCAGATTTGCATGCCGTAATAAGGCGCCGTGGCGATCGGTCCGATGCACGGATTGGGCTTATGCGCATCGTCGCCGTTGAAGCGGTTCAGTTCGGTCTCGCCCTTGCCGAAATCGGTGTCGATGCCGGTTTGCGCGAACCCGTTGTGGCGCGCGACCGTGCGGCGCAGCGCCTCTCCGTCGATGCCGAACGCCGCGGCGAGGCTCTCCAGCGTTTCGGCGCGTTTGAGGTATCCGGCTTGCAGCAGGCGCGACAGATTCCCGGCGCCCGGATAGACGAGACCCAGCCCGTATTTTTTGATGAAGGCCGCGTCGCA
>DASZWK010000079.1:0-2066 GCA_035546235.1 Xanthobacteraceae bacterium | reverse complement strand
GCCGTCACAGGACTGTCATCTGGGTCGGCCAAATACCCGCGAGCCTAGCCGAGGAGCGCGAGCACGATGGCCAATCCGATCTACAACGTTCTCTTCCTGTGCACCGGCAATTCCGCCCGCTCGATCATGGCCGAGGCAATTATGAGCCGCGTGGGCAAAGATCGGTTCCGGGCATTTTCCGCCGGCAGCAAGCCATCCGGCAAAGTTGCCGACCACACGCTGACACTGTTGAGCGCGCTGGGATACGATGCCTCCGGCTTCCGCTCCAAGAGCTGGGACGAATTCGCGGCGCCCGATGCGCCGACGATGGATTTCATCTTCACCGTTTGTGATGAAGCCGCTGGCGAGACTTGCCCGGTCTGGCCCGGCCATCCGGCGAACGGCCACTGGAGCATCCCCGATCCAGTGAAGGTTGCCGGCAGCCATGCCGAAGTGTCGGCAGCTTACGACGAAGCCTACCGCATGCTGTCGAACCGCATCAGTGCGCTGGTGAACCTGCCGATCGACAAACTCGACCACGCGGCGCTGCACCACCACCTCGATCAGATCGCAGCGACACCCTAGCTTCCGTCCGCTTCAAACCCCACGCGCGCGTGCGAGCCGTCGCAGAACGGCTTCGAGCGTGAGTTTCCGCACCTGCACATCCGCACCCGCGTCACGCGATCGACTGTGCGTCCGGTGCCTGAAAGCACCTCGAGATTCCCGCTGACCTGAAGCGGGCCATTGCGCTGCGGGTCGACCACGAGCTCGCCATCCCGCACCTGCAATGGTTCGGATTTGCGCGTGCCGGGTTCGCCCGTGGCCGCGAAGCCGACGGCATTGTGCGAGCCGTCGCAGAACGGCTTCCGCTTCGATTGACCGCAGCGGCAGAGCGTGGCGCGGAAGCCAACGTCGAGATCGCCGATCTTGAGCTGCGCGCGGAACGCGTACGGCCCATTCTCGCGGACGTTGACGGTGTTGACCGGCGGCGCGTGCTCCTCGGCGCCGCCATCTTTCCGCGTATAGCGGATAGCGCCAGACGGGCAGTCGTGCGCGACCTGCAGCACATCTTCCGTCGGCATCGCGTCAGGATAAATCCACGTGCCGGGCGTATTGGCCCGGAACACCTTCGGCGCATTGAGGACGCAGAAGCGCGCGTGGATGCAGCGCTTGCCCTCGTAACGAATGGTGAGGTCTTTGCCTTCGACCAGCTCGATCTTGGCCGCTCCCGCCCCCGAGGGCAGGTCGTCGGGTTTCGGCATCACCGGCGGCGCGCTTGGATCCAGCGGCACAGGTTGAACCGCGGGCGCTGTCGCGGCCTTGGCGACTTGCGTGGTGACAGTCGCCACCGCGGGCCCGAACTTGGCGCCGATCTTGTCGATCGCTTCGGCGATGTGCGCCAACTCATGACCAAGCGGACACACCGAGCGCGCGTGATGCGCCATCTCCGCGAAACGCTCGGCGATAATCCGTGTCTCCGCCGGGCCGCTCGGCAGCCGCGCGAGATCGCGCAGCGTCGTGAACGTGACACCGGCGTTGATCCCAGGATGCGACTTGCCGGCCGGTAAAGAGGCGAGATACGGCCCGATTTCGGTCAGCACGAACATGAGGTCGATCGCGGCGTCGACGTAGAGCCGCTTGTTGGCCTGATCGTCCGGCCGCCGGCCGTAGCTCTGCACGAGGCAGCGCAATGCATGGCCGTAGACGGCGTTGGCGAGGTCCAGCACCTTTGCCGCCGTCGGATCCTCGAGGACGACGCGAGGGGCCGCATCGCGCGGCGCGCGCATGACGGGATTGTGCGCCACCGGGAACGCAGGCTCGAAGGCAGGATCCGTGGCGATGAATTCGTCGTATTCGCGCCGGACGCGGAGGAAGCGGTTGTAGTGGCTGTCCTCACTGTGCCCCGGCGCGCCTTCACCCTGATCGATGATCGTCTCGATCGCGGCTTCCGCCGTTTCGAGATCGTGCACCGCAATCATCCCAGGCATGTGCACGTCGTCGGGTCCGATCTGCGCCGCCACATCGCCACAGAACAGCGCGCCTTCGCCCATATGCCGCGACAGCACCTCAAAGCCGTGGCGAATGCC
>DASZWK010000078.1:0-1684 GCA_035546235.1 Xanthobacteraceae bacterium | reverse complement strand
TATCGAGAGTAAGACCGCGCAGCTTTATCGGTTTGAATAATTCACTCATTGGCTTTGCGCCGGGATGCCGAGCTTACGGACGATATCCCTCCAATGCGCCACCTCCTGTTTGGTGTACTCGGTCAGTTGCTCGGAGCCCATGTAGTAGATGGTTGCGCCGCTTTTTTCGATGCGTGCCTTGAAGTCGGCACGTTCGACTATCTTCCTGATCTCGCCCGACAGACGATCGACGACCGCTTTCGGCGTGCCGGCCGGTGCATAGAGCGCATACCAGGTATCGATCTGCAGGTCGGGGAAGCCTGCTTCCGCCGTGGTCGGCACGTCGGGCAAAAGCGGATGGCGCTTCGTGCTGAAAATCGCCAAGCCCTTGACCACGTGGCCTTGCAGCGGTCCGACCAATTGCTGCGTCGTGTTGACGAAGAAGCCCAGCGTACCGCCAAGGAGATCGTTGAAGGCCGCCGCGGTTGCGCGATACGGTACCGTCGTCACCTTGATGTGTGCGGCTTCCGCGAGCTGCAGCGAGGCGATGTTGTTCTGCGTGCCGACACCCGGGCTGCCATAGGTGACCTTGCCGGGGTTGGCGCGCGCGTAGGCGATCAGGTCGGCGAGCGTATTTGCCGGCGAGTCCTTGTTGACGACAAGGACCTGAGGCGACCGCGACACCATCGCGACCGCTGCAAAATCCCGCACCGGGTCCCATTGCAGCGATTTGAACAGCGCCGGATTGGTGGTCTGAAAGCCCGAGATCGTCAGCAGCAGCGTGTAGCCGTCCGGCGCCGCGCGGGCGACATCGTGTGTCGCGATATTGCCGCTGGCGCCGGCCCTGTTCTCCACCACGAACGGCTGATGCAGCGCATCCTGCAATTCCGCAGCGATCTGCCGCGCCGTGATATCGATACCGCCGCCGGGCAGCGACGGCGTGATGATGGTAACGGCTCGGGTCGGATAAACCTGCGCCACGGCCGGTCCGCATGGTCCCGCGAGGACCAGTGCGGACAGCAGCGCGACTGCGATTTTGCATTGCCCCGGCATCGTGAACCTGCATAGTTCAAGCCAACCGAGCGTAGCGTAGGGTTTGCCGTTTTGGAACGGCCTCACGCAGCGGCATGCCGGCCACGCAGCCTCTGCAACTTCTGCACGATGAAAGAGAAATGACCGAGAAGGAATTTCGTGACGAGGAATTGCTCGCCGACGTGATCTGCCGGCTGATCGGTGACGTGCGCCACATCGCGGTCGGCGCGCAGTCGCCGATTCCGGCGACCGCCGCGCTGCTGGCGCGCGAACGCGCAAATCTGAACGACGGTGCAAGCCGGCCCTATGTGTCGCTCCTTGGCAGCCGCGACCACAGCTTCTTCACTGACGGCGCGCGCGAATTGTTCGACTGCGCCGGCCAGGGCCGGGTCGACGTGTTTTTTCTGTCCGGCGGCCAGATCGACGGCCAGGGCAACATCAATCTGGTGTCCGTCGGCGACTACGAACAACCCAAGGCGCGGTTCCCCGGCTCGTTCGGCTCCGCCTACCTTTATTATGTCGTACCCAAGGTGATCCTGTTTCGCACCGAGCACTCGCGCCGCACGCTGGTGCCGAAGGTCGATTTTGTCAGCGCGCCCGGCGGCAGTCCCCCCAACGTTTCGCGCAACGGCGGCCCGATCGCGCTCGTCACCAACCGCTGCCTGTTCGATTT
>DASZWK010000077.1:0-13350 GCA_035546235.1 Xanthobacteraceae bacterium | reverse complement strand
CGCCGGCGCCAAGGCCGGATAACGCGTCAACGCGAACAAAAAAGCTGCCACCAGCAAATAGGCGACCGCAAGCGTCGGCGACACCGCAATCCCCACCATCGGGCCGTGCATGAAGCCGAAGAAAGTCAACACCGCGCCGGCGAGTGCGAAGGCGCCGGCATCGACGAATTTCCTGTCGATCACGTTGGCGGCGACGGCGGCGAGGATAAGTCCGCTCAGGATTGCGCCGCCGCCCATAATTTCGAGCCCCGGATAGAGCACGCCGACATTGGCGAGCTTATCGAAGCCGAGTTTTGCTGCATCGGTGCCGGCAACCTGTAGCGCGCCATCCATCAAGGTTTTGGCCCAGGCCGCGATGTGCGGCGCCAGCGCCAGGATGATGGCCGGCGCATGGCCCTTGGGCGTCGTCTGGAACGCCTGCGCGCCGATTAGCATGCCGATATAGAGCAGGATCGGTGAGATCGCCACGACCGGTACGACGGCCAGCAAAAGCGCGATTACGCCGAACCACGACAGCACGATGACCATAATGCCGGTCGCTGCCGAATAGCCGATGCGGCCGCCCATGCCTTTCCAGCCCGGGTGGCCGATATAGACCGCGTTGATGTAGGGGTTACCCATCAGGCAGCCGATCAAGCTGACGATACCGTCCGCTGTGAGCACCCGCGTGGTCGGATAGGCGTCACCGGCGGCTTCCGCGCTTTCGACGTTGTCCATGGCCTCGACCAGATCGTAGATGCCGAACGGGATCGCCGTGACTAGAATTACGCCCAGATATTTGAAGCCACCGAATACATGGCCGAAGGCCGGTAGCGGCACGTTGAAGCCGAAATTGGAAAACGCGTCGAGCACGCCTTTGCCGCTCAACCCGCCGTAATGCAGACCGAACAGGTTGGAGCCCCACGCGATCAGCACGCCCACCGCGATGGCGACGAGGCCGGCCGGAATGCCGCCCGGGTATTTGAAGCCGCCTAGCCAATTCACCGAGATAACGGCAAGGCACGTCAACCCGATCACCGGGGTCATGTAGATTTGCAGCGCCGGCGTCATGGAAATGAAGGTAATCGACACGCCGGCCAGCGTTCCGAGCAGCGCGGCGCGCGGCGTCACTCTGCGAATCCACGGGGCGATGAATCCGCCGGCCATCAGAATGAAGCTCTGGAAGAACACCCAGACCAGTCCCGCCTCCCAGGCCTGGATCGGATCGTTGGTCTTGAGCTTGATCGGCAGCATGATCACCAGAGTGACGATGAACATATGCGGCACGCTGATGCCAGATGGCAACGCGCAAACATCGTCGCGACCCGTTCTCTTCGCCAGCCGGTACGCCAGATAGGCGTAGTACATCGTCGACAGGCACATCATCAGGCCCATCGCCGGCAGGATGCGGCCGAACACGATTGAGTCCGGCATCTGCAGCACGAAGCGCAGCAGGATGGTCAGCGTCAGCATATTGACCAAGATGTTAGTGCCGAACCCGAAGAACGCGTTCCAGTCGCCCGGCGTCCACAATCGAGGTCGGAATTCCGTTGCTGCGGCTGTCATCTGACACTCCTGTTGGCGGCAACCGTTGTTCTCACCCGCATGGCGTTTCGTTCGGCAAGCGCCGTCAGCGTGTTGGCGAGCGGGCGCGACGGCGCGACCGAGCCGAAAATGCCGCCCTGCGCCTTGATCATGGCGAGACCCGCGTGGTGAAATTCCGGGAAATAAGACGCGCAGCAATCCGACAGAACGATGCAGCGAAAGCCGCGATCATTGGCCTCGCGCACCGTGGTGTTGACGCACACCTCAGTCGTCACGCCGGCTACGAACAGCGTGTCGATCGAGCGATTACGCAACATCAGTTCAAGATCGGTCTGGTAGAACGCGCCCTTGCCAGGCTTGTCGATCACAGGCTCGCCGGGCATGGGGTAAAGCTCGGGGATAATGTCGTGGCCCGGCTCGCCGCGGACGAGGATGCGGCCCATTGGGCCGCTCGCGCCGATGCGTTTTTCGGGATCGCCGCGCTCGACCTTGAGGGGCGGCGCATCGGACAGATCGGGCCGGTGGCCCTCGCGGGTGTGGATCACCAGCATGTCGAGGCGGCGCGCGGCTCCAAGCATCTCGCGGCACGGCGCCACCGCGGCGCGCAACGACGCGACATCATTTCCCAGTGCGGCGCCGAAGCCGCCGGGTTCGAGAAAGTCGCGCTGCATGTCGATGATGATGAGCGCAGCCGTCTCGGTGTCGACGTCGAGCTTCGCGGGTTCGGCTTCAACGGAAAGGCGTGGCATCCCGATATCCTGCCTCGCAACAGGCGAAGCCATGCAAGACCGGGGCCAGCGACGCGTCGGGATGGGTGAGCTTAGACGCGAGATATCTGCCTATTTAATGTGCGTTTGCTGCCCACGCCGCACAGACACGCCGCAGGACCCTCGCCAAGGCGGCGTTGCCATTGCTAGATAATGTACCGTCCGGCCGTCGCCCGGAGCGCACCCTTGTGTGGCACGCGCTTTGCCAATCTGTGGAAATGTCTTTGCGTACGGACATGAAACGTCGAGCCATCCGCAAATCAAAGCCGGTTCGGGTCAAGCGCGGCAACGCGAGCGCAAAACCGCCGCGTACGCGCCGCGCGATCACCAAGCCGCCAAGCGATCTCGCCGATGCTGTGATCGACGGAGCCGCGCGGGCGCTCGGCCTGACGATCGATCCGGCCTGGCGCGAGGGTGTGGCATTCCATCTCCTCTTGGTGCTCAGCCACGCAACGCGCGTCGATGCGTTCGAACTGCCCGACGACACCGAGCCGGCGCCGGTTTTCCATGCTTAAGACACCAGCCGACACATTCATGTGGAGTGGTGCGGCCGACATTGCCGCGGCGGTGACAAGCGGCAGCGTGAGCGCCACCAGCATCATCGAAGCCGCGCTGCTGCGCATCCGAGAACGCGAGCCGCGGCTCAACTCATTCACGGCCATCACCGAAGACCGAGCACTTGTCGCGGCGCAAGAGATCGACCTTACCTGCGCGGCCGGCAAACCTCCCGGTCCACTCGCCGGCGTGCCGTTTGCCGTCAAGAACCTGTTCGACATCAGAGATTTGCCGACGCTTGCCGGATCAAAAATCAACCGTGAGGCACCGCCGGCTAACCGCGACGCGGTGTTGATCGAGCGGCTTGAGGCGGCCGGCGCCATCCTAGTCGGCGCGCTCAACATGGGCGAATACGCCTACGACTTTACTGGTGAGAACGTACACGACGGCGCCGTCCACAATCCGCATGATCTTGAGCGAATGAGCGGCGGTTCGTCGAGCGGTTCGGCCGCCGCGGTCGCGGGCGGGCTTGTCCCGCTGTCGCTCGGCTCCGACACCAACGGCTCGATCCGTGTGCCCGCGTCGCTGTGCGGCATTTTCGGCTTGAAGCCGACCTATGGACGGCTGTCACGCGCGCGCAGCTTTCCATTTGTTGCGAGCCTCGACCATGTCGGCCCGTTTGCCCGCGGCACGCGCGATCTCGCGGTCGCCTACGATGCCATGCAGGGCAGCGATCCCCACGATCCGGCTAGCGCCCGCCGCGCGGCCGACCCCGTGTCGCCGCTGTTGGAGCGCGGCGTCGAACGGCTGCGCATCGGCGTCGCCACCGGGTATTTCAAATGCCGCAGCGCCGAACCGCTCGCCGCCATCGACCGCGTAGCGGCGGCTCTCGGCGCCAACCGTGATATCGAGATTCCCGAGGCCGAGCGCGCCCGCTCCGCAGCCTTCATCATCACCGCGAGCGAAGGCGCGAGCCTGCACCTCGATCGGCTGCGCACGCGCGCGAGAGACTTTGATCCCGCGGTGCGCGACCGATTGATCGCGGGCGCGATGCTGCCGGCGTCGGTCGTGGTCAAGGCGCAGAAATTTCGACGCTGGTATCGCGACGCTGTTCTCAAACTATTTGAGGATGTCGACGCCATTCTGGCGCCGGCCACGCCATGCACGGCGCCGCGGATCGGACAAGAGACTTTCGAGTTCGACGATAACGAAATACCGGTGCGAGCCAATCTCGGTCTCTACACGCAGCCGATCTCTTTCATCGGCCTGCCGGCCGTGGCCGTCCCGGTCCCGCTGGAGCCATTGCCGATTGGCGTTCAGATCATCGCGCCGCCGTGGCGCGAGGATGTAGCGCTGCGCATTGCCCATGTACTGGAAACTAAAGGCGTCGTCGCCGCGCAGCGGCCGGTACTTTGATCCATATCAGGGAAGAAACCCATGCAGATCGACCTGCCGGAGGTCGTTGCGGAAGTCAAAGCCGCGTTCGCGCGCTACGAAAAGGCGCTGGTGTCAAACGACGTCGCCACGCTCGACGCGCTGTTTCACGACGATGCGCGCACCATTCGCTATGGTGGCGCGGAGAACCTATACGGCTACGGGCAAGTCAAATCGTTTCGCGCCGCGCGCTCGCCAGCCGGCGTGGAGCGCACATTGTCGAAAACCGTCATCACCACATACGGCCGCGACTTCGCGGTGGCCTCGACGCTGTTTTACCGCCGGACAATGCCCAGGAAAGTGGGCCGCCAGATGCAAACCTGGGTGCGCTTTGCCGACGGTTGGCGCGTCGTCGCCGCGCATGTCAGTGCGATCGACGAGAATTAAGCGCGCCGAGCGGTAGACCTGTGGCATCGTGGAATCGGCGCCCGATCGCGGCCAGCGCCGCGTCTTCGCGAGCCGGCGCGAGCAGCGTGACGCCGAACGGCGTGCCGTCGGCGCGCATCGCAGCGGGCACAGCCAACCCGCACAGATCGAGCAGGTTGACGAAGTTAGTGTAGGTGCCAAGCCGGCTGTTCGGCACGATCGGATCGGCGAGCGCCTGTTCGATTGTGTAGATCGTCGGCGCGGTCGGCAGCACCAGGGCGTCAATGCCGCCGAAGGTATGATCGCATGATCGCTGCAATTCCTCGAGGCGATAGAGCGCGGCGAACACATCGGCCGCCGTACCGCGGGCGCCGGCGAGAATAATCTGCCGCGTCACCGGATGCAGCGCTTCAGGCGCGGCCTCGATCAGCCCTTTGACTGCCAAATAACGTTCCGCGACCCAGGGGCCTTCATAGAGCAAGCGCGCCGCCGCGTAGAACGGCTCCATGTCAATCGCGACGATCTTGGCGCCGAGGGCGGCGAACCCGGCGAGCGCGGTATCATACGCCGCGGCCGATTGCCGGTCGTCAAAGAACAACCGCTGGGCCGCGGCCGGTACGCCGAGCCGCACGCCGTCAGGCATAATTGCGGATGCGCGGCGCGGATATGAACGTGAAAATGGGTCGGCCGGATCTGGCCCCGCAATCGCATCGAGCGCAATCACAGCGTCGTCGACTGTGAGCGCAAACACTGAAACGCAGTCGAGCGTGCGGCAGGCGGGGACCACGCCCGCGGTCGAGACAAGTCCCCGACTAGGCTTGAGCCCGACAATGTTGCTGAAAGCAGCCGGGACGCGTCCCGACCCGGCGGTGTCGGTGCCGAGGGCAAGCGGCACTAGACCGGCGCCGACGGCAAGCGCCGATCCCGCACTCGATCCCCCTGGGATGAGCTTGCGATCAAACAGATTACGGCCGATACCATACGGCGTGCGCAAGCCGACCAGCCCGGTTGCGAACTGGTCCAGATTGGTCTTGCCCAGGATGAGCGCACCCGCCGCGCGCAAGCGTGTCACCGCTGTTGCGTCTTTCGCAGGCCGATAAAGGAAGGCTGGGCATGCCGCCGTGGTTGGCAGCCCTTGTACGTCGATATTGTCCTTGATTGCGACCGGAACGCCGTAAAGTGGCAGCGCTGTATTGTCCGTGCGGGCCAGCGCCATGGCCTCGGCGCGCACGTCGGCTTCGTCGCGCAGCGTGATGAAAATCGCCGGATCGTGATGGGCGCGAATACGCGCATAGCTTCTCGCCACGATGTCCTCCGGCGTCGCTGCGCCGGACCGGTAGGCACCCAATATTTCGACGGCGGTCTCGGTCACGGCGAGCCCGGTGGTTTTGCAAGAGACGAGCCAATGGCCCAGCGTGCTCGCCCGATGTGAAACGCGACACGCTGCCGCGCGCTCTGGCGTACCGTGACACGATCAAAGTGAACGAGAAACAACTGCAATCCGCCTCCACCCTAAGGCAGATCGCATCCTAGTTAAGTGCCTGCCCCAAGACCAGCGCCCAGGTCCAAACCGACGCCCGGCCCCAGCGCCCAAGCCCAGCGCGCCAACCTAGCGCGCAAGTCGGCGCGTCAGTGCCGAGCGGCCGAACATCCAAATCCAACAGCAGAATTGGAATTGGCACGCCCAAAGCCAAAGCAGGGCGTAGCGCATGATTGCAAACTCTCAACTCATAAATTCACTGCGCGGAACAAACCGAGAGACCATTGTCCGGTTCCACGACGCATGTCCCAAAATTTTCGGAACTGCGCCACGCGGCGCGCCGTTGTCGTGCCGATAGACCAAAACTCTATGAGGAGGTTAGAAACATGGACTGGAACCGTATCGAAGGAAACTGGAAGCAGGCTAAGGGCAAGATCAAGGAAAAATGGGGTCAGCTTACCGACGACGATCTCAACCAGGTGAACGGCAAGCGCGACCAGCTTGAGGGCCGAATCCAGGAGCGTTATGGCCTAGCCAAGGACATGGTGCGACAGAACGTCGACGATTGGCTCAAGCACCAGCCCTAAACCAACCACATTTCATTCGCGATTGAACAGCGGATCGAACGACTGCGACCGGGGGGTCCTAAAGGCGACCCGGTCGCATGGTTCATGGAGCACATGTCGCATGGAGCTGGGGATTTCTGTGCACCGAGGGAGAAAATCATCATGAGCCTGCAAGGCGAAAAACCAGTGCCACAACCAAATAGAAATGCGGAACGCGAAACCATTCATACCCCCGTGCTGTCGGCAACAAGCGCGCGTCAAGGCGCGACAGGGCAAAACGTGCGCTACGTGCTCGCGTTCGGCATGGTCGCGATCATCGTCGCATTCTTTATCATCTACCTTATTTATTTTGCCTGATGGCGATTGTACCGCTGCCCAGAGCCCCGCGTATCAATCGCTGCGCTCGACCAGCATCTGCCTGGTCTTTTTGACGTCGCTCGCGGTCACCGAAGGCGCCGAGTTACCCCAGGCGTTGCGAATGTAGGTGACGACAGCCGCGACTTGGCTGTCATCGAGGAGCCAGCCGAATTGCGGCATCGCCGGTGCAGTAGGCGCGGGTTTCGTCCCGACACTCAGCGCGCCGCGCAACACGACGTGCATCGCCGTTGTGGGGTCGGTTTGCTCGACCGATGGAGATCCGTCCAGCGCCGGAAACAGACCCGGTTCCCCCTTGCCGTCAGGCCCGTGGCAGGCCGAGCATTCGTCAGCGTAAATCTGCCCTCCCACTTTCATCGCTGATTGGCTCGGCGGATCGGCGGCGGGCGGCGGATCGGCAGCGGCCGTCTGCTGGCCGGCGCCGCCTTTTAGATAAATCGCAATGGCTTGCAGGTCCGCATCGCTCATCTTCGATGTCGAAAGGTTCAACGTCTCCGACATTGGGCCGGTTGCGGCACCTGTCCTGTTATGTCCGGTTTTCAGATAAGCGACGATGTCGTCGGCCGACCAGCCGCCGATGCCGCGACGCGCGTCATCGGTAATATTGGGCGCGAACCAACCCTGCAGGGCGTAACCCTCCAATCGCTTGCTGGTCTCGTCCGCGCCCATGAAATTCTTCGGCGTGTGGCACATGCCGCAATGACCGGGTCCTTCGACCAGATAGGCGCCGCGGTTCCACTGCGCGCTCTGCTTCGGGTCGGGATGGAACGTCCCCGGCGTGAAGTAAAATTCGTCCCATCCCGCCAGCGTCCAGCGCATATTGAACGGGAACGGCAATTGATTGGACTTCACGGGGTTATGCACCGCCGGAACGGTGCTGAGATAGGCGCGGATCGCAAGCGCATCGTCGCGGCTGAGTTTGGTATAGTAGGTGTAAGGCATCGCCGGATAGAGCCGCGTGCCGTGGCGTCCTGTGCCCTTCGTTAGCGCATTGATGAATTCGTCGTCGGTCCAGGCGCCGATGCCGGTCTGCGGATCCGGCGTGATGTTCGGCGCCAGCAGCATTCCGAATGGCGTCTCGATCGGACGTCCCCCCGCAAATTCGTGGCTGCTGCCGGGCAACGTATGGCACGCGGCGCAGTCGCCGACGATGGCAAGGTAGTGCCCACGCTCGACCTGCCCGAAACTCTGCTTGTCGATGCCTGCAGCGCCGGCTGGAGTTGCCGATGCGGCAAGCGCGACGCCCGCGACAGTGCCCAACAACCATTTTCTCTCGCTACGCATGGACGAGCGGCCCCGGATTTTTCAGGTACTGCGAACGGATAGCCTGCGCAGACCAGAAGGCGAGCGCGCCGACCGTGCCGGTCGGGTTGTAACCGGCATTCTGCGGGAACGCGCTCGCGCCCTGAACGAAGAGATTGGGAACGTCCCAGCTCTGCAGATACATGTTGAGCGCACTGTTGCCCGGATTGGTGCCCATGATGGCGCCGCCGTTGAGATGCGACGTCTGATATTGCGTCACGTCGTATGGCCCCTTGCGCGGCTTCTTGACGATCTGCTTCGCGCCCATTTTCTGCAGAATTTCCGCATACTTATCCGTCAGGTAGGCGGCCATCTTTAATTCGTTGTCGTGAAAGTCGATGGTGATGCGCATGAGGGGGCGGCCGAAGCGATCTTTGTAGGTCGGGTCGAGATCGAGATAGACGTCGCGATAGCTGTACATCGACCCATGGCATTGGCCTCCGACGATAGTGCTCAGATAGTTGTCGCGCAGCGCCTGTTTCCATTTCGAACCCCAGGCTGGCGTACCGGGCGGCACCGGCGTCGATTCGATCGGTCGGCCGTTCGTTTGCACTTCGCCGATATAGCCGCCGCCGACGAAGCCGGCCTGGCCATGATCGAAATTGTCACCGTTGAATTCGTCGATGCAGGTGCCGATCGCGCCCGCGGCGACAAACGGATTGAAATTGTATTTATCCTTGTCAAAGAAGCCGATCGCCGACGACATCGTCTGGTGGGTGAAATTCCGGCCGATCTGGCCCTGCCCGGTATTTGGGTCATAGGGCTTGCCAATGCCGGAAAGCAACAAAAGCTGCACGTTGAACAGCGAGAAGGCGCACAGCAGAACCAGATCGGCGGGCTGCTCGAACTCCTCACCCGACGTGTCGACGTAGGTGACGCCGGTCGCGCGCTTTCCCGTATTATCGAGATTGATGCGCATCACCTCACATTCGGTGCGCGCCTCGAAGTTTGATTTGCGCAGCAGCACCGGCAGCACCGTGGTCTGCGGTGTCGCCTTGGAATAATTGGCGCAACCGAACCATTCGCAGAAGCCACAATAGGTGCATTGCCCGAGCATGACGCCGAGCGGATTGGTGTAGGACTGCGAGAGATTGCCGGACGGCTGCGGGAATGGCTTGTAGCCAAGTTCTTTCGCGGCCTGGGCAAACAGCGTATGGCCGTAGCCCTGTTTCATCGGCGGCGTCGGGTAGGGCCGCGAACGCGAACCCTCGAATGGATTGCCGCCGGCCTGGACCGCCCCCTTGAGATTGCCGGCTTGGCCCGACGTGCCGCACAGATACTCGAAATCGTCATAGTGCGGCTCGAGCTGATCGTAGGTGACGCCCCAGTCCTGAATGGTCATGTCTTGCGGCAGCATATTGGCGCCGTAGCGCTGCGTCAGGTGAGTTCGCAGCGTGAAATCGGTCGGCAAAAACCGCCAAGTTTCCGCGTTCCAATGCACGCCGGCGCCGCCGGCGCCGTTGCCGAGCATGAACGCGCCCCAGGTCCGCACCGGTAATGCCGTTTCCTTGGCGTTGTTGCGGAAGGTCACCGACATCTGCGACGGACGCAGAAACAGCTCGTGTTGGATGCGATACCGCAGCTCGTCCTGCGCGTACGACATCAAAAAATCAGTCGCCGTATCGCGCCAAGGACCGCGCTCGATCGCGACGACATCGAGGCCCGCATCGGTCAGTTCATTGGCGAGGATGGAGCCGGTCCATCCCAGCCCGATAATGACCACGTCCTTGTGCGGCAGCTTGCGCGCCATCGTTTCTTCCCGTCAACAAAATTTCACGTCAGCGAAAAACCTGTCCGGTTGGGTGTTCACCCCGACCAGTTCGGGTGATCGGCAATGCTTATCGTCGGCAGCGTCACGCGCTGATTGTGGCGGTCAATCCAGCCACGATAATCGTAATGGGTACCGGGAAACCCGATCATCTTCCACGACGCCATGTTTCTGTTGCCGCCGTAGATCGGGTCGGCCAAAAAGCCGTTCTGGGTGTCTTTCAGGATGAGCTTGAAGAATTCCTTGCTGTCGGTGCCGTCGAGTTTGAGCGAGCCATCTTCGAGGCCCTTGATCGCCTCGTCCTTCTGCGCATCGGACAGCGCCGTGAAGACCTTCCCGCCGAACTTTGCGCCGCATGCCTTGTCGAACGCGGCCAGCGCCTTTCGATAATGCTGCGCCGGGGTCACCGGCGACTGCGGGCCTTGTTGTTTGGTGCCCTTTTGAAACGGTCCGCTCATGTAATAGCCGTCAAAACGGCCGTATGGACCGGCAAGCTGGCGATCAATGTAGACTGCGCAGCCGCAATCCTTGCCACCGGGTGACAGGTCATCGGTGGGAATGAGACGGTCGACGAATGCTTCGACGGTCGCGGCTTCCTGAGACGTAAAAAAATGCCAGCCGTTCGGTGTGACAAGGGCCGGCGGATCGGCGGAGCCGGGCTTCCATGGCCGACCGCCTTTAATAATGGCGGCGCGGGCGGCGGGCGAAGCGAGCAATAGCACGATCGCGCTGCTGGTAAGGAGCTGCCGCCGGTTGAGCTGCGACACCTAATTTTGTCCCGGTTAGCGCCGCCCCGCGCTGTTTGCTCAATGCGCCGGCGAGAACTTTGTTCCATCCAACTATGACGATTGGCAGTGCGGGCGGAATCGCAGATCTCTAAACAATGTCGGCCTCTGCCAGTCGGCCGCTTGTCCCGCAGCTTGACAGCTATCCGGACAGGCATAGAACTTTGACTTTCGGACAATCGCTCCGCCGGCTTCAGCCTGCCGGCGCGGCCAATCATCAAAGAGCCGAGGGAGGAGACCGCGCATGAGCGGCAACGACCCGAAGACCACCGTCATCCGCAACGGTACGCTGATCGATGGCAAGGGCGCGCCGGCGCGGCGTAATGAGGCCATTGTCATCGAGGGCAATCAGATCAAGAGTGTCGGCCCGCTGCCGCCCGATATCTCGCTCGACGACCGACGCAATGTCGCGGTGATCGATGCCGCCGGCCAATGGATCATGCCCGGCTTGATCGACGCCCACTGCCACGTCTCCTACGGCTATCCGATCGTCAGGGGCGAGGGCAAAGGCCGCGGCACCACGCGGCCGGAATTCTCGACGCTGAAGTCGGCGCGTAGCGTGCAGCGCGTGCTGCGCTCCGGCGTCACCAGCATCTCCGTGCCGGGCGGCACCTGGTTTACCGATGTCGGCGTGCGCGACGCCATCAGGCTCGGCCTGATGGAAGGACCGCGCATGTTCGTCGCCGGGCGCATGATCGTCACCTACGGCTGCATCGAGGACGACGAGCCGTCATGGGAAGGCACGCCCGATCACTCGATCGGCAAGCTGTGCAATACCGCCGACGAGATGGTCACCGAGGTGCGGCGCCAGCACAAGCACGGGGTCAACTTCATCAAGATGGCCGACAGCCGCTCCGGCGAGTCGCAGATGCTGGCGAAGGACGAGATCGCCGCCGTGGTCGGAGAGGCACATCGCCGCAATCTGCGCGTCGGCATTCACTCGCGCGGTGCCGGCTCGACCCGCGCCGCCGCCGAAGCCGGTGTCGATTGGATCATCCACGCCGATCTCGCCACCGATCGGGATCTCGAAGCGGTCGCCAAGGGCGGCATGCCGATCATTCCAACCGCGACGTTCCTCGCCATGGTGGTCGAGCTCGGCACCAAGGTCGGCGCCGAGCAGGTGCAGCTCGACATTAACCGCATGAAGCGGCATTTCGATTTGCTTTGCGAGCTGATGCACAAGGCGCGCAAACTCGGCATCAAGCTTCTGGTCGGCACCGATACCGGCAACAACACTTTTATGCGCTATGGCGAGGTGCACGCCAAGGAGCTGGAGATTTTCGTCAAATACGGTGGCTACACGCCGCTCGAAGCGATCACGGCGGCGACCCGCGACAACGCTTACGCGGTCGGCCTTGAGGGCAAGCTCGGCGAGATCGATGCGGGAAGACTCGCCGACCTCATCGTGCTTGACGCCGATCCGCTCGCCGACATCACCGTGCTGCAAGGCGGCAAACACCTGACCCGCGTCATCAAGGACGGCAGACTCATCGATCTTGGGCCGCGCGACGACATGGTGACGTTCCGCGAAGCCGCGGAATAAGACTGCAAGGATCGTTCCCCGCATGGCGGAGCAAATCGCGCGGCTGCGCGTCGAGATCGACGAGGTGACTCCCGCCGTCGTCCGCCGCGTCGAGGTGCCGCTCGATATCCGGCTCGACGATCTGCACTTCGTGCTGCAGATCGCCATCGGCTGGCAGAACTGTCATCCCTTCGAGTTTCGCCTCAATGGTGAAGACGACGCCAAGCGCTGGGGTCTCGTCGACCGGGACGATCCCGAATCGTCGCCGCAGCCGGCCGAGCGTGCGACGCTGGCCGACCTGCTGGCGCACGAACAGCACGCATTCCACTATGATTATGTGTATGGCGAGGATTGGGCCCATACCATCGAACTGGAAGCGGTCGCGCCGGCCGACCCAACCGCGCACTATCCGCGCCTTATCGAGGCCAGCGGCCGCTGTCCGCCGGCAGATATCGGCGGCGTGACAGGTTACGAGACGTTCCTGCGCGCGATTTCAGATCCGTTGCACCTCAATCACGAGGGCTTTCGCGAGTGGGACGACCCCGATTTCGATCCGCACGTCGTCGACGAGGCGGCACTGCGTGCCAATCTCGCTAATCTCGGCAAATACCTGGGCCGGCGGAAACCCGTGCTCTAGCGCCCTACTCGGCTGGTTGCGGATGCGGCGGCGGCAACGCTGCCGATGGAGCCGGCCTCCGACCCCAGATCATTGCGTCGATGCTGTAAGGACCGGCGCCGAACGCAACGACGTAAAGCATCCCGCCCATGATGGCGATGTGTTCGAAGAAAATCGAGTATTGCGAGTGAGCAGCAGCACCGTTCATCGTCCAATAAGCATGGAACATCACAGCGAGCGTCAGTGTGTAAAAGAAGAATGCAAGTCCGATGAGACGCGTCAGCAAGCCGACGATCAACAGAATACCGCCGCCCAGTTCGAGCGCCACCGCGCCCCACACCAGATCGTTC
>DASZWK010000076.1:0-19053 GCA_035546235.1 Xanthobacteraceae bacterium | reverse complement strand
GCCGTATCGCGGCCGGTCCAGCCCGCAACCACCAGTTTCCCTATGGTCGCGAGGTCGAGAGTTCGCTCTTTGGGCATCCTTTTGTTTCCATTCCAATCCGCGCGGCAGCCTTATCGAACAGGTCTGCCACCACACACGGTCCCCGATCTTTCCATTATAGTGGTGGGCCCGGGAGGACTCGAACCTCCAACCAAGCGGTTATGAGCCGCTAGCTCTGACCATTGAGCTACGGGCCCGTCCGGCGGCGCTCGCGGGCGCGAACGCAGCCGCTTCCGCTTATCATATTAATGCAGCCATCGCGAACACCGTTCGCCGGCGCACAATACAGCCTCGATCTCAAGCCGAAAATATGCGCAATGTATCCGGCCGCGTTGTCGGCATGGGCAGGGGACCGCCAATGACAGCAATCACCGGCCGCGGCCTCGTCGCGGCGCGCTTCGCCGCGGCGCTTGGCCTCGCCGCGGCAGCCGTATCGGCAAGCCCGCCGCACGCCGCGTTCGCCACCGATTGGCCGCAGGCGCATAGCGACCTGCGCGCCGATCCGCGCGTGCTGTTTGGCGCGCTGCCCAACGGCATGCGCTACGCGATCATGCACAACGACACGCCCAAGGGCGCGGTGTCGATGTGGCTCAATGTCAACGACGGCTCGCTGCAGGAGGGTGATGCGCAGCAGGGCTTGGCGCATTTCCTCGAACACATGGCGTTCCGCGGCTCTAAAAATGTGCCGGAGAAGGAGGTCTGGCCGTCGCTGGAACGGTTAGGACTGGGCATGGGCGCCGATGCCAATGCCTCCACAAGCTTCACCCACACGCTCTATAAATTCAATTTTCCGCACAACGACGCAGAATCGATCGATGGCGGACTGCTGCGCCTGCGCGACATTGCGAGCGGACTGACATTATCGCAATCCGCGATGGACGCCGAGCGCGGGGTCATCCTGTCGGAAGAACGCCTGCGCGACACGCCCGATTACCGCACCTACAGGAAGCGCCTCGCCTTCCTTTTCCCGCACAGCCGCCTGAGCGAGCGCTTCCCCATTGGCTCGACCGACATCATCAAACACGCCCCGGTGTCGCTGATCCGCGACTTTTACAACGCCTATTATCGGCCCGAGCGCGCCACCGTCATTGTCGTCGGCGATATCGACGCCAAGGCGATGGAGGCCAAGATCGTCGGGCTGTTCTCGGACTGGAAGCCGTCCGGACCCGCGGGGGCCGAGCCGGCACCTGCCGAAGTCACCCGGCGCGGCGCCGAAGCCGCCCTCTACGCCGAGGCCGGGGTTGCTCCATCTCTCAGCTTCACCTGGGTGCTGAAAACCGAAGCGGACAGCGTTACACGCGAACGCGGCGACCTGACCAGGCTATTGGCGTTGTCGATGCTGACCGACCGGCTCAATACGCTCGCAAGCGGTACACAGAGCCCGTTCGTTGCAGCGCAATCGAATTTCGCACCGCTCGACGGGGCGACCGCCTGGTCGGTGGCGGCTGCGATCCGGCCACGGGCTTGGCACGCCGCGCTGGACGGAGCGGTGCGCGAACTGCGCCGCATGACCGAATTCGGCGTCACCGCTGCGGAGTTCGCGCGCGCGAAGGAGCAGCTGCACGCCGTCTTTGCGCACGCGGCCGCCACCGCTGCGACGGATTCGGACAGCGCCAACGCGGCGCAGATCGCCTCGGATGTCGATATCAACGACGTCTACATGAACCCGGTCGATACGCTGGCCTTCGTCGATCAGGCATTCAAGGCGCTCACTCTCGACGGCATGAACGCTGCCATCCGCACTTTCATGGGCGCGCACGGCCCGCTGGTCTTTTTGTCGAGCCCGCTGCAGGTCGACGGCGGTGAAGCGGCCGTGGTGACCGCGCTGACCGCAGCCGAGCAGGCGCCGCTGACACGACCCGCCGAACAGGCCAAAGTGACGTGGCCCTACACCAATTTCGGGCCCGCCGGAAAAGTGGCGGAGCGCAAGTCGATCGCGGATCTGGAAACAACCTTTCTGCGCTTTGCCAACGGCGTGCGGCTTACCGTCAAGCCGACAACGTTCAAAGCCGGCGAAGTCGGAGTCAACGTAAGGATCGGCGACGGTTACCCTGACCTGCCGGCCGGGCGGGCGAGCCCGACCTGGATCGTGGACGGACAGAGACTGCTTCTCCTGGGGACGAAGGCGCTCACTTTCGATGATATTTCCAGGGCGCTGTCGGGCAATTTCATTCAACTGAAATCCCAATTCGGTGCCGACGGCGTGGCACTGCGAGGCCATGGGCAGCCGGCCGAGCTTGACACCCTGATGCAGGTGCTCGCCGCCTATGTCAGCGCGCCCGGCTGGCGTGTCGGCGGCATCGAGCGTGCCCGCGCGAACGAAATGAGCGATCTGGAATCCCTGGCGTCGTCGCCCATGGGCGTGCTCAAGCGGGATATCCGATGTCGACTCAGCAGCGGCGATCCGCGTTTATGTACACCGTCCCTGGCCGACGTGGCGGAAACCGGACCGGCCGCGATCAAGGCGCTGCTGGCGCCGACATTGGCCTCGGGGCCCATCGAAGTCACGATTGTCGGCGACGTGAAACTCGACGACGCCGTAGCGGCCGTCGCCAAGACGTTCGGCGCATTGCCGGCTCGTGCCAGCGAAAGCGCGAGGAAGACGCTGGCGCTGCAGTTCCCCAGCGGCAACGCCAAACCGGCCGAATTGCATCATGAGGGCCGCGCCGACCAGGGCTTCGCCGTGGTGGCGTGGCACGCTACCGACGCTTTCGATCTGAAAAACTACAACGCGCTGCGTATCCTCAAAACGATTCTGGGATCGCGCATGACCGATCAGCTCCGTATCCAAGACGGAGTTACCTACTCGCCGGCCTCGATCCTGTCGGGATCGACGATTGCACCGGGCTACGGCATCCTGCTCGTCGGCACTGAACTGTCGCCCGCCAAGACGCCGGTGTTTTTCAGAACGATCGGCGACATCGCCGCCGACCTGCAGGCGCATCCCGTTTCGGCGGACGAACTGGAACGCGCGAAGAAGCCGCTCATCGAAAGTCTCATCGCGACCCGCCAGACCAACGATTACTGGCTCGGCGCCCTGACCGGCACGCAACAAGATCATCGGCAAATTGACATTATTCGCGACACGCTACCGATCCTGACGAAAGTCAGCGCCGGCGACGTGCAAGCCGCCGCCAAGACCTATTTGTCCGCCGCCAAGGCGTGGAAGCTCGCCATCACCCCCGCGATCATATCCGGGGCGGTTTCGGCAACTTCGCATTGAGAAAATTGTGCGGTTGCGCGCAGAATTGACCAAACCGAACACGCCGGCGTCCCGACTGTACGGCCACATTCACTGTGGCAATTGGGTCATGAAAGCACCTTGCGTTCGGCAATTGATTACTTCAATGATCGCCGGCCCATTTTTAAGACGAAGCTGGGGGACATACGGTGATTTTTTTTAGCTTTCCGTGGACCGCAGGTGCCCGCAGGCGGTGCCGTTTTGCGTCCTCCTCAATGAAATTTGGCGACGGAATTCGCGGGGTATGGTTGAGGCCCGCGCTGGCGGCGATTGCGCTGCTTGCCGCGGTACTCCCCGTCAGCACGGCACGAGCGCAGACTCCGGCCGCGGTGTTGCAGTCAGGCGACGCCGTTGTCACCGGCTTTTCCGGTGCGCCACAGCCGGCCCAGGTCACGCCGGGCACCGATCCGGGCGACCAGACGTTCATCGACCCTAACGGCCCATCGACGCGCATCTTCAATCTCCAGGCCCCGGGCGCTCCCCCGCAGGCGCAGGTGCTGGCGACGCCCAATCCGTTCACCGTGACGGCCGCCCAAGTCGGACAGGTATTCGGCGTCGCACTCGACAACGCCAACCCGCCGAACATCTATGTCGCGGCGACCTCCGCCTACGGGCTGCCGATCGTCGCGCAGGGCCAATCCGGCGCGCTGGTGCGGATTCATCAGGGCGGAGTCGGCGCGACCTTCATGAGCGGATTGTTCGGCCCGGACGCGCAGGGCGGCGGTCCAGGCTCGATCTGGCGCATCGACGGTGCGACCGGCGCGGTCAGCCTGTTTGCCAATGTCACGCTTGACGGCGCGCCAAATAACGGACCGGCGCTCGGCGGACTCGCGTTTGATCCGTCGTCCAGCACTTTATTTGTTGCCGATCGCCAGACCGGCATGATTCATCGCTTCAATCTTTCCGGCCAAGAAGTCGCGCGATACGACCATGGCGTACAAGGCCGTCAGGCCGCAGGTTTGCCGCCGGCCGCGTACGACCCGAGCCGCGCCGTTTCGATCACAAGCAACCAGTTCAGCCCCGACAAGCCGGACACGTGGGGTTACGCCGCACCGCAAAGGCGCGTGTTTGGTCTCGCGGTACACAACAGCCGGCTTTATTACGCGATCGCGGACCAGCTTCAGGTCTGGTCGGTCGGCCTTAACGCGGACGGATCGTTTGACGTCGACGCGCGCATGGAAATCCAGGTACCGGCGGCGGCCGGGCCGACCGAAATCTCGAAAATCGTGTTCGACGGCAAAGGCAACATGCTGCTCGCCGAACGCGCCGCGCCGACCGGCGATTACCAGATGGTGGCACTCGCACAGGCCGGCATCGGCCGCGTGCTGCGCTATGCGCCCGTGCCTGCGGCGGCCGGAGCGCCCGCCGGATGGCAAGCTGTTCCCGACCAGTATGCCATCGGCTTTCCTGCCGCGATGGCCAATTCCAACGGCGGCATCGCGATCGGCTACGCCTATAGCGCCAACGGACAGATCAACCGCAGCGCTTGCGGCGGGTTTCTCTGGTCGACCGGCGAAGACATGCGCGAGTCGCAGGATGCCAACCTGGCCAAGCTCCTCGCCGCGAACGGCACGCCGTATCTCAATGGCCTGCAAGGCAATGGCATCGATCTTCTGGCACCGGCGAATGTGCCGCCGATGCAGACCTATTTTGCCGATTATAATGTGCAGTACGACGGTCCCGCGATCCGTGGCTACATGGGCGACATCGCCATTCCCATGGCGTGCGGACAGGCCGCCCAACCGTTCGTCCCCCCGTTCACCTGCCCGCCCGGATCATGGTTGAACGCGGGCACCAATAGCTGCATCGCCATCCCACCGGCTTGCCCAGTGGGGCAGACAACGATTACCGGCCGATGCTGCCCGCCCGGTGAACAACCGCAACTCAACGGCTCGTGCCAGAGGCCGTACCGTCCGCCTGTTCCGCCCCCCAGCCGGTGCGGGCGGGATTACGTGCAATTGCCAAATGGCGCGTGCTGCTTGCGCGATCAGGCAACGTCCAGGGGCGCGTGCTGTCCGCTCGGCGAATACCCCGGCGAAGACGGAGCGTGCCATGTGGTGCCGCCGTATTACGAATGCCGGCCCGGCGAGATCTACGATCGGTTGTTGAACCGCTGCCTGGCGCCGGCGTGCCCACCCGGGCTGAGGCGAAACCGCGAAGGCTTCTGCGCCTGCCCGCCCGGTGATCGGTTCGACTATGACAGCGGCCGCTGCATTGCGCAGTGTCCGCGTGGCGAGGAGCTCAACCCGTTCACCAACAGGTGCTCCCGGCCCGTGGTCTGTCGCAACAACGAGGCTATCAACGCCGAAGGTATTTGCGTCCCGATCCTGCCATGCCCGCCGGGCCAAATGCCGGTCGGCCAGCGGGGCGCGTGCGCTCCGATCCTGCCGCCGTGCCCGCCCAATCAGGCGCGCAATGCCGCGGGTTTTTGTTCGCCGCTGCGGCCGATCACATGCCCCGCGGGTCAGGTTCTCAGTCCGGCAGGCTTCTGTGTGCTCGTTCCGTGTCCTCCCGGCGAGGTGCGCAACGGCGCCGCATGTGTGGCGGTGATTAAGACTCCATGCCCGCCGGGCCAAGTGCGCACACCTCAGGGTGTCTGCATGTGGCGTAGCGAATGTCCTGAGGGACAGGCCCACAATGCGGCGACCGGCGCGTGCGTGGCGCAACCCGTCAAGCCGTGTCCACCCGGTCAGGTGCGCACGCCTCAAGGTGCCTGCATCTGGAGCAACCAGTGTCCGGAAGGACAGGTGCATAATGCGGCGACCGGCGCTTGCATGGCCGTCGCAGTCCCGGCCTGTCCGGCCGGCCAGGTCCGCAACGCCAATGGCGCTTGCGTGGCGCGCCCGGTTCAGCCGTGCCCGCCCGGACAGGTCCGCAATACGGCCGGCGCGTGCGTCGCGCCTTCGGTGCCGAACTGCCCGCCTGGGCAAGCCCGTAACGCAGCAGGCGTCTGCATGTTGCCGGCCTGTCCGGCCGGCCAAGTGCGCAACGCCGCAGGTGCGTGCGCCGCGAGCGCACCAGTTGCTTGCCCGCCCGGACAAGTGCGCAACGCCGCAGGTGCGTGCGTCGCGAGTAGGCCGGCTGCTTGTCCGCCTGGACAAGTGCGCAATGCCGCAGGTGCGTGCGTCGCGAGTACGCCGGCTGCTTGTCCGCCCGGACAAGTGCGCAATGCTGCTGGCGCATGCGTCGCCGCCGCACAGCCGGCGTGCCCGCCCGGCGAAACGCGCAATGCCGCGGGTGCCTGCGTGAGGAACGGGGCGCAGCCGACGGTGGCCTGTCCGCCTGGCCAAGTACGGAACGCTGCAGGCGGCTGTAGTGAGGCATCGCGACCTGCTGCATGCCCGCCAGGTGAAACGCGCAATGCCGCGGGCGCTTGCGTGAGGAATGGACCGCAGCCGACGGTGGCCTGTCCACCTGGCCAAGTACGCAATGCTGCAGGCGGCTGTAGCGAGGCACCGCGACCTGCTGCATGCCCGCCCGGTGAAACGCGCAATGCCGCGGGAGTGTGCGTGAAGCCGACGGCACAGCCACCACGCTGTCCGCCCGGCGAAAATCTGGTGAACGGCAAGTGCGAACGGCCACAGCCGCCGCATCCTGCGGTGGCGCCCCTAAAGCCCGCGCCAGCCAAGCCGGAAGCACCCAAGCCGCAAGCACCCAAGCCGGCGCCACCGAAGCCGGCACCGCAACCTCCGCACCCGGCGGCAGCGCCGCCGCATCCAGCCCCGCCGCCACCCAAGCCGGCAGCACCGCCGCCTAAGCCGCCGCCACATCCGGCCGCAGCGCCGCCGCATCCGGCGCCGCCGCCACCCAAGCCGGCAGCACCACCACATAAACCGCCGCCGCCCAAACCCGCAGCGCCTGCGCCCAAGCCGAGTTGTCCGGCCGGTGAGCATCTGGTGAACGGCAAGTGCGTCAAGTGAACGGCGCCTGATCCGCTCCGTCGCGGCGCTGACGCAAAGCTGATCAGAGGAAAAGCACACGCCCGGTTCCGTACCGATCGGAACCGGGCGAAAGCCGCGTGCTAACTGCGTCGGCTCAACAAAAAGACGGCCTGCTCGCCGAACAAATTCCAGAACCACCACGGCATTTTCAGACGCATCTGCCGGCCCCAGGCGTTGAGCGCCACGGCCTCGTCCATTTTGGCGCCGACGGCGAGACAGAGATCGCGAAAATCCTTGATGCTGCAAAAGTGGATATTCGGCGTCTCCCACCAGGCGTAGGGCAGATTGTCGGTGCGCGGCATGTGGCCGCCGAACAAAAGCTGCAGCCGGATATTCCAGTGACCGAAATTCGGAAACGACACGATGGCGTGGCGGCCAATTCGCAGCATGTGCTCGAGCACCACGCGCGGCTGTCGCGTCGCTTGCAGCGTCTGCGACAGGATAACGTAATCGAACGCATCGTTTGGGTAATTGGCGAGATCCGTATCGGCGTCGCCCTGCACTACCGCCAGCCCCTTGGCGACGCATTCGTTGACGCCCTCGCGCGACAACTCGATGCCGCGGCCGTCAACGCCGCGCGTCTCAAGAAGCCGCAGCAATTCACCGTCGCCGCAGCCGACGTCGAGCACGCGCGCGCCGTGCTCCACCATTGCGGCGACCAACAGCAAGTCGACGCGCGAACCGCCCGGACCGCGCGCGGCTTCGGCCATGGTCAAATCGTATTTGAGCCGCGACAGCATCGTCAGCCTTTGCCGGCCGGCAGGCCGCGCGCCTTGGCGGCGCCTTCCAAAAAGCCGCGCACGATGGCAAACAACTCCGGCTCGTCGAGCAAGAATGCGTCGTGGCCCTTGTCGGTCGTGATCTCGGCAAACGAGACCCGCGCGCCCGCGGCATTGAGCGCGTGCACGATGGCACGGGACTCCGCGGTCGGGAACAGCCAATCGCTGGTGAATGAAATGACGCAGAACCGCGTCGGGGTCTTGCGGAAGGCGTTGGCCGCCGCGCCGTCGTAGTCGGCGGCGAGATCGAAATAATCCATGGCGCGCGTCAGATAGAGGTATGAGTTGGCATCGAAGCGTTCGACGAAGGTGATGCCCTGGTGCCGCAGATAAGATTCGACCTGAAAGTCGGCGTCGAACGAGAATGTCGGGTTGTCACGGTCCTGAAAACGGCGGCCGAATTTCCGGTGCAGCGCCGCGTCGGACAGATACGTGATATGCGCGCCCATCCGCGCCACGGCGAGCCCGCGCCGCGGATTGGTGCCCTCGGCAAAATAGCGGCCGCCGCGCCACTCCGGATCGGCCATCACCGCCTGGCGACCGACCTCATGGAAGGCGATGTTCTGCGCCGAGTGCCGCGTCGACGCCGCAATCGGCAGCGCCGCGAACACGCGCTGCGGATAGCTCGCCGCCCACTGCAACACCTGCATGCCGCCCATCGAGCCGCCGGCCACCGCAAACAGCGAGTCGATGCCGAGGTGATCGAGCAGCATGGCCTGGGCGCGCACCATGTCGCGCACGGTTACGACCGGGAATTCAAGGCCCCACGGCATGCCGGTCGCCGGGTTGGTCGAGGCCGGGCCGGAGGAGCCCATGCAGCCGCCGACCACGTTGGCGCATATGACGAAATACCGTTCCGTGTCGATCGGCCTACCGGGGCCGACCATGGTTTCCCACCATCCGGGCTTGCCGGTGACGGGGTGGGCGTTAACCACATGCTGATCGCCGGTGAGCGCGTGGCAGACCAAAACGGCGTTGCTGCGCGCGGCGTTGAGCATTCCATAGGTCTGGTAGGCAATCTGCAGCGGCGCGAAATCGACGCCGGCATCGAGCCGCAGCGGATTATTTGAAGCAAAGCGCACCACCGCCGAATGCGGCTGGTCCGCTTCGCCCGTGCGGTCGGCAAGATCGAGCGTGGCTGCGGCGTCGGCCATTGCGCTTCCCGGCAGTGCCGCGTTGCGGCTGTTGGCACGCAGCGACAATGCTCAAAAGCGGGTAAATAGGCCCACCGCGCGGCGAGTCAATGTTTTCTTTGCTTTCGCGTCTCGCGCCTCCTATCAATCGGGCCACCGCCCGGCCCGTGGCGCCGGCGCGCGCCCTACCCTGGGAAAGCCATGTCCAAACGACCAAAGCCGCAGGATCAAGCAAAGCAGAAGCCAGCGACGCTTGCGGATCTGCGCCGCGAACTCGATCGCATCGACACCGAGATGCACGCGCTCTTGATGGAGCGCGGCGAAACGATCGACACGCTGATTGCGGTGAAAAAGACGCAAGAGTCCGGTTCCGCGTTCCGCCCGGCGCGCGAGGCGGAGATGATGCGCCGCCTGGTCGAGCGCCATCGCGGCAGTCTGCCGCTCGACACGGTCGAAAGTATCTGGCGCGTCATCATCTCGACATTCACCTATGTGCAGGCGCCGTTCTCGGTGCATGCAGATCTGTCCGCCGGCGATGCGTCGATGCGCGATTCCGCGCGATTCCATTTCGGCTTCACCGTGCCATTCGTGCCCCACATGGGCTCGGCCAGCGTGGTCGAGGCGGTCACGGCATCCAAGGGCGACCTCGGCCTCGTTCCGGCCTTCGCCATCGCCGGCGCCGGTCCGTGGTGGACCGCGCTCGAATTCGACGCCGCGCCGAAGATCATCGCGCGGCTTCCCTTCGTGGAGCGCGCGGACCATCCGGCCGCCATGCCGGTGTTCGTGGTGTCGCGCGCCGCGGCCGACGCCATGGTCACCGAAACGGAAGTCTGGAGCATGCGCGTGTCCGGCTGGCGGGCGCAATCGGCTGGCGCCCTGGCGACAATCGCCGACGTGATTGCAGTGCCCGACCAGGCCTTCGATGGCGCAGCGCTTCTGGTCTCTGTGCCGCGCGGCGGCGTTGAGGGCGTTCGCGAGGCGCTAGTCGGCCTCGGCGCCACGATCCGAGCGTCAGCCCTCGTCGGCAGTCACGCGACCCGCTATACGGTGGGCCAAAAGAAACAACGCTCCCCCTGAAGAGGCGGAGGATGAAGTGGTTGTTCGGAGCAAACAGGTAATGACTGCGATGCGTCCCCTACCCCGGCCGGGTGTGCTCGATATCGCGCCCTATGTGCCCGGCAAGAGCAAAGCGCCGGGCGTTGCCAAGGTATTCAAACTGTCGTCGAACGAGACGCCGCTCGGGCCGAGCCCGCGCGCGATCGAAGCCTACAATTCCATCGGACCGCATCTGCACGATTATCCGGACGGCACGGCGAGCGATCTGCGCGAAGCCATCGGCCGCGCCTTCGGGCTCGACCCGGACCGCATCGTCTGCGGCGCCGGCTCGGACGATCTGCTGCACCTTCTGGCCTACGCCTATCTCAGCGACGGCGACGAGGCGATCCATACCCGCCACGGCTTTCTGATCTACCCGATCGTCACGCTCGGCACCGGCGCCCGGCCCATCGAAGTGCCGGAAGTCAATTTCACCGCGGATGTCGACGGCATGCTGAAAGCAGTGACCGCGAAGACCAGGATCGTGTTCCTGGCCAATCCAAACAATCCGACCGGCACATGTCTGTCGTTCGACGAAGTCAAACGGCTGCACCGCGGTTTGCCGGGCAACGTCCTTCTGGTGCTTGACGCCGCCTATGCCGAATATGTCCAGCGCAACGACTATGAAGCCGGCATCGAGCTCGTGGCGACGTCCGACAACGTCGTCATGACCCGCACGTTTTCGAAAATCCACGGTCTTGCCAATCTGCGGCTCGGCTGGATGTTCGCGCCGGCGCACATCGTCGACGCCATCAATCGTATTCGGGGTCCGTTCAATGTCAGCGGTTCGGCGATCGCGGCCGGCGTCGCCGCCATCGAAGACGTCGCGTACCAGGAGCGGTCGCGCGAGCACAACACGCGTTGGCTCGCCTGGCTCACGCAGGAGATCGGCAAGCTCGGTCTCAAAGTGACGCCAAGCGTCGCCAATTTCGTGTTGATCCACTTTCCCGAAACCAAGGGTCGCACCGCCCAAGACGCCGACGCTTTCCTTACCGCGCGCGGCCTGATCCTGCGTTACGTCGCCGCCTACAAGCTGCCGAACGCGCTGCGCCTGTCTGTCGGCACCGAGGAGGCCAATCGCCTCGTCGTCGCTGCGCTGAAGGACTTTTTGGACGGCAAATGAGCGCCTCCGTTCCCCTGTACAATCGTCTTGCACTGATCGGCGTCGGCCTGATCGGGGGTTCGATTGCGCGGGCGGCGCGAGCGCTGGGTCTGGTGGAGACGATCGTCGCCACGTCGCGGTCGGAGCCGACACGGCAGCGCATTGCCGAGCTTGGACTTGCCGATCAGGTCGTCGACAGCGCCACCGCCGCGGTGGCCGATGCCGATCTCGTGATCGTATGCGTGCCGATCGGCGCCTGTGGTCCGGTCGCGCGCGAGATCGGTCCGCACCTCAAACCCGGCGCGACCGTCTCCGATGTGGGTTCGGTCAAGGGCGACGTCATTCGCGCGATGGGGCCGCACATTCCCCGCGGGGTCCATTTCATTCCCGGCCATCCGGTCGCCGGCACCGAACATTCCGGCCCCGATGCCGGTTTCGCGGAGCTGTTCGTCAACCGGTGGTGCATTCTCACGCCGCCGAAGGGGACGGATCCCACCGCGGTCGAACGGCTGTCCCGGTTCTGGGAAGCGTTCGGCGCCAATGTCGAAATCATGTCGGCCGAGCACCACGACCTGGTGCTCGCCGTCACCAGCCATGTGCCGCATCTGATCGCCTACACGATCGTCGGCACGGCGTTCGACCTGCGACTCGTCACCGAGTCGGAAATTCTCAAATATTCCGCGAGCGGCTTTCGTGATTTCACCCGGATCGCGGCCTCCGACCCGACGATGTGGCGCGACATCTTTCTGCACAACAAGGACGCGGTACTGGAAGTGCTGGGCCGCTTCAACGAAGACCTGGCGGCATTGACGCGCGCGGTGCGTCACGGCGACGGCGAGACGCTGTACAACCTGTTCGCCGAGCGGCGAGCGATCCGTCGCGGCATGATCCAACTCGATCTTGGCAAACCGGCGCCCGACTTCCAGTCGGCTGAATCGAAGCCGCGGCGCGATCCGCTGCCACGGCCCTACGCGACTTTCGACGAGGATTGATTGCCTCGGCGCCTCAGCGCGCGCGCACAGCGAGCGCCTCGCTGACCGCGCCGCGCAACTCGGCAACCGAGAACGGCTTGGCGATCACATCGTGCACCAAGGCATCGAGACCCTGAGCACGCTCGCGCTGATCGGCGTAGCCGGTCATCAAGAGAATCGTGAGATCGGGAAAGTCGCGCGCCGCGGCGAGCGCCAGCGCAATCCCGTCCATGATCGGCATGCGGACGTCGCTGAGCAGCAGATCAACACGGCCGCGCTCGCGTATCAAAATCTCCAGAGCCTCGCCGCCGTCGCTCGCGGTTGCGATATGATGGCCGTCGGTCGCGAGTGCCCGCGCGCACATGGCGCGCAGCACCTCCTCGTCTTCGGCAATCAGGATGCGCGACATAGCCATCAGCCTCCGCCCGCCGTGAGATCGCGGCGGTTCAGGAATCGGACCATCACATCTTTACTGCCGGCCGGCGGCGACGCGAGCCGGCTGGAGAAATCGGTCGTCTGATACGGTAACAGGCGGGCCGCCGAGGCAGCGACAGTCCACGAATAGATTTCACGCCTGGCGGCATCGCGCACGACGAGCTTGAGGCGCGGCACCTCGGTTATTGCGCCCGTCACGTTGATGATCTTGCCGCGGACGACGAGAATCGGCACGCCTTCGTGCATTTCCGTGGCGGTCGAGAGATCGTCTAGGCTCAGCCCGCGCAGATTCACCGGCATGCCGATGGCTGCATAAAGCGACGCGGTCTGCGGCAACAGCCGCACCACGTCCGTGCGCCACCCGATAAGCATGGCGTCAACGATCAGCAGACCGAGAATGAGCGCCTGCAGACGCGACAATGACGGCAATTGCAGGCGCTGCCTGCCCGGCCTGCCACGCCGCGCCGCGGCAGTCTCAATATCCTCAGAGGGCTCGTCCGTGAGGGCGCCCTCGCGATCATCATCGATATCGATCGGCGGCCGCCCGGCATCGAGGTCGATCGGCGCGAGCGGGGGCGCTTCCACTTCGGCCGTCACGGCTTCCGGCACGGCGGGATTCTCCGCCGAGTCAGCAATCCCCGCGGACACTTCGGCCGGTAGCCGATCCGGCTGTTCGGCCGACAGAATATCGGGCGCAGAGGCCTGTGCGACAGCTCCTGCCGCGGCGGCAATCGTCTCGACACCGGCTGTGCTGGCTGCGGCCGCTGGGGCCGGTAACGCCGATGCGCCGGGACCGAGTGCGTCAGCCGCGGCCGTCAGCTGGGCGGCACGGTTTAATTCCGCGAGCCAGACGGTTCGGCAGCGGACGCACCGCACCTGGCGGCCGTTAGCTCCGAGGCTTGCCGGCTCGACATCGTAGGATGTGGCGCAGGTCGGGCAGACAATCAGCATCGCGAATCAGGAGGCGCATCCACTTTGCGGCAAGCCTAGCCCGCCATCCGTTAACGAATTGGAAACCACGGCATTGCACCACCCTACTTCAGCCGCCGTAATGCTAAGATTTACTGAAAGGCGGCGAATCGGACGGGCGGGCGGGTCAGCTCTGCTCGGGCCATATCTGCGACCCGGGCCGAATGCGGGCCCAAATCCCGGCTCCCGCGCGGAAAGGTCTGTTGGAGGCACCGCGTGATCGTCTTCGAGAACGTCGGCTTGCGATATGGTCTCGGCACGGAGGTCCTCCGCGACCTTACGTTTCGCATCGACAGCCACTCGTTCCAGTTTCTGACCGGCCCATCGGGCGCAGGCAAGACATCGCTCTTGCGCCTGCTGTTTCTTTCGCTGCAGCCGACGCGGGGGCTGATCACGATGTTCGATCAGGACGCGGCGACGCTGTCCAAGGACGGCCGCGCTACCTTGCGTCGCCGCATCGGCATCGTGTTCCAGGACTTTCGCCTGCTCGATCACATGACCACTTACGAGAACGTATCGTTGCCGCTGCGCGTCCTCGGCCGTGACGAATCCGAATATCGCGCCGAGGTGGTCGAGCTGCTGCAATGGGTCGGGCTCGGCGAACGCATCGACGCGTTTCCGCCGATTCTTTCCGGGGGCGAGAAACAGCGCGCCGCCATCGCGCGCGCCGTGATTGCCCGCCCGCAGCTTCTGCTCGCCGACGAGCCGACCGGCAACGTCGACCCCAATCTCGGTCAGCGGTTGTTGCGGCTGTTCATCGAGCTCAACAAGACGGGCACTGCGATCGTCATCGCCACCCACGATATCGCCTTGATGGACGAATACGACGCCCGCCGTCTGGTCCTGCATGAAGGACGACTGCATGTCTACGATTGAGCCGCTGGACAGCAGGATCAAGATCCAGGCTGAGCCATGGGACGATCTGGAAGCCGCGCCGCTGCGCGGACACTGGCCCCGCGTCGGCACCGCGATTGTCCCAAAAGGCTCGATCGCCGGTCGTTCACTGATCGCCGTCGTCGCCATCATGACTTTCCTGGCCGGCCTGACGGCAGGCGGCGTGATGATGGTGGTGAGCGCCGCGAGCGATTGGAGTTCCGATGTCGGGCGCGAAGTCACCATCCAGGTCCGCCCGGTAGCGGGACGCGACCTCGATGCCGATGTGCGCAAGGCCGCAGAGATCACCCGCGGCGCGCCCGGAATTGCCGGCGTCCAGGTCTACAGCAGGGAGGAGTCGGCACGGCTGGTCGAGCCGTGGCTCGGCAGCGGCCTCAATCTCAACGACCTGCCGATTCCCCGCATGATCGTGGTCAAGCTCTGGTCCGGCGCGCCGCCGGATTTCGGTACGCTGCGCAAGGCGCTGGCGGCGCAGGTGCCGAGCGCCACCCTCGACGATCATCGCCGCTGGATCGGCCGCATGCACGACATGGCTAGCGCCGCCGCGGCAAGCGGGCTTGCCGTGCTCGTCCTGGTGCTGATTGTCACGCTGCTGTCAGTCACCTTTGCGACGCGCGGCGCCATGGCGACCAACCGGCCGATCATCGAAGTGCTGCACTATGTCGGCGCGACCGACAGTTTTGTCGCCAGCCAATTCCAGCGGCATTTTCTGGTCCTCGGCCTCAAGGGCGGCGCAATCGGCGGCGGACTGGCGATCGTGCTGTTCGGCGCCATCCAGGGCATGAACGTCTGGCTGAACGGCACCGCCGCAGGCGACGAGGCCATGGCGCTGTTCGGCAGTTTCACGATAGGCGCCACCGGCTATCTGGCGATCCTGGGGCAAGTCATTCTGATGGCTTTGGTAACGGCGCTGGCGTCGCGTACCACCGTAAACCGTACATTGAAGAGCATCGATTGAGCCACGGACGCCATCATGGCCGGTCACTATCGCGCCGCCAACGGAATTTAGCGCTATGATGCGGACCCTGGGGCGGCTGCTTGTGGGCGGCCAAAGAGGATGTTGGCGCGAGGGACGCGCGCGGCCATGGTAAGTCTCAAGACCGCAGTGCGAACGCGACGACTGAAGTCGGTGGTCATTCGTGTGGCCGCCTTGTGCGTGCTCCTGCTGGTGCTTGGCTTTGCCGGCTTTGTGCGAAGCCTGCCGAGCCAACCGGTGCCGCTCACGCGCAACGCCGATGGCATCGTGGTGCTGACCGGCGGCAACTCCCGCGTCATCGAAGCGCTCGAACTGCTCGCGGCGCATCGTGGCAAGCGGCTGTTGATCAGCGGCGTCAATCCGGGCACGACAACCGCGGACATTGCACACCAGATTCCGCACTACGATGGGCTGTTTGCCTGCTGCGTGGACCTCGACTATTCGGCCATCAACACATTCGGCAATGCGGTGCAGACGCGGCTGTGGGCCGCCAAGCACGGTTTCGGTTCGTTAATCGTTGTCACCTCGACCTATCATATGCCACGTGCGTTGGCCGAACTCGGACATCAACTGCCCAGCGTCACGCTGATCCCCTACTCGGTGGTATCCGATCGTCTGCGCACCGAACCGTGGTGGTCGAATCCCGATACGACGCGGCTGGTGGTGTCGGAATATCTCAAATTTCTATTTGCAAATGTGCGAATGCAGTTCGAGCCGGTGCCGCCAACCAGCGCCAACCGCATCTCCGACGCGCAGCGTTAGCGATGCCGCCACAAAACGCCCCTTCGCTTGCCCGCTCGCTCGCGTTCAACGCGCTGTTCTACCTGAGCCTGATCGTCCAGATGATCGTGGCGCTGCCGATACTGCTGCTGCCTCATCGGGTGCATCTCGCCTTCATCCGCTCCTACGCCCGCACCAGTCTGTGGCTGCTGCGTGTCGTCTGCGGCACGTCCGTGGAGTGGCGCGGCCTCGACAAGTTGCCGCAAGGCGGCTGCATCGTCGTCTGCAAACATCAATCGGCGTGGGAGACATTCGCGCTCTATGCCGTGCTTGACGATCCGGCCTACATTCTCAAACGCGAGCTGATGTGGATTCCGCTGTTTGGCTGGCACATGGCGAAAGCCGGCTTGATCCCGATCGATCGCCGCGCCGGCATGGCGGCTTTATCACAGATGACCGCACGCACACGCAAAGAGCTTGGGCGCGGCCGCCAAGTGGTGATCTTTCCTGAAGGCACACGGCGACTGCCGGGCGCCGAACCGAGCTACAAGCCGGGCGTGGCTCACCTCTATGTCAGATCGGGTGCGGTGTGCGTGCCGGTAGCGCTCAATTCCGGACTGTTCTGGCCGCGCCGGTCGCTGCTGCGCTATCCGGGTAGCGTTCTCGTCGAGGTGCTCGATCCGATCGCACCGGGTCTCGGCGCCCGCGAATTCCTTGCGCGATTGCAGGACGCGCTGGAGCCGGCGACGGCCCGCCTCGTACAGGAATCGGAAATGAGACATCAGGGTCAGGGCTCGGGAAAATCCGGCACCGCGGCGGCTGGGTCCTGATCTCTGATGGCTGTATCGTGCGCGCCGAGCCGCTCGGCCAAAAGATGCAGATCGGTTTCCCGGTAGCCGAGCGCCTCCAGCGCACGGACCGCATCGAGCACATAGTCGCGATTGTGACCGGACTGGCCGTGCCCCTGCCGCACGTAGTGCAGGCGCTGCACCGGCGTCAGCCGGCCGGCATATTGCACGTGGCCACGATCGACGAGGTAGCAGAGCGCGCCGAGTTGCCGTCGAGATCCGTCTTCCAGTTCGATCCGCCGTATCGCTTCCCGATAGACCGAGGTGACCTGTTCGCGCCCGCGCAGATAGGCGATGGTTTCGGCACGCTCCGAGGCGGCAACCCGATAGGCAATGCCTCGGCACATGCCGCCGCGGTCGAGCCCAAAAACCAGGCCCGGATGTTCCGGGGTTCCGCGGTGGACATATGAAAAGACGCAGAGTGCCCGGTGCAACCCGCGCAGCCGGGCTGGAATACGTTCAAGATAGTCGAAACCCGGCCGCCACATCAGCGAGCCATAGCCGAATACCCACAGATCGCGATTTTCGTGCTCGTCGGCGGGGACCATTATCGATTATCTGATTAGCTCTGGGAAACTAGATCGCGCTCGCCTAGCAGCCCGACTGGGGCGGCACAATGGCGGCCGTTGGGCCGCTTATGGACCTTGAAGTCTTCTTGAAAAGGTCTTTGATCAGGTCTTCCAAGCAGGTCTTGGAAACGCCGCAGTCAGCAGGCGAAAAGGCGCTATGGCAGGTGAATCCCCTCTTAGCATGATGCAAACGGATCGGCGTCCGCCGCAGCGCGGCGCTGCGCCGCCAGTAGCCGTCCGTTCCCGGCCCCCTCGAAGGTTGTGGGCGTTTCTTGGCCCCGTCGCCGCGATCATCGTGGTGGCCGGCGGCTGGAGCGCGCTGTGGTATTACGCGGCCAATGTGGCGGACCGGACCCTGGCCGGCTGGGTCGCGCGGGAAGCCGCCGGTGGCCGCATCTACACCTGTGGGTCCGAAGGCATCTCGGGATTTCCGTTCCGCATCCAGACGCACTGCACCGAGGCCGCGGCCACGCTCAATACCATCCAGCCACCCCTCGCAGTGGCGGCGCAGGACATCACGTTTACCGCCGGGGTGCTCCATCCCACGCGGCTGGTGGGCGACATCACCGGCCCCCTGACGGTCGCCGCCCCTGGGCAGCCGCCGAGCTTCACTGCCAATTGGTCGAGCGCCGAGATCAGCGTGAGCGGGCTGCCGCCGGAACCCGATGCTCTATCCGTCACTCTCGCGAAGCCCCAGCTTGATCGTGGCGCAGGCACTGGCGCTGCGACTCTGTTCGCGGCCGACGCCGCCGACTTTCAGGCGCGCATCGTCGAAGGCTCCGCCAACAATCACCCCGTGATCGATGCGGTCCTGCATCTCGCGTCGGCCACGGCGCCAGCACTGCATTCCGCGCTCGCCAAGCCGGTGCAGGGCGACGTCGAGGTGGTGCTGCGCGGCTTTAACGATCTGGCGCCAAAGCCCTTCGCCGCGCGTTTCCGCGAGTTGCAGGCCTCAGGCGGCAGTATCGCGGTCAAATCCTTGCGCATCGAACGCAGCGATGCGACCGTCGTCGGCAGCGGAACGCTGACGGTCAAACCAGATGGCAAGCTCGACGGTGTCATCACTGTTGCGATCAGCGGCATCGACAGCATCGTGCCCGATCTCGGCATCGACAAAATGATCGGCCAGGGCATCGACAAGCTTGCCGGCATCTCCGGACAATCTGGAGGGGGGCTGGCTGCACTCGACCGTCTGATGCCGGGATTGAGTGGCGTTGTCAGCGCGGGCGCCAACGCCAGCCTGATCGACGATCTCAAGAAGATGGGACAGCCGACCGAGATCGACGGCAAGCCCGCGACCGCGCTGCCGCTGCGCTTTGCCGACGGTGCGGTTTATCTCGG
>DASZWK010000075.1:0-22579 GCA_035546235.1 Xanthobacteraceae bacterium | reverse complement strand
CTGTGATTGAGAGATATGCCTTGGCCGAGGCGTCAATGAACGTGAGGCCGATATCGGCCTCCGGCTCGATCTCGCGTTCCTTGGCGCTGTTGAGGTCGGTGACAAACCAGATCAAGCCGGCTTTGCGATCGGGCCGGGCCTCGAGCGGTCGCGCGCGCAAGCCGCCGGCAAATCGGGTGGTGAGCATGCACACGCCCACGCGCTCGACGATGTCCCAGACGCGATCGATGTGACCCGGCTCCGCCATGGGCGGATAACGGTGCGCCGTGGGCGCAAGTTCCCTGGATTGGTGTCGTCAGCGAAGCAATGCCGCCGGCAACGACGGTCACACCTGCCGTTCGACCATCATGTGCTTGATCTCGGCGATCGCCTTTGCCGGATTGAGGTGCTTCGGGCAGGCCTTGGTGCAGTTCATGATGGTGTGGCAGCGGTACAGGCGGAACGGGTCTTCGAGATTATCGAGCCGCTCGCCGGTTGCCTCGTCGCGCGAATCGACCAGCCAGCGGTGTGCCTGCAACAACGCTGCCGGGCCGAGGTAACGGTCGGAATTCCACCAGTAGCTCGGGCACGACGTCGAGCAGCAGGCGCACAGAATGCATTCGTAGTCGCCGTCGAGCTTCGCCCGGTCCTCGTGGCTCTGTTTCCATTCCTTCTGCGGCGTCGGCGACACAGTCTGCAGCCATGGTTCGATCGAGGCATGCTGGGCGTAGAAGTTGGTGAGGTCCGGCACCAGGTCCTTCACCACCGGCATGTGCGGCAGCGGATAGATGCGCACTGGCCCTTTGACCTCGCTCATCGCCTTGGTGCAGGCGAGTGTATTGGTGCCGTCGATGTTCATCGAGCACGAACCGCAAATGCCCTCGCGGCAGGAGCGGCGGAAGGTCAGGGTCGCGTCGACCTTGTTCTTGATCCAGATCAGCGCGTCGAGCACCATCGGTCCGCAATCGCCGCTATCGACGTAATAGGTGTCGACGCGTGGATTGCGGCCGTCTTCCGGATTCCAGCGATAGATGCGGTATTCGCGCTCGCTCTCGGCCTTGCTCGAGTGCGGCCAGGTCTTGCCTTGTTCGACCTTGGAATTCTTGGGCAGCGTGAACTGGACCATGCCAATCGCCTTGTCTGTTCTCTTGTTGCGCGGGAGATCAATACACGCGTGCTTTGGGCTCGATGTAGGACACATCGTTGGTCAGCGTGTAGGTGTGCACCGGCCGGTAGTCGATGGTGACCTTGCCGGTTTTGGTATCGAGCCAGGACAGCGTGTGCTTCATCCAGTTCTTGTCGTCGCGGTCGGGAAAATCCTCACGCGCATGCGCGCCGCGGCTCTCGGTGCGATTGACCGCGGAGTCCATGGTGACCACGGCCTGCTCGATCAGGTTGGTGAATTCCAGCGTCTCGATCAGGTCGGAGTTCCAGATCAGCGAGCGATCGGACACGCGCACGTCACCGATGCCATCGAAGACCTGGTGAATAAGTTTTGAGCCTTCTTGCAGCACTTCGCCGGTGCGGAACACCGCGCAATTGCTCTGCATGACGTGCTGCATTTTGGCGCGCAGCTCTGCGGTCGGCGTGGCGCCGGAAGCATGGCGGAACTTATCGAGCCGAGACAGCGACCGTTCGGCCGAATCCTTCGGCAGCTCGGGGTGCTTGTCGTTCGCGGTCAGCATATCGGCGCAGCGCAAAGCCGCGGCGCGGCCGAACACCACAAGATCGATCAGCGAATTCGAGCCGAGCCGGTTGGCGCCGTGCACCGACACGCAGGCCGCCTCGCCGAGCGCCATCAGGCCGGGCACGACGTAGTCGGGATTGCCGTCTTTCTTGATCAAGGCTTCGCCGTGATAGTTCGTGGCGATGCCGCCCATGTTGTAATGCACCGTCGGTACGATCGGTACCGGTTCGCGGGTCAGATCGACGCCGGCGAAGATGCGCGCCGATTCGGTAATGCCCGGCAGCCGCTCGGCGAGGATTTTCGGATCGAGATGGTCGAGATGCAGGAAGATATGATCCTTCTTGGGTCCGACGCCGCGCCCTTCGCGGATTTCGATGGTCATGGCGCGGGACACCACGTCGCGCGAGGCGAGGTCCTTGGCGGACGGCGCGTAGCGCTCCATGAAGCGCTCGCCTTCCGAATTGACCAGATAGGCGCCTTCGCCGCGGGCGCCCTCGGTAATCAGCACGCCGGCTCCGTAAACGCCGGTCGGATGGAATTGGACGAATTCCATGTCCTCGAGCGGCAGGCCGGCCCGCAGCACCATGGCGTTGCCGTCGCCGGTTTGGGTATGCGCGCCGGTGCAGGATGCGTAGGCGCGGCCATAGCCGCCGGTGGCGAGCATTGTCACTTGCGCTGAGAAGCGATGGATCGTGCCGTCATCGAGATTGAGTGCGATGACGCCGCGGCAGCGGCCGTCCTCGTCCATGATCAGGTCGATGGCGAAATACTCGATGAAGAACTCTGCCGAATGCCGCAGCGCCTGGCCGTACATGGTGTGCAGCATGGCGTGGCCGGTGCGGTCGGCGGCGGCGCAGGTCCGCTGTGCGGTGCCTTTGCCATAATGCGTGGTCATGCCGCCGAACGGCCGCTGATAGATTTTGCCGTCTTCCTCGCGGCGCGAGAACGGCAGGCCCCAGTGCTCCAGTTCGTACACCGCCTCGGGCGCGTTGCGGCACAGATATTCGATGGCGTCCTGGTCGCCGAGCCAGTCCGACCCCTTCACGGTGTCGTACATGTGCCAGCGCCAATCGTCCTCGCCCATGTTGCCGAGTGCGGCGGCGATACCGCCTTGTGCCGCCACCGTATGCGAGCGCGTCGGAAATACCTTGGTGATGCAGGCGGTGCGCAATCCGGCTTCGCTGCAGCCGACCACGGCGCGCAGCCCGGACCCGCCGGCGCCGACCACGACCACATCGTAGGCGTGATCTTCGATCGGATAGGCGCGGCCGTTGATGGCGGGGGCCGCGGCGCTGCCATTGGATCCGCTCGCTGCCATGCTCACACTCCGAAGGAAAGCTTGAGGACGCCGAATGCCGCCGTCAGGCCGACGATGACGACGAAGAACTTGTTGGCGAGGATGAGGCTCATCTTGGCGGTATCGCCATGCACGTAGTCCTCGATGATGACCTGCATGCCGATCTTCATATGGATCGAGATCGAGGCGATGAACAACAGCATGATGATGGCGACCGTGGGCGAGCCGAGAATCTGCGCCGCGGCCGGCTGATTGCGGCCGAGCAGCATGATCATGACTACCACCGCCGCGATGGTCAGCGGGATATTGGCGATCGCCGTCAGGCGCTGCAGCCGGAAGTCACCGGTGCCCGACTTTGCCGAGCCGAACCCGCGCACGCGCGCGAGCGGTGTCCGGATATGCTTGGGCGCGGTCATTGCGGACCTCCGACGAACAAGAGGCCAACGATCCACAGGATCACCGTGAGGGCGATCGAACCGATAAGGTTGGCGGCGGCGAGCCACTCGCGCTCGTTAGGCCCGAATCCGCGGCCGCTGTCCCAGATCAGGTAGCGGATGCCGCCCAGTGCGTGATGGATGAGCGCCCAGGTATAACCGAACAAAATGAGCCGCCCGACCCAGGAGCCCGCAAAGGCTTGGAACTTGCCGTAGCCGTTCGGGCCCTGCGCGGAGTTTAACCACCAGGCCAGCAGCAGCGTTCCGAAATAGAGCCCAAAGCCGGTGATGCGATGCACGATCGACATCATCATCGTCAGCATCGGCCGGTAGATCTGCAGATGCGGAGACAGCGGTCGTTCGGCGGGCGGCCGCGCTTGCAGCGTACGAATATCGGACATCGCGTTCTTCCAAAGGGCGCCCGGGACGCGTGGCCGAGCTGGAGTGCGTTCCTAACCAATCCGCGCCAGCGCCGCAATCGGCGCAACCACAGCTGTGATTTAAACCGGCGCTCCAGGTTGTTTCGTGTTAAACGAAAGATTAGCATTGAGGCATGCAGTTACAATAAGCCTTTTCGGAAGGCTGACTTCGCAAAATACGAAGGCTTGAGCTTCGCAATGCGATTTGATTTGCCCGACCTCAGCTTGTTTCGCCACGTCGTCGAAGCCGGCAGCATTACGCACGGTGCCGAGCGGGCCCATCTCGCGCTTGCAGCCGCCTCGACCCGGATCCGCAACATGGAGGATGCGCTTGGCGTGCCGCTGTTGACGCGCGGGCGTGCCGGGGTGGTGCCGACCCAAGCCGGCCGCACACTGCTGCAGCATGCGCGGACGATTCTGCGCCAGGCCGAACGCCTGCACGAAGACCTCGGCGCCTATGGCAGCGGGCTTGCCGGGCAGATTCGGGTGCTGTCGAACACCAATGCACTGACGGAATTTCTGCCGGAGGCGCTCAGCTCGTTCCTGTCGACACATCCGAACGTCAGCGTCGATTTGGAAGAACGACTGAGCGACGAGATCGTCGGCCTGATCGCCGAAGGCGTCGCCGATCTCGGCATTGTCGCCGCGACCGTCGATGCCGGCGCACTCGAAACCTACCCGTTCCGGCGCGACCGTTTCGTGCTTGTCGTGGCGAAAGGCCATCAGCTTGCGGGGTGCGCCAAGATTGCGTTCGAAGAGGTTCTGGATCACGACTTTGTCGGCCTCGACCGCGCCAGCGCGCTGCAACGCTTCCTCGCCGGCAAGGCGGTACGCATCGGCCGGCCGCTGCGGCTGCGCGTGCAATTGCGTTCGTTTGACGCCGTGTGCCGCTTGGTTGAATGCAAGGTCGGCATCGGCATCGTGCCCGAAACGACCGCGCGCCGCGTCCAGAAGACCATGGCGATCGCGCTGGTGCCGTTGACCGATCCCTGGGCAGCCCGTGAACTGACCATCTGCATCCGCAAGATGGGCGACCTGCCGCTGTTCGCGCGGCAGTTTGTCGAGCATCTGCGGGCGTAGAAACGGCCTGAACGGGCAGCCGCCGATCACGCGGCGTAACTTCTGTGGGCCTCGAAGCGAATGGGGGTTCGAGGGCGCCCACATGGAGGTGATACAAGCAAATGTGATTTCCGCGTCAGAGCAGGGCACGTTGCGGTGCAGCGGCTTCCCATGCTCGATATCGCTTCCGGCCGTCATGGGACCGGCGGCATGGCATTTGATGTCCGCGAACGCGATGGACAGCGTCTCTCAGGCACGAAGCGAAGCCGACGCTCGCCGGTCCGCTTTGATGGCGGCCACGCAGCGCGGCGACCGTGCGGCATACGAGACGCTGTTGCGCGACTGCGTGCCGTTCATCGCCGCTATCGCACGGCGCCGCGGTGTGCCGCCCGATCGTGCCGATGACGTGGTTCAGGAAACACTGCTCACGATCCACCGGGCGCGCGCGACCTACGATCCGCGGCGCTCGTTCGACGCTTGGCTGCGCGTCATCGTCGAACGTCGCGCCGTCGATGTGCTGCGCCAGGCCTATCGGCACGGGGCGCGCGAAGTGTATGCGCCGTTGGCTTATGACAATCATGCCGATGAGGACGTGAACCTCGCGGCCGGAATCGAGCGTCGTGAGAACGCCGGATGGGTCCAAGCTGCGGTAGCAGAGCTGCCGAAAAGCCAGCGCGACGCTGTGCGCCATCTCATGCTGGAGGAAAAATCGCTCGACGATGCCGCGGCGTTGACCGGGCGCAGCAAAGGTTCGCTGAAGGTCAACCTGCACCGGGCGCTCAAGGCGCTGCGGCTGAAGTTCGATCCCGGAGCCGACAATGGCTGACGCTCGCGATCGCCCGCATGACCGGCTGATTGGCGCTTTGGCGGCAAATCTGCAGCCCGTGCGCCCTTTGTGGTCCCCACCGTTGCGCGCGCTCATCTGGCTCGCGCTGGTCGTTGTACTCGCAGTGGCGCTGGCGGCGTTCGCCAACCTTGCGGCGATGTGGCATCGCCTGATGGCGACGCCCGACATGTGGCTCGCCGTGATCGGTTCGGCTGCGACGGCGGTCGCTGCGGCGTTCGCCGCGTTCGAGTTGAGTCTGCCCGACCGGTCGCGAGCCTGGGCGCTGCTGCCGTTGCCGGCTTTCGCGCTCTGGCTTGGCGCAAGCGGGCTCGGCTGCCTGCGTGCATACATTTTACCCGGCACACACGTCGCCGCTATGGGCGAAACGCGCGATTGCCTGATTTTCATTGTCGGCTTGTCCGTGCCGTTGTCTGCGGCGCTGATTTTCATGTTGCGCCGGGCCTACACGCTGGCGCCGGGTTTGACGGCGACGATGGCGGGCCTCGCTTCGGCCGCCGCCGCGGCAACTTTGTTGAATTTCTTCCATCCCTACGACGCTGCGGCGACCGATCTCGCCGTACACCTGGTCGCCGTCGGCATTGTCGTGCTGGCGTTGCGAGCGGTCGGGGCGCGCGCTCTGCAAAGTTTTCCGTCCGAACTGTAACCGCCGAGCGGTCCGGCTCGAATAGGCAACGTTGGATATCGAACTCCATCGTAGCCCCAGGGAGACTCCTATGACCGTTCGCAACAAACTGCTGCTGCCACTCACGGCCCTCACGCTCGCCTTCGCTTTTACAGCGCCCGCGCTTGCCGATGACATGGGCAAGGGAACGGGCAGCGGAATGAGCCAAGGCAACGGTCAGGGCGGCATGTCGCAACCCTCCGGTTCGAAGATGAGCGGCCCATCGAGCACGGGCGGTATGTCGCAACCCTCTGGTTCGGGTATGGGCGGCTCGAGCATGGGCAACGGAAGCGGCGGCTCTGGCGGCATGTCGAAGTAACAGTTATCAGCAAAGCTGAAGCGCCGGGCGCGCGTGGCGTTGCCCGGTGCATCGCACCCGCGACCGGCTCAGCGCGGAATCAGGGCCCAGTAATCGAGATCGAGCAGCACGGCCGGGTCGTCCTGCTCGCCGGCTTTCCGTGGAAAGTCGGCGCACGCACGATCCTTGGTGGCAATCGTGCGCAGTCGCAGCGCCCCCACGTCGTTTCGTCCCGGCAATTCGGCCTTCGCCAAAACTTCCGACCAGGCGAACACGGTGCCGCCGGCAAACAGCGGCGCGACGTGCCGGCCGCCATTGATGGCGGCGACGTGAAAGGCGTTGGCGAGTCCGTTGAACGTGAGCCCGCGTGCCAGGGAAATCACGTGGCCACCATAAATCAGCCGATTGCCGAAGCGGCCCTTCTTGGCGCTGTACAGATCGAAATGAATGCGCGCGGTGTTCTGATAAAGCCGCGTCGCCATCATGTGCTCGGCTTCTTCGACGGTGATGCCATCAACATGATCGATCTTTTCGCCGACCTCATAGTCGCCGAAGCGATAGGGACTGCCGGCGAGCGCAAAATCGTAATCGGTGACGTCAATCGGCGGACAGGCTTCGCCGAGAACCTTCGGATCCACCGCGGTCGGCAGCCGCGGCACGTGATCGCCAGGCGCAGGCGCTGCTTCGTCGCCTTTGCGCACCATGACCCAACGCACATATTCGAGCGCCGGCGATCCGTCCTGCTTGTAGCCGGTGGTGCGCACATAGACGATGCCGGTCTTGCGGCTCGAATTCTCCTTGAGGCCGATGACCTCGGACAGCGCCGTGAGCGTGTCGCCCGGATAGACGGGCTTGCGGAAATAGCAGCCGGCATAGCCGAGATTAGCGACCGCATTGAGCGAGACATCGGGCACGGTCTTGCCGAAGATGATGTGAAACACCAGGAAGTCGTCGATCGGTGCGCACGGGTAGCCGATCGCCTTGGCGAACTCGTCCGACGACTGGACGGCGAAACGGCCGCCAAACAGGCTGGTGTAAAGCGCGACATCGCCGACGGTGACCGTGCGCGGCGTCGCATGCCGGATCACTTGGCCGATGCGAAAATCCTCAAAAAAATTGCCCGGACTGGTCTTGCCCATTGATCGTTCCTTCTGGCGTAAGCGGCGCGCTTCATAGCGTAGTGTCACGACGGCGCAAAGCCGCAGATGTGCTCAGACTTTCCTCACGCCGCCGTGACCGGTGGTCTGAAACTCGCGCGCCGCACCCCCGTATCTCAAAGCGACGACGATCCCCGTCGCGTGTCGCCGGTGGCCTCGCCGCCCAAATCTTAACGGCGATATTTCAATTCAAATGGAGACGATCATGTCCAAGCGTTTTGCCTTATTTGCCACCGTGGCCGCCCTGGCCCTAGGCGCGATGGCGTCCGTGCCGGTCGCCGCTCAGATGTCGGAAAAGACCGTGACGGTCGGCGGCGCGCCGATGTATCCATCGAAAAATATCATCCAGAACGCGATCAATTCCAAGGATCACACCACGCTGGTCACTGCCGTGAAAGCCGCGGGTCTGGTCGAGACCCTGGAAGGTGCCGGCCCCTTCACCGTGTTCGCGCCCACCAACGAAGCGTTCGCCAAGCTGCCGCCCGGCACGGTGGACAACCTGCTCAAGCCGAAAAACAAGCCGACGCTGGTGAAAATCCTGACTTACCACGTCGTTCCCGGGCGTATGACCGCCGCGGGCTTGATGAAGGCCATCAAGGCCGGCGAAGGCATGGCCAAGCTCAAGACGGTTGCGGGTGAAGAACTTACCGTCAAGGAAGCCGGCCCCGGCAAGCTCTCCATCACCGATGCCAAGGGCGACGTGGCGCACGTGACCATCGCCAACGTGCTGCAGTCGAACGGCGTGATCCACGTCATCGACACCGTGCTGCTGCCGATGTGACGGTGTAACTTTTCCCCGCGTGCGGCCGAATTCCGCATTGCGACCCGGTGAAGGGGCGTGATGGAAGCGCCCCTTCACTTTGGCGGCACCCGCTGGCGAAGAGCGGGAGAAATGTTGAACGTCCTGACAGGAATGTGAGCACGCTTACGGCGTCCGTTTGTTATAAGGTCGCCCTAACCGGATGGATTGCATGTCGATCGAAGCCGTAACGAGTTCAGCTGTAGTGCCAGATGCGGCATCGCCAAAAGCACCGCTTGTCCACCCGGGCTGGGTGCGCGTTACGCACTGGATCAACGCGCTTGCGATGCTGATGATGATCGGCTCGGGCTGGCAGATCTACGACGCCTCGCCGCTGTTCGGATTCACCTTTCCGCACCAGATTGCGCTCGGCGAATGGCTGGCCGGCGCGCTGTTGTGGCATTTCGCCGCCATGTGGCTCCTCGTGATCAACGGCGCTGTCTATATCAGCCTCGGCATCGCGACCGGCCGCTTCCGCCGCAAGCTGTTTCCGATCCGGCCGCGCGACGTCGTGCACGATCTGCTCGCCGCTTTGCGCGGCAAGCTCTCGCACGACGATCTGTCGGTCTACAATGCGGTGCAGAAACTCCTATATGCCGGCGTGTTGCTCGCGGGCATCGTCATCGTGCTCTCCGGCGTATCGATCTGGAAGCCGGTCCAGTTCTGGTGGCTGACGGATTTCTTCGGCGGCTACAACACGGCCCGCTACGTACACTTCGGCGCCATGAGCGCGATCGTGGCGTTCATCGCCGTGCATGTCGTGCTGGCGCTTATCGTGCCAAAAAGCCTCCGAGCGATGATCGTCGGGCGCTGAGCTGAAGGAGAAGATGATGCCTCGTTCGCGCAAGCCGCCGCCCGGTGTCGATCCGGGCCTCCTGATCAAAGATGCGGCGAAGCTCGTGCCGGAGCGGTCGCGACGATCTTTCCTGCGCGGCGTCGCGAGCCTTGGCGCGCTCGCCACGCTGACCGGCTGCGACATCATCGACGGGCAGACGTCGGAGAATGCGCTGCGCGTCGTGTCGAATTTCAACGACTGGGTGCAGGCGCGGCTGTTCAACAGGCATACATTGGCGCCGGTCTTTTCCGAAAGCGACATCACCCGGCCGTTTCCGTTCAATGCGTATTATTCTTTGGACGACGCTCCCGACGTCGACGGCGAAAAATATCAGCTTCAGATCGGCGGCCTCGTCGACAACAAGAAGCCCTGGACGCTGCCCGAACTCTACAAGTTGCCCGAAGTGTCGCAGATCACGCGGCTCGTTTGCGTCGAGGGCTGGAGCGCGATCGGCTCTTGGCAGGGCGTTCGGCTGTCGGATTTTCTCAAACTGATCGGTGCCGACACCAGGGCCAAGTATGTCTGGTTCCAGTGCGCGGAAGGCTATTCCAACACCATCGATATGCCGACGGCGCTGCATCCGCAGACGCAACTCGCTCTCAAATTCGATAACAAGATTCTGTCGCGCGCCTATGGCTTCCCGATCAAGATCCGCATCCCCACCAAGCTTGGCTTCAAGAATCCGAAATACGTCACCGCGATGTGGGTGCAGAACAACGACGCGGGCGGCTACTGGGAAAACCAGGGTTATAACTGGTTCAGCGGACTTTAGGCTGACAGAGCGGCTGTCGTTTTCCTGCTTTAGCCCTGAGAACGTGGCGGCGGCACCTCGGTAATCAGGCGGGCGCCGCGCTGAAACGTGATGTAGCTCCACAGCCAGGTCAGGGCGACCACGAAGCGGTTGCGCAGCCCGATCAGGAAATAAATGTGGACCATGCTCCAGAACAGCCAGCCGAGGAAGCCCTGGAGTTGAAGAGGCCCGAGCTCGACGACGGCGGAGCGCCGCCCGATCGTCGCCAGCACGCCTAGATTTTTATAGTGGAACGGCGGCAACGTTCTGCCTGAGAGACGCGCCGCGATGAGCCTGCCGGCATAGATGCCCATCTGCTTCGCGGCGGCCGCAAGGCCCGGCACAGGGTGCCCGGCGGCGTCATTCACCGCGGCGGTGTCGCCGATGACAAAGATGTTTTCATGTCGCGGCAGGGAGAGGTCCGGCCCGACGATGATGCGGCCGGCGCGGTCGCGGTCGGCGGCCAGCCAATCCGCGGCGGGCGACGCCATGACTCCGGCCGCCCAGATCACAGAGCCGGCATCGATGCGGCCGTGCGCGAGATCGACGCCGTACGCGTCGCAGCCGGTCACCAGCGTCGAAGTCAGCACTTCGACGCCCATCGCGGCAAGTGCGTCTTTCGCATAGCGCGAGTGCCGCTCGGAGAACGCCGGCAGCAGCCGCGGCCCGGCCTCGATCAATATGATGCGGGCGGTGCGCGGATCGATGCGGCGGAAGTCGCGCTTGAGCGTTTGCCGCGCCACTTCGGCGATGGCGCCCGCCATCTCGACGCCCGTGGGTCCCCCGCCGACAATAACGAACGTGAGGAGCTTGCGGCGCTGCTCGTCGTCATCAGTCAACTCCGCCTGCTCGAAAGCGGACAGGATGCTGCGCCGGATGCGGGTTGCGTCTTCGATGCGTTTTAATCCCGGCGCAAAGCCGGCCCAGCTGTCGTGGCCGAAATACGAATGCATGGCTCCGGTCGCGATAACCAGAAAGTCGAAGGGAAACAGAGCCGATGTCGTTGTCACGAGCTGTTTCGCGGTGTCGATCCCCGTCACTTCCGTCATCAAGACCGTGGCGTTGTTCTGGCGGCGCAAAATGTGCCGGATCGGCCATGCAACGTCGGCGGGTGACAGGGCAGCAGTCGCCACTTGATACAGAAGCGGTTGAAAGCAGTGATAGTTCTGACGATCGAGGATCGTAATGTCGGCGTCCGCGCGGCGCAGCGCCTGCGCGCACGAAAGGCCGCCAAAGCCGGCGCCGAGGATGACCACGCGTGGCCGCTGTGTCGGCATGGAAGCCTCGTTCCGCCGGTTGCCATCGGGCGTCCCGGCGATTAGCACTTGGTCCGCGTTCCACATTTTTCAAGGCGCCTTCATGCCCACTTATAAACTCCTCCTGCTCCCCGGCGACGGCATCGGCCCGGAAGTCATGGCCGAGGTGAAACGGCTGCTCGGCTTCTTTGGCAAGTCGGGCATCGCCACCTTTGACGCCGAAGAAGGTCTCGTCGGCGGTTGCTGCTACGACGCTCACAAGGTCGCGGTCACCGAAGAGACGATGGCGAAGGCGCACGCTGCCGACGCGGTGATCTTTGGCGCCGTGGGCGGGCCGAAATGGGACAAGGTACCGTTCGACGTGCGCCCGGAGGCGGGACTTCTGCGCCTGCGCAAGGATCTCGGGCTGTTCGCCAATATCCGGCCGGCGATCGTCTATCCGGCGCTCGCGGACGCTTCGAGCCTCAAACGCGAGGCGGTCGAGGGTCTCGACATCATCATCCTGCGCGAACTGACCGGCGGGGTTTATTTCGGCGAGCCAAAGACCATCACCGATCTCGGCAACGGCCAGAAGCGCGCCGTCGATACCCAGGTTTACGACACGTACGAGATTGAGCGCATCGCCCGCGTGGGCTTCGAGCTGGCGCGCAAGCGGCGCAACAAAGTCACCTCGATGGAAAAGCGCAACGTGATGAAGACCGGCGTGCTCTGGCACGAGGTCGTTGAAGAGGTGCACGCGCGCGAATACAAGGACGTTCAGCTCGAGCATATGCTTGCGGATGCGGGGGGCATGCAGCTCGTACGCTGGCCGAAGCAGTTCGACGTCATCGTCACCGACAATCTGTTCGGCGACATGCTGTCCGACGTGGCGGCGATGCTGACCGGCTCGCTCGGCATGCTGCCGTCGGCGTCGCTTGGCGAGCTCGACGCCAAGACCAGGCGGCGCAAGGCGCTGTACGAACCGGTGCATGGCTCCGCGCCGGATATCGCCGGCAAGGGCATGGCCAACCCGATCGCCATGATCGCCTCGTTCGGCATGGCGCTGCGCTACTCGTTCAACATGAGCAAAGAAGCCGACATGGTCGATGCCGCCATCGCCGCCGCCCTCGCTCAGGGACTTCGTACGGCGGACATCAAGTCTGAGGGCTCCAGGGTTGTCACCACGTCCGAAATGGGCGCCGCGATTGTCGGCGAGATGGAAAAGCTGGCGTCTTGATCACCGAACTGAGCGTGTCGGGGCCATTCCGCCGCGTGTGCCTTGCATGGCTGCGGTCGTCCAGGCTGGCGGGGTGTCACCGTGGCGCCCCAAGCCGATGAAGTAGATGCGGGGATAGGGCGTGAGGCCCCCCTCGCAGTTTCGCACAAAGATGACCGACAATCCCTGAGCGCGAATCATGTCGCGAAACGTTTCGGCTGTTGAGCCGAGATTGTTTTCCAACAGAACAATGACGCCATTCGGTTTAAGGAACCGACTGATGCTTGCGAAAAACCGCCGGTGCAATTGCCAATCACTGTCGTGGTAGCGGAGTTCGCCGGGCGAGCGATCGGCGAAATGCGGCGGATTGCCGACGACCAGGTCCCATTGTTCGGTGACGGGGATGCTGTCGAGACTATCAGAACGATAAAGGGCGACGCGGGATGTCAGATGATTGGTCTGAACCGTGCGCCGACACGCTGCAATCGCCTCCGGATTGATGTCGGCAATGCACAAGGTGTCGCAAAAGCCGTAGCCAAGCAGTGCGAAGCCGATGAACGCAGGACCGGCGCACCATTCAAATACGCGCGTCTGGCGCGGCAAACCCATATCGTGGAACATGGGAAGATAATCGAGGCCGCTGGTGCGCCCGCCACCGTCCAGGTGGTCCTTGTAATGCACGCTGATGTCGCCGTAGCGAACGTGCCGCCAGGGCTTCAGCCGTCGCAAGCCCGGTTTGACGATCCGACGTTCAGTGAGCTTCAACAAGTTCGTCATCGTTCCGCCTCGCTCACGTCGCCAGCGACTGGAGAAGTTACCATACACCCGCTAAGTGGAATATGTCACAATAACAACTTCGGCCAATAGATAATTTCCAACCGTAGCGTTGATGTCTCAGCTCATTCTCACAGTTCACACCGGCATGCACGATGCGGGCGCCGCGCTGTTCGAGGATTACGAACTGCGCGCCGCGGTGCAGCTTGAACGCTTGACGCGCTACAAAGGCGACGGGCGCGCCTACCCCGATCTGTGCATCGACGAGGTGCTGGGCATCGCGGGTGCCACACGCAAGGACGTCGACGTCGTCGGCGTCAGCCGTTGCGAGTTTCCGACAGAATTTTATCGCAACATCCGCGGTGTGCGTTGGATACGGGAGAAATACCGCAAGTATGTTGAACACAACACGCGCCGCTACATGGTGGGAGAACTGCGCCGTTACAACACGCCGCACGTCGACGATGTCTTCAACGTCGAGAAATTCCGACGCGCGGGCGGCTTCCGCGATGGCGCGCAAACCTATTTCTATAATCATCACGAAGCCCACGCGCTGGCAGCTTTGTTTCACACGCAATGGGACGACGCGCTGCTGGTGACCGCCGACGCGGGCGGCGACAGCGTCAATTACAGCCACCGCTATCTTGCCGGGCGGACGCTGCGGACGATTTATGGCGGCGAGGAATGTCTGATTCAGCCGCTGCCCGTGGACAGCATTGCCTATGCCTACATGGCGATGACGGCGGCGCTCGGCTTCATGCCGCTGCGTCACGAAGGCAAGCTGACCGGGCTCGCCGCGTTCGGCCAGCCGGTTCTAGCTGAGAAGATCGCGGCGCGATTTTCCGTCGACGATACCGGCCGCGTCTTTTCAGATTTTCGCAGTGACCACGACGTGATGGCCTTTATCCGCGATCTTGCCGCGCCGGTCAGTCGGGAAGATGCCTCAGCATCGATTCAAAAAGTGCTTGAAGACACGATGCTGCTGTCGATCAGCCGGCTCCTCGCACGTCACGAGACCCAGCATCTCGGCTTGGCCGGCGGGGCTTTCGCCAATGTGCGCCTCAATCGTCTGCTCGTCGAAAAGCTGCCGATCGACGAAATCTTCATCTACCCGGCCATGGGTGACGAAGGCCTGCCGGCGGGCGGCGCGCTATGTTATTTGCTGCAACGCGATGGCCTGCCTGCCTGGCTCGCACAGCGGCGCGAATTGCGCGATGTGTATTTCGGCTGCGATTACACCGGCGTGATTGACGACGTGCTGAATTCTGCGTCCGGAATTCACCGGACGGCGGAAGCACCGGTCGAAGGCGCGGCGCGGCGGCTCAATGACGGCCAGCTTGGCGCAATCTATACCGGGCGGATGGAATACGGTCCGCGGGCGCTGGGAGCGCGCTCGATCCTGGCAAATCCATCACGCCGGGAGACCCACGATCTGTTGAACAATCGGCTGGCTCGCTCCGAATTCATGCCGTTCGCGCCGGTGATTGCCGCCGAGAAGGCCGCGTCCGTCTTCGACATCAATCCGGTCAATGCCTATGCGTGCCGCTTCATGACCATCACCTGCAACGTGAAGCCGGAATGGCGCGAGCGCATTGCGGCGGTGGTGCATGTCGACGGGTCGGCGCGGCCGCAAACCATCGAGCGCGCCACCAATCCGCTTTACTACGACATCCTCGCGGCCTTCGAGCGCGTGAGCGGCCTGCCGGTTCTGGTCAACACCAGCTTCAACGTTCATGAAGAGCCGATCGTCAATAAGCCGTCCGAGTGCCTGCGAGCGCTGGCCGACGGGCGCATCGATTTCGTGGTGACGACAAAAGGCATTTACGAGCGGACAGCACCGCCCGCTGACGCACCGTCAGTCTGAGGCGCGCCTCAGTACGGCGTATTGGTGTTGATGCCCGGCAGATAATACGGACGCGAAATCATGAACGCGCCGCCCGTCGCATCGCCTGGACCATAAAACCAATTCGGCCTGCCCGGGTCGCCGCCCGGCGGCAGCATGTAATCGTGCGTGCTGCCCTCGCCCACGGACACTTCTGTGCCCGGATTGAGATAGGAGCGGTGGCGCGGCGTCACGATGATCGTCGTGGTGCCGTCGCGATTGTGGATGATTGTCCGGGTCGGCTGAATCACCGTGCCGGCCGCAGATCGCTCCACCACGGGATGATATCGCTTCTTGGCCGCGGCATTGGCCGCGCCGGCAAGGGCGGTGGAAACGGTCAGTACTGCCGCAATAACCGCTATGGCGCGCATGTGGCCTCGCTTTGCTGTCGCATAACTCTATCGTGCTTCGGCCCGCCGCAACAGCGCCTTGCGATCCCTTCGGCGGCTCCGCAGCGCAGCCGGAAAACGGCGGCCAAAGCCCTTCAATTTCGCGCTTGGCCGATGCGGCAGAATAACATGCTTTCGCTTCCCGTGTTTCTGCGACATTATTCCCGCGCAGGGCCTTGATGAAGGCCAAAGCCGGCGACGCCTTTGACAGAACTGAGGGCGCGCCAACCACAGGGAGGAGTCCCATGGGCAGCTTTTTTTCGGCGGCTGTAAGTCGCCGCACGCTGTTGCGTCAGGCCAGTGCGGGCGCCGCGCTCGCCGGCACCGGACTGAGTCTCACAAATCCTTCATGGGCACAATCTGCCGCCACGGAGCTTACTCCGGGAGTGCCATCCGGCATTTCGAGTTACGCCACGATGGCGACGCTTCCGGGCAAGAAGCCGCTCATCAGATTGGCGGATCGCGGACCGAACTACGAGGCGCCGCTGGAATATTTCCGCACGCCGATCACGCCCAACGATGAATTCTTCGTCCGCTACCACCTGTCTAACATCCCCGAAGTGGATGCCAAGACCTACAAGATCGCAGTCGGGGGCGAAGGCGCCAACGGGCAGACCGAGATTACGCTCGACGCGCTCAAGAAAATGCCCGCCTACGAAGTCGTCGCGGTCAATCAATGTTCGGGCAACCGGCGCGGCCTGTCGCAGCCGCACGTCGCCGGCGTCGAATGGGGGTTTGGAGCCATGGGCTGTGCGCGTTGGAAAGGCGCCCGGCTCAAGGACGTGCTGGCGACGATCGGACTGAAGCCTGAAGCGATCGAGATCGCGTTCAATGGCGCCGACGGTCCGGTGATCGACAAGACACCCGACTTCATCAAAAGTCTGCCGGTCTGGAAGGCCGTCGATGAGTCCACCTTGATAGCCTACGAAATGAATGGCGCGCCGCTGCCGCATTTTAACGGCTTCCCGGCGCGTCTGATCGTGCCCGGCTGGACCGGCACGTACTGGATGAAGCATCTCATCTCGGTGACCGCGCTGACCAAGCCGCAGGGGGGGTTCTGGATGAATCCGGCCTATCGCATTCCGATCGGAAAATTCCCGGTCGTGGCGCGGTTCGTCAGCCAGGAAAATGCCACCAGTACTCCCATCACCGAAATGGTGGTCAACTCGCTGATCACCAGCCACCGCGATGGCGCCAGCGTAAAAGCCGGCAAGATCACGGTCAGCGGACTCGCATGGGACGGAGGCTACGGAATCCGTGCCGTCGAAGTCTCAACCGACGACGGCAAGACCTGGGCCCAGGCAAAGGTGGGTCAGGACCTTGGCCGTTTTGCCTTCCGGCCGTGGAGTTTCGATATCAGTGCCAAGCGCGGCAAAGTCACGGTGATGGCGAACGCCATAAACGCAATCGGTCAGACTCAGACGGCGACGCTGATCTTTAATCCGGCAGGATATCATAACAACGTCATGCAGCGCGTCACGTTGAACGCCGGCTGAGGGGAGGGCGGATCATGCGAAGATTTGTTATTGCTTTCTTGGCGACGATGTTTGCTGTTCCGGCCTTGGCGCAGAGCCAATTGCAGCAAATCAAGCTCAAGCCCGGTCCTGGCCTTGACGCGGTCGAGCGCAACTGCGGGACCTGTCACAGCCTCGCTTATATTCCGATGAACTCGCCGTTCCTGAACGCTGCTGGCTGGAACGCCGAGGTCACTAAGATGATCAAGGCGATGGGAGCGCCGATCGACGACGCTGACGCGAAGGCGATCGCCGACTATCTTAGCAAGAACTACGGGACCTAGTCCGCGCTGAATTGGATCGGCTCCATGCCGTGCGCTGAGACGACGGCTTTCGCCTCCGGCGAAGCGAGGAATTTTATGAAGTCGCGCGCCAGATCCGGCCGTGGCGCAGCCGAAGGGACCGCGGCTGTAAAGACCGTCGGGTGCTGAATTTCAGAAGGCAGTGGGCCAACGAGATCGACCCCTGGCACGGCGACAATCTCGGCAATCTGTTGCAGGCCAAGTTCGGCTTCGCCGTTGGCGACAGCTGCGCACACGACAACTGCCTCGCCGCCTTCGGCGCCAACGAGACGCATTTTCGCTTTTGAGCTCCGCGGCCAGTCCGAGCCGTGCGAACAGGTCCGCCAGATAGAGCCCGCTGGCGGTGCCGAAGGCCGGATCGGCGCAAGCAATTGAGCGCGCCGTTTGGAGCGCACGCTTGAACGCCGCCACCGAGCCGATGTCGGGTTTGGGCTGGCCGGATTTCACGGCCACGCCGATGTGCGAGCGCGCCAGTGCGATGACGGTCTCGGCGATGACCTTGTTTGCCTTGGCCAGCTCGCCGATCCGCGCCTGCGTGGTAACGGCGATGTCGAAGGGCTCGCGGTCGCCGATGCGGTCGCGCACGAGTGGCGAGCGGGTAAATTCGGGCACGAGCTTAATGCCGGTGGGCGCATACTTCTCGCCGAGTTCGACAACGATCTCGCGCATCGCGGCAGCGGACAACACGCGGATTTCGCCCGTGCGAGCGGAAGTCGTCGCCATAGGAGCTGCTCAACGCCGCTTTTTCGGCTTTGCGATGCGTTCCTTGACGTTGCGGACTTCGGTATTCATTCGCAGGTCCTTGCGCCGGCGTTTTTCCAGAGCTTTTCCCATCTCGAAATAATCTCCCCGCGTCGCGCGCTCGGCGGCTTCATCGAGGTCGGGCGACCATTCGCCGAGCGAATAGCCGAACCATGGCGACTCCGGTTTGAGTTTCGGCAGTCCAAGTTCCTCCCAGATCGCCTTGGCGCGCTCCATGTAGGGCCGCTTGGGCAGCGAGATCGGGGGAAAATCCTCTTTCAGGGTCGCGTCGATCAGCACCGATGCATCCTGTCCGCCGTTGCGTTTGCTGCGCGGTCCGTGCCCCTGATCGCGGTGCGGCAGGATGTGGAGGTCGAGCGTTGGATTGGCGCGGTAGGACATCGCCCAGAAAATCGCGTCGGCGTTTTCCGGGTCGATATCGTCGTTGAGCGCAATGACGTATTTGCCGGCGGCGCGATGTAACACGGCCGCGCCGTAAAGCGCGCGCCACACTTCGGTCGGCGGCATGTCACGTTCGCAGACGAGTGCGATGACCTTGCGGATGTTGGTGAGCGGCTCGTGCATCGACACGCGCTTGATGCCCTTGATTCCGAGCGTGTCGCGCAGAAAACTCAGAAAAAGTGGCTCCATGCCGATGCGCTTGATCAGGCTCGATTCCGACGGCGTCACCTGGGAGATGATCGAGGTGAGAATAGCGTCGCGGCGGCGCGTGATTGCAGTCACGTCCATGTAGGCGTTGAATTCCTGCAAATTGACGTGGCCGTGCGATTCGCCGAAGGGCGCTTCCGGCTCGAGATATTCGGTATCGATGAAGCCCTCGATTACGATCTCGGCTTCCGCGGGCACCAAAAGGTCGACAGTCTTGGCCTTGACCACGTTGATAGGCGCGCCGACCAGTGCGCCGGCGACATGGAGTTCGTCGAGGCTTTCGGGCAATTTTTGCACCGACGCGAAGGTGATGCAGGGCGGTGCGCCAAGTACCACCGCGCATGGAAGTTTCTTGAAGCCGCGGGCGCGCAGCTTTTCCCAATGGTTGTAGATGCCGGGCCGCAGTTCGAGCGACGGATTCATGCCTAGCCGGCGCCGCGCTTTCACCTGACCGCGGTAATTGCCCATGTTCTGGATGCCGGTATCGGGATCCTTGGTGATGTATTGCGACAGCGTGGCGTAGGGCGCGACATCCCAGCCCGGCGTCGAGATCGGCAGCGGAATGCCGTCGAGCCCATTGCCGGGTTTGTCGAGGTCCTTGCCGGTAATGACGATCTCATGGCACGGCGCATCGTCGACGACGCGCGGCGCGATCGGGTGGCGCGCGGCTTCCATCCAGCGGGCGTCGATTTCCTCAAATGGACAGCCGATGCCGATACGATAGATCTCCCGATTGGCGGCAAGCGCGCCGACCAGGACCGGGATGTCGTATTTGCGGCCCTTGCCGTCGACCACATTGGTGAAGAGGAACCCCTTGCGGTCCTTTTCCTCGATGCCGCCGCGGAACTGCCAGCGCACCAAGGGGTGCATCTCGGTGTCCTTGTTGATCGGACGATCAACCGTGATCAGCAGTCCAGCGCTGTCTAGGCTGCGAACGTGATCGTGGAGATCGGGGTAGGCACGGCCCCGCGCGATTTTTGCTTTGCTTCTTGGTTTGGTGAGGGCGTCCATATTTCACTTCTTCCTCGTGTCGGCGTCACACCGTATTACACCTGGACGCGACCTTGTGCAGGTGGTCACCTGGCGCGGTGCTCACCATGACCCTTGCATGGCAGGGATGCCGCCGGAGAGTGATCGGCCCGCCGCCTGCTATTTCCCAAGCGTCTTCCAGACTCCGTTCGCGGTCGCCACTACGCGTGTGCCAACCACGAGGTCGGCGGCCATGAAAATCAGCGAACGGGTCCGGCGCACAATGCGGCACTTGGCTTCAACGAATTCGCCGATCTGAACCGCTTCGACGAAATGGACGTCGAGATGCACGGTTGCCTGCGGCTGGCGCTCGTTGGCGTACCAGCAGGTCATGCCCATGGCGCGGTCCGCGAACGTCATCAGCATGCCGCCCTGGACGATGCCGCGGCGATTGTGATGCTTGTGTTCGGCTTTGAACGCGTAGAGGTAGCTGTCGCCTGACGGACGCGCCCAGAACGGGCCGACCAGCCCGATGAAGCCGTCGTCGCCGTAAGGCTCCCAGCCCGCGGCCGCCGGATCGAAGCTGCTGTCCGCAGCGGCGGCCGATCCGGCCGCGGTCTCAGGGTCTGACATTGGAGAAATCTCTTAGTCGAAATGGATGTGCCGCCGGGGGGAAGAGATGATCATCCCGCGTGGTGCCGCATCCACAGCGCGAGGTCGTTGACTGCCTTTTGTAACGGAAACTCCGGCTCATAGCCGAGATACCGCTTGGCGCGGCTCAAGTCGGCGTGGCTATCGCGGTTGGTCAGCGCCACGCGCGCACTCGGCGGTGCGTCGAACCTTACCTTGGCGCCCGGTACGACCGCGCCGATCGCCGCGGCGAACTCGCCCGGCTGAGCCAGCGCGCCCATTGTGATGTTGAAGACACCGGAGCCCAAATCTTTCGCTTCGAGCGCCAGCACCGTGCCGCGGGCCGCATCCTTGGAATAGACCCATTCCATCGCGCCCGGCGGCACCGTCGCCTCTTTCCCCGCCAGCGCGTTGCGCAAAGCCTCGCGGATGATGTTCGATGGCCCGCCGCCGCCTGAGCCGCTCCACGGCCCGAACACCGCGCCATAACGCAGCCCGGCGAATTCGACGCCGCACCACTTGGCGTAGTTGAGGCCGATGCTTTCGACCGCCTGCTTGGTCGCCGCATAGAACGTCGTCGGGCGCGGGAACGCCTCCTCCCGGCCGAAGTCGCCGCCGTCCTGGCCGCCGTCGAAATAGGAGTTGAGCACGCTCGACGACGACACCACGACGCGCTTGAGACCGACGACGCGCGCGGCCTCCAACACGTTCACGGTGCCCATGATGTTGAGGTTGATCGCAGCATACGGTTCGCGCTGCGCGCCCACCGTCAGCAACGGATAGGCGGCCGTATGAGCGATCCGCGTGATGCCGTGGCTCTTGAGGGCGTCGACGATGGACAGCGGACGCAGCACGTCGCCTTGGATCGGGGTCACTTTGTCGAGATCGACGATCTGGCCGATCGCCTGCGTCTGCGCAGCGACGTCCATCAGCACCGGTTTCTCGCCGCGCTCGACCAGGATGCGCGCGACCTGCGATCCGATCAGCCCCGCTCCGATGACCAGCGTCGTCATTCGTTCCTCCCGCTTCTTGTACCCGCATGGTAAATTGCACGCCCGCCTGCCGGCGGCGAGCGGCGCTCCTAACGAAGCATGCTCTTGTTGACCTTGGAAAGAGGCTCGCCCGAAATCACCTATGCGCCGGCGATCAGCGCAGCCGAATCGTTTCACGCAACCCGATATGGCGGAGGTTCCGGCCATGGCGGCCTGCAATCGACCCGGTGTGCCCGGGCGTCGCCGCCAAGATCGGATCGCGGCGCCCGCAGAACGTTCGCTTGATCTCGGCGCGGGCGAACATTGCATCGAGGCTGGAGTCACCCCCCGCCGAAAGCATGGTGAGCCGATCCAGCACACACGCCAGCGCGGCCCGGTCGACGATCTCGTCGCCCGGACTGCAATACCAGCCGGCGATCTGCATCGACGGTTGCGCGAATGCGCGGGCAAAGCCGAGGCAGCGTCGTTCACGGCCACGGGCCGCGATGGCGAAATCGACAAGCGGGACCGCGCCGAATTTGCTGGCGATGCGCCCCACCGGTTTGACGTCGTCGGTGATCGTATAGCCGACGATTCGCACAGCGACCTCGCTGTCCGGATCGATGAACGGCTCGGTCCGATCGCCGGATCGGTAGATTTCGACGCGCACGAAGAAGCCGCGCTCGGCCGCGGTGCCCCAGGTCAGCACGTCCTTGCGGGCGCCGTCGGCGGCGCGCCTCGAGATCGCATAGTTGGCCGGAATGGCCGCCAGTTCGGGCATCGCCAGCTCGAAGGCCGGAGAGGGGCGCTCGACCTCGCTCCACTGCGAATGCGGTCCGGAACCGGCGCCAACCACCGCCGACACATGAAAAATGCTCGCCGCCGCGATGGCAACCAACCCAAGTCCGCCCATATACGCAAGGACGCGCACGAAAGTGGCGCGAATGTCCTCTGACAGCGAATACGCGGACGGCGGCACGGCAACGTCCCATCAACGTTGTGTTAGGGACGTTTCTCGCTTAGAA